>NZ_JARPQB010000058.1 GCF_029478665.1 Pseudomonas entomophila
CGGTGGCTGGCACCCGCTTCGCGGGTGATCGCGGCTGAAGCCGCTCCTACAGGGGACGGCGGCGTGGCCTTCGCCAGCAAGGCTGGCTCCTACGGGGGCGGCGGCGCCTTTGGCAGGCTTCAGTTACCTGAATATTTCACGGCCGCCGCCGTACGGGTCGGCACGTTGAGGGTCTTGAGCAGCGACGACACATGGATGCGCACGGTAAACGGCGAGATATCCAGCTCGCGGGCGATTTCCTTGTTGGTCTTGCCCTGGGCGATCAGGCGCAGCACGTCCTGCTGGCGGTGGGTCAGCTGTTCCAGCTCGCTGTCGGCCCCCTCCTGGTGCAGCAGGCCCGACGGCGCATACCTGACCACCACTTCGCCCTCACGCACGGCAAGCAGGGCGGCGCCGATCTCCTCGGGGGTGAGGCTCTTGCCGATGAAGCCGTCGGCTCCGGCGGCCATGACGGCGTTGATGACCTCGGGGTCGTCGACCATGGAGAGCACCACCAGCGCGGTGCGCGGCAGCTGCTGGCGCAACTCGGCGAGGCGGGCGATGCAGGTCAGGCCGGGAAAGCGCAGGTCGAGGATCAGGGTGTCGGGCGCTTCGCCCTGGGCGATGAGCCGGAGCACGTCCTGGAGGGTGCCGGCCTGCTCGACTTCGGCTTCGGGCAACAGGCGCCGCACGGTGCTGGCCATGGCGTCCCTGAACAGCGGATGATCATCCGCCACGATGATGCGGCAACTCACGTCGTGAAACTCCCTGTCTTGCGACACATGTTAACTTAGCAGGGTTGGACCGCCGTTTCCCCAGGCTGTTCGCCAAGATGCCGACTGGCGCACAAGGACGTTTCCCATGAAGTTCGAGAAGAACAACGAACTGGACCAGGCCAACCTGCGCATCATCGTCGCCTCGTGCGCGATCAGCTACGTGGCCCTGCTGGGCTTCCTGCCGGGCCGCTCGCTCGCCACCTACCTGCCGGTGCTGCTCTACTACGCCGCCTTCGTGGTGGTCTCGGTCGCTATGCGCCAGGCCATCAAGCGCTGGCCCGGGCACTATCCGGCGCGGCGCATCTTCGGCATGCTGGGCGACTACACCGGCACCTGTTTCGGCCTGGTGGTCGGCGGCGAGACCGCGCTGCCGCTGTACGCGGTGATGGTCTGGATCAACCTGGGCAACGGCATGCGCTTCGGCTCGCGCTACCTGGCCATCGCCACGGTGCTGGCCCTGGGCGCGCTGGTGGCGGTGTGGTGGTTCACGCCCTACTGGCAGCAGCAGCCGTTCCTGCTACCAATGCTGCTGACCACCAGCACGCTGATCCCGTTCTACGCCCACCTGCTGCTGGAGCGCACGCGCAAGGCCACGGCCCTGGCCGAGGCCGCCACCCGCGAGAAATCCCGCTTCCTGGCCCAGGCCAGCCATGACCTGCGCCAGCCGATCCACTCCATCGGCCTGTTCACGGCCTGCCTGCGCGAGGCGCGCCTGGGCGACGAGGAGCGGCGCCTGGTGGACAGCATCGACCGCTCGCTGCTCAACGTCTCGCAACTGTTCCGCTCGATCCTCGACCTCTACACCCTGGACAACGGCCGAGTGCAACCGAAGTTCGAGACCTTCGCGGTGGATGGCTTCTTGCGCGAGCTGCTGCGCCAGAACGCCGAGGCGGCGCGCTGGGCGGGGGTGGAGATGCGCCAGGTGGCCAGCCGGCACTGGACCCGCGCCGACCCCGGGATGCTGGCGACCATGGTGCAGAACGTGCTGTCCAACAGCTTCAAGTACGCCGCCGGCCGGCCGTTGCTGGTGGGGGTGCGGCCCTGTGGCGAGGGGCTGGCCATCGTCATCTGCGACCAGGGCCGGGGGATCGCCGAGGAGCACCAGGGCAAGGTGTTCGAGGAGTTCTACCGGGTGCGCGAGGACCGCGACAAGGACGTCGAGGGCGTGGGCCTGGGGCTGTCCATCGTCCAGCGCCTGGGCCGCCTGATGGGGATGGCGGTGAGCTTGCGCTCACGGCCCGGCCATGGCACCACGGTGCGCCTCAGTGGTTTGCCCAGGGCTGTGGCGCAAATGCCGAAGCCGGCCATCGACCCGGCCTTGCAGGTGGGGCTGCTCACCGGCTTGCGCGTGTGCCTGGTGGAGGATGACCACAATGTCCTGCAGGCCACCTGCGCGCTGTTGCAGCGTTGGGGCTGCGAGGTGCAGGCCCACGATTCGGCCGAGGGCCTGGCCAGCGACTGTGACGTGATCGTCGCCGACTACGACCTGGGGCCGAAGGCCACCGGCATCGACTGCATCGATTACCTGCGCGCCCAGCGCGGTTGGGCGGTGCCGGCGCTGATCATGACCGGGCATGATATCGACCGGTTGCAGGCGGCGCTGCAGGCACGGGGGATCGCGGTGCTGGCCAAGCCGGTGCGCCCGGCCGAGCTGCGCGCGGCGCTGCGCGGGTTGCGAGGTGTGACGCCCGAGCTTAGCCGCGACGGCGCAGCAGCGCGATGAAGAACAGCCCGCCGATGGCCGCCGTGGCGATGCCGATCGGCAGGTCCTGAGGGGCGATCAAAGTGCGCGCGCCCATGTCGACCCAGACCATGAACAGCGCCCCCAGCAACGCGCAGGTCGGCAGCAGCCGGCGATGCTCGGCGCCGACCAGGCGCCGGGCCATGTGCGGCAGCATCAACCCGACGAAACCGATGGCGCCGGACAGCGACACCAGCACCCCGGTGAGCAGCGCCGTGCCGACGAACACCTGGGCGCGCACGCGGCGGGTGTCGAAGCCCAGGCTCACTGCGGTCTGCTCGCCGCTCATCAGGGCATTGAGCGCCCGGGCCAGGCTCATCAGCAGGATGAACCCGGCGAGCACGGCCAGGGCCGGCAGCCACAGCAGCGACCATTGCGCCAGGCCCAGGCCACCCAGCATCCAGAACATCACCGAGCTGGCGGCGTGGGGGTCGCCGGTGTAGAGCAACAGGTTGGCCAGCGCCATCACCACGAACGATACCGCCACGCCGGCCAGCAGCAGCCGTTCGCTGTCCAGGCGGCCGCGCCGGCTGGCCACGCCCAGCACCAGCAGCATGCAGCCCAGGGCGCCGAGGAACGCCGCCAGCGGCAGGCTCAGCACACCGGCGAAGGGGCCGAGGAACAACACCACCAGCACGGCGCCAAGCACGGCCCCGGAGCTGACCCCCAGCAAGTGCGGGTCGGCCAGCGGATTGCGCGTCACCGCCTGCAAGGCGGCGCCTACCATGGCCAGCCCGGCGCCCACCAGCGCGCCGAGCAGCACCCGTGGCGCGCGGATCTGCCAGACGATCTGCTCCTGGCCACGGCTGAAGTTGCCAGCCTCGGCGAGCCCCGCCTGTTTCAAGGCGATGTCCAGCACATTGGCCAGCGGCACCTGCGCCGCGCCGAAACCGAGCGAAACCAGGCAGGACAGCAGCAGGGCGGCCACCAGCCCGACGAGCAGCAGCCGGTAGGCCGAGGGGCTGCGCAGCGGGATCACGGCCGTGCCTGCGCGAACAGTTGCGGGTGCAGGGCAGCGGCCAGCTGTTCGATGGCATCGGCGTTGTCCACCGAGGGCGTCACCTGCAGGTAGGACAGCACCACGAAGCGGCGTTCGCGGATGGCTTTCACATCGGCCAGTGCCGGGAGCTGGAGCAGGAAATCGCGTTTCTGCTGCCAGCTGGTCGGCCCGTAGTCGACGATCGCGATCACTTCGGGGTCGCGCTCGACCACGCTTTCCCAACTGACCTCGGTCCAGCTGGCCTGCACGTCGGCCATCACGTTGTCGCCACCGGCCGCCGCGATCAGCGCCTGGGGCATGCCCAGGTTGCCGGAGGTGGTGGGGCGGTCCTCGCCGCTGTCGTAGAGGAACACCTTGGGGTGGTCGTGGACGTTGGCGAGGGTCTTGGCAACCCTGGCGACCCGCTGGCGCAGCTCGGCGATCAGCGTCTGGGCACGTGGGGTCACGTCGAAGATTCGCCCGAGGTTGTCGAGGTCGGTGTAAAGGTCGTCGAGGCTCGCCGGGCGGCGGGGCATGATCCGCGAGCAGGACTCGCTCAGTTCATACACCGGGATACCGAACGATGCCAGGCGCTGCGGCGTGAGCGTCCCGCCGACCTCCATGCCGTAGCCCCAGCCGGCGAACAGGAAATCGGCGTCCACGTCCAGCAGGTTCTCCACCGATGGGTAGCGTGGCGCCAGTTCCGGCAGGCCCGTTAACGCCTGGCTCAAGGAAGGGTCGAGGGTCTTCCAGCCGCTGATGCCGCTGTAGCCGATCATCCGCTCGCGCAGACCGAGGGCCAGGAGCATGCCGGTCAGGTTGATGTCGTGGCTGACCGCCCGTTGCGGTGCCTGCTGGAAGGTCACCGTGCGGTCGCAGCTGCGCACGTTCACAGGGTAGTCGCCGGCCGCCGCCATAAGGGGCAGGGCGGCGAGCAGGGGGAGTATCGATCGCTTCATGCGGGGCTGATCCAGGTGATGCGCGGGTGATGGGCCAAGGGGTGGCGGTCGACCAGGGCGCGGGTGCCGAAGACCTCGGCCAGGCACTGCTCGGTCAGCACCTCGGCGGGGGTGCCGCCCGCTTTGATGCGGCCTTGCTCGATGACGTACAGGCGGTCGCAGAAGGCCGCGGCCAGGTTCAGGTCGTGGAAGCTGGCCAACAGGCCCAGGCCGGTGCCGCGCAGATGCTGCAGCAGGGCCAGCTGGTAGCGCGGGTCGAGGTGGTTGGTGGGTTCGTCGAGCACCAGCAGGCGCGGTTGCTGGGCCAGGGCC
This sequence comes from Pseudomonas entomophila, assembly GCF_029478665.1. Classification (GTDB taxonomy): domain Bacteria; phylum Pseudomonadota; class Gammaproteobacteria; order Pseudomonadales; family Pseudomonadaceae; genus Aquipseudomonas; species Aquipseudomonas entomophila_F. The sequence continues at coordinate 4,747 of NZ_JARPQB010000058.1, forward strand.
CGGGCCAGCAGCACACGCTGCTTTTCGCCACCGGACAGGTGGGCGAAGCCTTGCTCGGCGCGGTCTTCCAGGCCCAGTTGGCGCAAGGCGGCCTCGATGGGCGCCGGGTCGCCGTCACCGTCGAGCCAGCCCAGGTGCGGCGTGCGGCCCATGGCGACGACGTCGCGCACACTGAGGCCGAAGTCCTCGGGGAACTCCTGCAGCATCACCGCGATACGCTGGGCCACCCAGCGCGGCGGGCATTGCCAGACATCCTCGCCATCGAGCAGCACGCGCCCGGCCTGGGGGCGGTTGAAGCGGTAGGCGCAGCGCAGCAGGCTGGTCTTGCCGCTGCCGTTGGGGCCGATCAGACCAACGAACTCGCCGGGGCGCACTTCGAGCGTGACATCGTCGAGCAGGCGCGGCTCGCCGGCAGCGGGTGACCAGTGCAGGCGCTCGATGCGCAGGAGGGGTGAAGACATGCGGACGCGCCCGTAGCGAGAAAGTGAAGCCCGGCGAGGTGGACGCATGAAGGCATTGCAGGCAGCGGGCCGCCCCAAGACCGGCACGCGCCCGCCCACCGCGGGAGTTGCCAAACAGAGGTTGCAGGCCGGTCTCCGGGCTTGCGAGAGGGGCGGGCATTCACCTTCCCATGCCGTTGGCACAGTGGTCTGTCGAATGCCTTGCTCGCTTACCGTTGCGGGGGCAGCGCCGGACTTCTCGCGTTGAACGAGGCACCGGCTTCCCGTTTAACCCCTGGCACGGCGGCCAGGGACACCTGAAACAAGGGGCGCATCTGAGCATTTATGCGCGGGCGAGTCAATCAACGTGGCGCGCAGCCTGGCGGTCGTAGTGCTGCTGGGCCAGCTGTATCGCGGGCATGTTCGCCTCCGCCCAATGTGCCAGGCGCTCGACCGTGTCGCCCAGGGTCGCGCCCAGTTCGGTCAGCGCGTACTCGACGGTGGGCGGCACGGTGGGATGCACTTCACGCTCGATCAGCCCGTCGCGCTCCAGGCGCTTCAGGGTTTGCGCCAGCATTTTCTGCGAGATCCCGGCCATGTCCCGGCGCAGTTGGTTGAAACGCACGCGTTCACCGGCGCTGAGGCGGTCGATCAGCAGCAGCGCCCATTTGTCCGCCAGGCGGTCGAGCACCATCCGCGCGGGGCAGGCGGGGGCGAATACGTCGTAGGCGGGGCATTCCCGGTAGTGGGCCATGCGGGGGTTACTCCAGGGTGACCAGGTGAGTGAAAAGTGCCTTCTTGAGGGCTTGGCGCCGACTGGATAGGCTTGTCTGCATGGTTTGCGGCCGCGCCATGCCTTCTCTGACGACACTTCAAGGAAATGAACATGAATACCGAATCCAAGGCTTCGGGGCTGCGTGCCGGCCGCTGGTTGACCCCTCTGCTGCTGGTGGCTGCCGCCAACCTGGCCAATGCCGGCGAACTGGTCACGCCAGCCGTGCTGGTGGTCGACCACAGCCTGCCCAAGGCCCAGCTCGAACAGCAGATCCTCGCCGCCCGGCGCTATGACACCTTCTGGAATACCGGCGACGAAGCCCTGGCCCGCGCTGCGCTGGCTGCGGACTTTCGCGACAACACCCTGCCTGCCGGGCGGCCGCAGGGGGTCGAAGGGCCGTTGAAAGCGTCGAAGGCCTTCCGCGCGGCGGTGCCGGACCTGCGCTGCGAAGTGCTGCAGATGATCGTCGCCGGTGACCGGGTCACCGCGGCCTTGCGCTTTACCGGGCATTTCACCGGCAAGCTGGGCGAACGCCAGGGGCAGGGCGAGGCTATCGACTTCATTGCAATGGACATCTATCGCATTGCCGATGGCCGCATTGCCGAGGACTGGCATCTGGAGGACAACCTGACCTTCCTGCAGCAAGCCGGGCTGGCCGCGCGCTGAACGCAATCAGTCGAAGACCCTGGCCGGGTTCAGTGGCGCATCGCCCTGGGCCAGGGTCCAGCGGGCGATCTCGTCCTTGCGCAGGAACGCCACGCCGGGGTGGGATTTGGCATAGGCGATGAACTGGTCGAGGGCGTGGGCCACGGTCGGCGTGCCGCCGATACGGTCGTGGGCCGACAGCGACATCAGCCGGCGCCGCTGGCGGCCTTCGGCATACAGCACGTCGAACTCGTCCTTGAGCTCTTGCAGCAGGGCGGCGCCGGTCATCGCGGTGGAGCCGGCGATGCGGCCGATATCGTTGTTGCGCAGGGTGTAGGGCACCACGACGAAGGGTTTGCCGCGTACCGGGGTGATCGACGGCTCGTCCCGCGACAGGTCGTCGATGTGGTAGAGGAAGCCCAGGTCCTGGAGGATGTTCAGGGTGTCCCGGGAATGGCGCATCCAGAAGGCATTGAAACCCACCGGGCGCTGGCCGGTCACCCGTTCGACGATGGCCGCCGCCTGCTCGTAGTGACGGCGTTCCTCGGCGGGGGTAAGGCTGTATTGCGGTGCCCAGTACAGGCCATGGGCCGCGGCTTCGTGGCCGCGGCGCACCACCTCGGCGGCAAGCTCCGGGTAGGCTTCGACGGCCTTGCCGACCATGTGCGAGGTGACCTTGATGGCATGCCGGTCGAACAGGTCGAGCAGGCGCGGCACACCTTCCAGTGGGCCGTAGCGGTACCAGCTGGGGGCGATGGTGTCCGGGTAGCGCGCATCCAGCGGCGGGAACGGGCTTTCGGCGTGGGCGGGCTGGCTGCCCGACTCGAACTGCAACGAGATCGAAATCACCAGTTGCGCGCCGTTGGGCCAGAACGGCCCGCCACCGCCCGCCGGGGTGGGGCTGTTGCGCGGTGGCGTGGTGGCGCCGCTGGTCAGCACCGTGCCGGTGGCCGCCGCGGCGATGCCGCCGACGAGGGTGCCTTTGACGAAGTCTCTTCTGCTGGTCATCGATGGTCTCTCGAGGGTTGAGTTTGGGGAGGCGCCAGTGTAATTAGCGGTGAAATCGCCAATAATCAGGCGCAAACCAAATTCATATTTCGGAAAGATCGAAAGCCATGCTGGATAACCTGGCGCTGTTCCTGGCCATCATCGAGAAAGGCAGCCTGTCGGCCGCAGGCCGTGAGCGGGGGCTGTCGCCGGCGACGGTGTCCGAACGCCTGTCGGCCCTGGAGGCCCATTACGGGGTGACGCTGCTCACGCGCACCACGCGTTCGCTCAACCTCACCGACGAAGGCCGCGTATTGGCCGATGGCGCGCGGCGCCTGCTGGCGGAGGCCGACGAGCTGGAAGGGCGCATCCGCCACGGCAGCGAGAATATCTCGGGGTTGATCCGCCTGAGCGCGCCGGTCGACCTGGGGCAGAACGTCATCGCGCCGATCCTCGACCGCTTCCTGGCGGACCATCCGCAGGTGACCATCGACCTCGACCTTACCGATGGCTACGTCGACCTGGTGGGGCAGGGCATCGATTTCGCCATTCGCTACGGCACCCTGGCCGACAGCTCGCTACGCGCGCGGGCGCTGGGGAACAACCGCAGGGTGGTGTGCGCCGCGCCGGAGTACCTGCAACGCCATGGCATCCCAGCCCATCCCGATGAACTGGCGGGCCACGACTGCATCGTCATGCGCTTTGGCATCCATGCCGAGCGCACTTGGCCGTTTCGCCTGGGGGGCAATGCGTACCCCGTGCGGGTCAGCGGGCGGCGGGTGGCCAACAATGGCGAGCAGGTGCGCCGCTGGGCGTTGGCCGGGCATGGCCTGTGCCTGAAATCGGTCCGCGATGTGCAGGCCGACCTGGACAGCGGCCGGTTGCTGGAAGTGCTGGCGGCCTATGGCGCGGGCGAGGTGGCGCTGCAGATCGTCTACCCGCCGACCCGGGTGCAGCCTCGGCGGGTGCGGGCGCTGGCCGAGGCGATCGTGGCACAGCTGGCCTGAGGCTCAGGCCGGCGTGCGCGCCCCGTTCAGGAACAGTTGCTCCAGCGCCTGGGCGGTGTTGGCGCTGGCCGCGCGCCCGCGGCGCTCGGCGTCGACCATGCCGTAGATCATGGTCATGAACATCTCGGTGAACACCGCCGCGCTGATGTCGATACGCAGCACGCCCATCTGCTGGGCGCGCAGGAAGAACGCATCCATGGCCTGGGTGTAGGCTTCCCAACGGCGGTCCTCAGCGTTGCCGAGCAGGGTGTCGGGGCGGTACTGGAACATCAGGAACACCAGCATTTCGCGGTGCTTGAGGTGTTCGGCGATCAGGTGGCGCAAGGCGTCCAGGGGTTCGGCTCGCTCCAGGTCGGCCTCCTGGATGACCAGGTTGAGCACCTGCTCGCCGTGGTCCTCGAGCAGGTTCACCAGGTTCTCCCGGGTGCCGCAGAAGCGGTGCAGGGTGGCCTTGCTGACGCCGGCGGTTTCCGCCAGCTCTTTCAGGGTGGCGCGCGGCTGGATCACGATGGCATGGGCCAGCGCCTTGAGCAGGCGTTCTTCTTGGAGGGATCTACGCATGAATGACCTCGAGTCGATGATCGCCCGCGGGTGCCGATGGCGGGCGAAGGCTGACGAAAGATCGTGGACTATAACATATGAGACGAAATTAGCTCATGTGAGCCATTTTTAATTCTATGAATCTGTAGGAGCCGGCCTTGCCGGCGAACCAGGCAACGCGGTGTCTGACACCGGCCGCGCCGGTGTTCGCCGGCAAGGCCGGCTCCTACATGCGCTTAGTGGGGCGCGCGGGGGATGGTCTTGAGCAGGTCTTCCGGGCTGATGTGCCCGACCACCTGCGCCACTGCGCTGCCTGGGGTCGGCAGGTCGATGATGTGGCTTTTCATCTTGCCGATCACATGCATCTCGCACGGCTTGCAGTCGAACTTCAGCGTGAGTACCTCGTCACCCTGGATCAGCTGCATCGGCGCGACCTTGGTGCGCACGCCGGTGACGCCCTTGGCCTGCTTGGGGCACAGGTTGAAGGAGAAGCGCAGGCAGTGCTTGGTGATCATCACCGGCACTTCGCCGTGCTCTTCGTGGGCCTCGTAGGCCGCGTCGATCAGTTGCACACCGTGGCGGTGGTAGAAGTCGCGGGCCTTCTGGTTGTAGACGTTGGCCAGGAACGACAGGTGCGACTCGGGGTACACCGGCGGCGGCGTGGTCTCGGCCTTGCGTGCGCCACGCGGGTGCGCCTTGACCCGCGCTTCGGTCAGCGCCTCGATGGCCTCGCGGCGCAGGGCCTTGAGCTGCGAGTTGGGGATGAAGTAGGCCTGCGGCGCATCGAGCTCGATGGCCGTGGCGTGGTACATCGTGGTGCCCAGCTGGCCGAGCAGGTCGTGCAGTTGATCCAGTGCCTGCTGCGGCTTGTTGGCGGCACCGAACGGCCCGTCGAGGGCCACTTGCACGCTGACCCCCTCTTCACTGCTGAGCGTGAGCATCAGGCGCTGCTCGCGCAGCACCGCATGCCACTCGACACCCACGCGGCGCTCGGCGGAGGTGCGCTGCAGGGCTTGCTGCCAGTTATGGTCGAGGTTGCGCGACAGCGGGTGGTTGGGGCGCAGCTTGTGCAGGCCCTCGGGCATCTCGTTGGGCTCGACGCGGTAGCGGTAGCGCTTCTGGCCGTCTTCCTCGGATTCGCTCTTGAGCTCGGCGATGTTGGCGCGGAAACCCACGACTTCACGCTTGACCAGCACATTGAGGCCGTCGCCGTTGGTCAGCGGCACGTCGGTGGCCACCAGCAGGTCGCGCTTGCCGACCTTCTCGACCACGCCCACCGGCAGGCCGGTGAAGGTGGGGGAGTCGAAGGCGCCGATGTCGATCTTGCGATCACTGACGAAGTAGTCGGTGCTGCCGCGGTGGAAGGTCTTGTCCGGGTCCGGCACGAAGAAGTGCTCGGTGCGCCCGCTGGAGGCACGGGCCAATTGCGGGCGGTCTTCGAGAATCGCGTCGAGTTCCTTGCGGTAGTGGGCGGTGATGTTCTTCACATAGCCCACATCCTTGTAGCGGCCCTCGATCTTGAACGAGCGCACGCCGGCATCGACCAGGTCGCGCAGGTTGGCGGTCTGGTTGTTGTCCTTCATCGACAGCAGGTGCTTCTCGAAGGCCACCACGCGGCCCTGGTCGTCCTTGAGCGTGTACGGCAGGCGGCAGGCCTGGGAGCAGTCGCCGCGGTTGGCGCTGCGCCCGGTCTGGGCGTGGGAGATGTTGCACTGGCCGGAGAAGGCCACGCACAGCGCGCCATGGATGAAGAACTCGATGGCCGCGTCGGTCTCGGCGGCGATGGCGCGGATCTGCTGCAGGTTCAGCTCGCGGGCCAGCACCAGCTGCGAGAAGCCGGCCTGGTCGAGGAACCTGGCCCGCTCCAGGGTGCGGATGTCGGTCTGGGTGCTGGCGTGCAGCTCGATGGGCGGGATGTCCAGCTCCATCACCCCCAGGTCCTGGACGATCAGCGCGTCGACCCCGGCGTCGTACAGCTGGTGGATCAGCTTGCGCGCGGGCTCCAGTTCGTTGTCGTGGAGGATGGTGTTGATGGTGGTGAAGACGCGCGCGTGGTAGCGGCGGGCGAACTCCACCAGCTCGGCGATATCGCTGACTTCGTTGCAGGCGTTGTGGCGTGCGCCGAAGCTCGGGCCGCCGATGTAGATGGCGTCAGCGCCGTGCAGGATCGCCTCGCGGGCGATGCTCACGTCACGGGCAGGGCTGAGCAGTTCCAGGTGGTTCTTTGGAAGGGACATGTCGTTATAGGTCGGGCTGTCACGGTAAGGCGGGCATTGTAGCGGTGATTTGCAGTGGGAGCATCCCCGGCCTGCTTTCTGCAGGAGCGGCTTCAGCCGCGATGAAGCCAACACGGTGCAGGGCACCCGCTTCGCGGGTGATCGCGGCTGAAGCCGCTCCTACAGCGCTCACGCCATGAACAGCGGTTTGCCGGCGAACGGGGCCGTCACCCCAGCAGCAGATACCCCGCACTGGCCACCAGCAGCGTCGCCAGCCCTCGATTGAACAGGCGCAGCCGCCGAGGCTCACCCAGATACTGGCGAATCACACTGCCAGCCCAGGCCCAGCTGGCGATCGAGACGAAGCAGATCGGCCCGTAGATCCAGGTGAACAGCCACAACAGCGGCTGTTCACCCGCGGTGTACGCGCCGACCCCGGCCACCGCCGCCAACCACGCCTTGGGGCTCAGCCACTGCATGGCCGCGCCATGCCAGGCCGTGGGTGGGCGATGCTCGCCGTCGGCCTGCAGGCGGCCATCATCGCTGGCCAGTTTCCACGCCATGTACAGCAGGAACAGCACACCACCCCCGTGCAGTAGCCGCCCCAGCAGCGGCCAGCGCACGAGCAGCTCGTGAACGCCGAGGCCGGTCAGCACCAGCAGCGCGCAGAAACCGAGGGTGGCGCCGGCGACATGCCCGAGGCTGGCGCGCAGGCCATGCCGAGCGCCGCTGCCCAGGGCAACTATATTGACCGGGCCGGGGGAGATGGAGGCCGCCAGGGCGAAGGCGGCCATGGACAATGACAAGCTCATGGGCTGTGAACCTTGCTGTGATAAGGACGCCGGTATACTCGACGGTGCCAGCCGGCAGCGTATTGAACAAAAATGCCCTGGCTCATCTGTTACAGCTTTTGTAATAGTTTCGCGCTATCAGAAAAATCTGCTTCGATTGTAGGATCTACGTCCCATTTTTCGAACAAGGCTTATATGAGCACCTTCGCGGAGCCTCCCAGTCCCCGGCCGTCCCGGCCAACCTTCCCCCGTCCTTGTGACGCCTTCCCCGTGAGTACCCGCTGATGGAATGGCTAGCCGACCCCACGGCCTGGCTGGGCCTGTTGACGCTGATCGTCCTCGAGCTGGTGCTGGGTATCGACAACCTGGTGTTCATTGCCATCCTGGCGGACAAGCTGCCGCCGCATCAGCGCGACCGCGCGCGGGTGATCGGCCTGTCGCTGGCGCTGATCATGCGCCTGGGCCTGCTGGCCAGTATCTCGTGGATGGTGACCCTGACCGCACCGTTGATCGAAATCTTCGGCAAGACCTTCTCCGGCCGTGACCTGATCATGCTGTTCGGTGGTGTGTTCCTGTTGTTCAAGGCCACCATGGAGCTGCACGAGCGCCTGGAAGGGCATGTCGCCCAGTCCGGTGGCGTGACGCGCCATGCCGCGTTCTGGCCGATCGTGGCGCAGATCGTGGTGCTCGATGCGGTGTTCTCGCTGGACGCGGTGATCACCGCGGTGGGCATGGTCGAACAGCTGTCGGTGATGATGATCGCGGTGATCTTCTCCATCGGCATCATGATCGTCGCCAGCAAGCCGCTGACCCGCTTCGTCAACGCCCACCCGACGGTGATCATGCTGTGCCTGGGCTTCCTGATGATGATCGGCTTCAGCCTGACCGCCGAGGGCCTGGGCTTCCATATCCCGAAAGGCTACCTGTACGCGGCCATTGGTTTCTCGCTGCTGATCGAGCTGTTCAACCAGCTGGCCCGTGCCGGTCGCAAGCGCAGCCTGCAGCAGCATCGGCCGTTGCGTGAGCGCACCGCCCATGCCGTGTTGCGGCTGATGGGCGGGCGGCGGGTGGCGGCCGACGAACTGGGCGAGGAGATTGCCGACCTGGTCGAGGGTGGCGACGAGCAGGTGGTCTTCGACCGCCGCGAGCGAGTAATGATCAGCGGTGTGCTGAACCTGGCCGAGCGGCCGATCCGCACGCTGATGACCGTGCGCGCCAAGGTCGACGTGATCGACCTGTCGCAGTCCGCCGAGGCTATTACCCAGGTACTGGTCAGTTCGTCATACTCGCGCCTGCCGCTGATTCGCGATGGCCGGATCGAGGAACCGCTGGGCTTCGTGCACAAGAAGGAGCTGCTCAGGGAACTGCTGGCCGGCAATCAGCCGGACCTGGAAAGCCTGGCACGGACGCCGCTCAACCTGCTGGAGAGCTTCAGCATCCTCAACGCCCTGGAGCAGATGCGCGGGCAGTCCACGCACATTGCGTTCGTGGTCAATGAGTTCGGTGACTTCACCGGTGTGCTGACCATGACCGACATCCTCGAGTCGATTGCCGGCGAACTGCCGGACGCCAGCGAGGTCGAGGGGCCGGGCGTGGTCGAGGAGGAGGGCGGCTTCGTGGTCAGTGGCGCCCTCAACCTGGCCCAGATCCAGGCGCGCACCGGCTTCGCCGCCCGCGCCACCGAGGACTACCAGACCCTCGCGGGCCTGGTGATGAGCTTGCTGGATCGACTGCCGGTGGTCGGCGACCGGCTGGCCTGGAACGGCTGGACCCTGACCGTGGTCGCGGTGGAGGAGCGCCGGGTACGCCAGGTGCGCCTTACACCGAGCGCCGACGCTGGCGCAGCAGGTGCTTGAAACCTTCGAGCACCAGCACCAGCACGGCGGCCCAGATCGGCAGGTAGGTGAGCCACTGGTCCGGGCCGATGGTCTCGCCCAGCAGCAGGGCGACACCCACCAGCAGCACCGGCTCGACGTAGCTGAGCAGGCCGAACAGGCTGAACGGCAACAGACGGCTGGCCAGCACGTAGGCGATCAGGGCGCAGGCGCTGATCGCCCCGAGCAGCGGAATCAGCCCGTACAGGCCGGGGTGTTCGGCGAGGTCGGCCGCCGACAGCGGGCCCTGGATCACGAAGTACAGGGCCCAGGGCAGCAGCAGGCACATGTCGCACCACAGGCCACCGAGGTGGTCGGTGCGGCAGCGGCGGCGCAGGACGAAGTAGATCGGGTAGCCGATCATCACCAGCAGCGTCTCCCAGGCGAAGCTGCCGTGCTGGTACAGCTCGTGGCCCACGCCCAGGGCCGCGCAGCTTACCGCCACCTTCTGCAGGCGTGACAGGCGCTCGCCATACACCAGCCGCCCGGTCAGGACCATGGCCAGCGGCAGCAGGAAATAGCCCATCGAGACTTCCAGGCTGCGCCCGTGCAGCGGTGCCCAGAGGAACAGCCACAGCTGCACGCCCATCAGCCAGGAGGTGCCGACCATGCCGAGCAGCAGGAGCGGCGTGCGCCGGACGCGCCCGAGCAGCTCGCCGACGCGCTTCCAGTCTTTGGAAACGAGCATGAACAGGGTGAGGCAGGGCAGGGTCAGCAGGGTTCGCCAGCCGAAGATTTCCTCGCCGTCCAGCGGCTTGAGGAAGGAGGTATAGAAGTACATCACGGCGAACAGGCAGGATGCCATGACCGACGAAACAATGCCTTTTGACACGAATGCCTCGAAAACGGGAAGTGAGCGGTGGGGTCAGCCGCGCATGATCTCAGGGGCCGCGCCTTGCGGCAACCGCGGGCTGCCGGGGCGCGCGGCCAGGGCCAGGAGCAGCTCGGCGATCGGCATCGGCCGGGCGAACAGGTAGCCCTGCTGGAAGTCCACGCCATGGTGGGCCAGGTAGTCGCGCTGGACGTCGGTCTCGACCCCTTCGGCGACGATGCCCAGCCCCAGCTTGGCGGACAGTTCGATGATGGTGTCGAGAATGTGCTGGGAGAGCGCATCGCCACCGATCATGGCGACGAAACCCTGGTCGATCTTCAAGTAGTCGACCTTGAACTGGCGCAGGTAGTTGAGGCTGGACTGGCCGGTGCCGAAGTCGTCCAGGGCGATCATCACCCCCATCGCGTGAAGCTTTTCGAACAATGCCAGGGTGACCGGTGTCGGCTCGATGAGCTTGCGCTCGGTCAGTTCCAGGGTCAGCACCACGCGCCCGGGCGGGAAATGCTGGAGGAAGGTCCGGCAGTCGTCGAGCAGGCCCAGGTCGCGGCAGTGGTCGGCGGTGATGTTGATGCCGATGTGGAAGCCGTCCTCCAGCAGCGCGGCATGCGGGGCGAGCATCTGCGCGGTGTTGAGCATCAGGCTGCGGGTCATGGCGACGATCTGTCCGCTGTGCTCGGCATAGGGGATGAACAGGTCGGGGCGCACCAGGCCTTCGCGCGGATGCTGCCAGCGTATCAGCACTTCGACGCCAGCCCAGTGGTAGTCGCCCTTGCGCACCACCGGCTGGAAGTAGGGGAGGAACTCGCCGGCCTCCAGCGCCCGGTGCAGTTCGGCGCGGGGCGAGGACGCGCGGCGGATCTGCCAGCGGCAGGTGGCGCCGGCCAGTGTCCCCAGCACCAGCAACAGGCTGAGCAGGGCCGGATAGCGCGAGCGCATCACTTCGCCCGGCTTGTTCGCGCCATAGCCACCGTGCACGCTGATCGGGTAGCGGGTCGAGGAGAAGGTGGCCGCCGCACTGGCCGCGACGGGCGGGGTACCGTTGCGTACCAAACCGTCCCGGCCCATCCAGTGGTTGCCCACCTGCACCTGCAGTTCTTCATCCTCGCCGATCAGGCGCAAGGCGGTGAGCAGATGATTGCCATCCACCGTGGCGATGGCGCCTCGGTCACCCTCGTTGATGCGGTAGGCCAGCAGCGGCTGGCCAGGTGTGACCGAGTTGCCGTCCATCAGCCACAGTTGCCCACCGGTGTAGTTACTGGCGTCCACTGGCTCGTCGAAATCGCCAAACAGCGAGGAGCAATACAGTGTGTCGCGCTCGAACAGGTTGGTGGAGCGCACGAAGGCGTTGCGCGTCACCTCGATGCGTAGCGCCAGTTGCACGTCCTGGCAGGGTTGGCCGGCCTTTGGTAGCAGGTGACGGGCGGCGATGGAGAGGCTGTCGAGCACGGTCTCGAGGTGTTTCACTACTTCGTGGGTGGTTGCCGCACTGTTGGCCTGAAGCTCACGCTCGGTCTGCCAGCGCATCACCGCCAGCCCGCACAGCAGCGGCAATACGCCCACGCACCAGGGGAGCAACATGCGCCAGCTCCAGCGGGCAGGGCGTTTGGGTGTCAGGGGCATGCGCGGCGGACCTTCGGACGGACGGACGTGAATATGCAGAGGATAGCCGTTTGTCGAGCGGCCCTGCGAACTAAAGCGCGACAAACCGATTTACGCACTATAGAATCCGGTTACGAATACAAGAATAAGGTTCTCCGCTCCCCGGGGAATCAAACCCGCCGAGAATGGGTCCATATGACATACCATGGGTTCAAGCTGATCATTGGTGACTTCCTTGCCCGCAGCGTGCGCGGGATACCCTGCTCACCACCACGCCAGTTCTACATCGAAAGCAACTGATCAATCGTTTTTCGCTGCAGATGAGGACATAGAAATGGCAGATATCTTCGACAACCCGATGGGCCTGGAAGGCTTCGAATTCATCGAGCTCGCCTCGCCGACCCCTGGCGTGCTGGAACCTGTGTTCCAGATGCTCGGGTTCACCAAGGTGGCGACCCACCGCTCCAAGGATGTGCACCTGTATCGCCAAGGTGGCATCAACCTGATTCTGAACAATGAACCGGGCATCGCCTCGTACTTCGCCGCCGAGCACGGTCCGTCGGTGTGTGGCATGGCCTTCCGCGTGCGTAACGCCCATGAAGCCTACGCCCGCGCGCTCGAACTGGGCGCCCAGCCGGTGGAAATCGAAACCGGCCCGATGGAACTGCGCCTGCCGGCGATCAAGGGTATCGGTGGCGCGCCGCTGTACCTGATCGACCGCTATGAGGAAGGCAGCTCGATCTACGACATCGACTTCAAGTTCATCGAAGGTGTCGACCGCAACCCGGTCGGTGCCGGCCTGAAGATCATCGACCACCTCACCCACAACGTTTATCGCGGGCGCATGTCGTACTGGGCGGGCTTCTACGAGAAGCTGTTCAACTTCCGCGAGATCCGTTACTTCGACATCAAGGGCGAATACACCGGCCTGACCTCCCGCGCCATGACCGCGCCGGACGGCATGATCCGCATCCCGCTCAACGAGGAGTCGTCGAAGGGTTCGGGGCAGATCGAAGAGTTCCTGATGCAGTTCAATGGCGAAGGCATCCAGCACGTGGCCTTCCTCACCGACGACCTGCTCAAGACATGGGACGCGCTCAAGGGCTTCGGCATGCGTTTCATGACCCCGCCGCCGCAAACCTACTACGAGATGCTCGAGGAACGCCTGCCTGGTCATGGCGAGCCGGTTGACCAGCTCAAGGCCCGTGGCATTTTGCTGGATGGTGCCTCAGACGCCAGCGACAAGCGCCTGCTGTTGCAGATCTTCTCGGAAACCCTGCTGGGCCCGGTATTCTTCGAGTTCATCCAGCGCAAGGGCGACGATGGCTTCGGCGAGGGCAACTTCAAGGCGCTGTTCGAGTCGATCGAGCGTGACCAGGTGCGCCGTGGCGTGCTGAACGTCGAGTAACACGCTTCGCCTGCAACTCCCATCGCGGGGCAAGCTCGCTCCCACGCCAGTCAAGGTGTGGGAGCGGGCTTGCCCCGCGCTGTTTCTGGCTACTTCCTGGCGCCCAGGTAGCGCAGGACCGCCTCGGCCACTTTAGAAGTAGATGCTGGGTTCTGCCCGGTGATCAGGCTGCCGTCCTCGACCACGAAAGGCATCCATGGATCTTCCGCCTTGCGGTATTTGCCGCCGCGCGCGCCCAGTTCGTTCTCTGTCAGGAACGGCACTATGCTATCCAGCTCGGCGAGTTTCTCCTCAGTGTTGGAGAAGCCCGTCACCTCCCGCTCCCTGAGCAGCAGGGTGTTATCGCTGAGCTTGATGTTCAACAGCCCCACCGCACCATGGCATACCGAGGCGACCACGCCGCCGCGCTCGTGAATGTGCCGCGCCAGCTCCTGCAATGGCTGGTTGCCGGGAAAATCCCAGATCACGCCATGGCCGCCGGTGTAATAGATCGCACTGTAGTGTTCGGCCTTGACCTGGGTCGGGTTCAGGGTGGCACCCAGGCGGTTCATGAAAGCCTTGTCGTTGTACCACTGCCAGTCCAGCTCCGGTGCCATCTGCAGGCTGTGCGGGTCGATGGGCACGTAGCCACCCGCCGGGCTGACATAGTCGACCGTGTAGCCGGCCTGTTGCACCTTGTCGACGAAGTGCACGGCCTCACCCAGCCACAACCCTGTGGCCCGCTTGAGATCGGGGTACTTGGCGGTATTGGTCAGCACGATCAGGATCTTCTTGTTCATGTTCGCATGCCCATTGAAACCAGTGAGAATCATTAACCGGCAGGGGAAAGCCTATTGAGCATAGCCGTCGATTGCCAAGGTGCCATGGCATTCCGACGCTGTGCTAGGCTGCTGCACATCAACCGCATTACGGGGCGACACCATGGAACAGGACACCTCCGCATTCATGCAGGCGGCCATCGACGAAGCCCGCAAGGGGCTGGCAGAAGGGGGGATCCCCATCGGCTCGGTGCTGGTGCACGACGGCAAGATCATCGGCAGGGGGCATAACCGTCGGGTGCAGAAGGGCAGCACCATCCTTCACGGCGAGATGGACGCCCTGGAAAACGCCGGGCGTCAGCCGGCCAGTGTCTACCAGGAGGCGACCCTCTACACCACCTTGTCGCCCTGCGCCATGTGCAGTGGCGCGATTCTTCTTTACGGCATCAAGCGCGTGGTCATCGGCGAGAACGAAACATTCCTGGGCGAAGAGCAACTGCTCAAGAGCCGAGGCGTGGCGCTCGACGTTCGCCACGACCACACCTGCCGAACCTTGATGCAGCAGTTCATCGAGGCAAAGCCGCAACTGTGGAATGAAGATATTGGCCGCTGACGCATCGCCTCTGCCCGGAGGCATCCAGGTGATACATCTGGCGCCCGCGTCCCCGGTTGCGGCGCGGATGAGCGAAGCGATTACCCGTTTCGACTGGGGACGCACGCCGCTGGGGCCTGTGACGCAGTGGCCACCGACCTTGCGTATCGCCGTCGACATGTTGTTGCTGGCACCTTTCCCCAAGGCATTGGTGTGGGGGGCGGATCTGACGGTGATTCACAACGATGCCTACCTGGCGTTGTTGGGGCGCAAAAGCGCCGCTCAGGGCGACAGCTTCGACCAGCTTTGGCACAACGCCTGGGACCACATGGGGGGCGTCGTGTTCAAAGCCCTGGAAGGGCAAGGCAGTCTGGTGGAGAACACAGAGCTGACAGTATCGCGTGGCGGCAGGGAAACACAGGCGTGGTTCACTTGCTGCTATTCGCCGATCCGCGATGATCAAGGGGCTGTCGCCGGATTTCTGCACGCGTTGCTCGACACTACGGCGAGCGTGCAGAGCACGCGAGAGTGGCGCGATCTGGCGCAGTCCTTCGAGGGGCAACTGGCGCATTACCTGGCCGATACTGAACATACCTGGCAATTGTCTCCGGATGTGATGCTGATACTCGACGGCGAGCTGCGCTTGCGCACGGCCAACCCTGCCTGGTCCAGGTTGCTGGGCTGGGAGCAGGCAGCGCAGGTCGAGGGGCCCTTGCTGGAGCTGTTCCACCCTGCTGATCGCAGCGAGGTGCAGCTGGCACTCATGGCACTTGAGCAGGGGATTGTCACGAACGCCTTCGAAGCACGGATGCGCCACTTTGAAGGCCATTACTGCTGGTTCCGGTGGGGTGCGACACCTGGTCAGGAGTTCCCAATTCTCGTGGGGCGGGATATCACCCATGAGCGGCAGGCCGTCCAACGCCTTGCCGAGGCGGCCTTGCGTGATAGCCAACGCATGGAGTCGGTGGTCAGCGTGGCCGGAGGCCTGGCGCATGAGATGAACAACGTGCTGTCCGGGGTCGGCAGCAGCCTGGAGCTGTTGGAACGACGTATCGCCCAAGGGCGCCTGGAGCGGTTGGACAGCTACGTGCGGATGGCCCGTGAATGTGCCCAGCGGGCCATCGGCCTGACCCTCAACCTGCTGGCATTTGCCCGCAGCCAGCCACTCTCGCCAGTGGCGATGGATGTCAATCGTGTGCTGCGCGAGGCGCAACCCGTCCTGCAACAGGCCCTGGGCGGTCAGATGAACCTGGACTGGCAGCTCGACGTAGCCCCCTGGCCCGTCCAGCTCGACCCTGACCAACTGCGCAATGCGCTACTGCATCTATGCGCCAATGCGCGTGATGCCTGCCTGGGCCGTGGCAACGTAGCGATTCGTACCGTCAATGAAAGACTTGCCGTCGCCACGGAAGGGCTGGCCGGGGTCCCGGCTGGTGACTATGTGCTGATTCAGGTAGAAGATGATGGCCATGGCATGTCGCAAGAGGACTTGGAGCACGCCTTCGAACCGTTTTTCACGACCAAACCACTGGGCCAGGGTGCCGGGCTCGGTTTGCCCATGGTCCATGGTTTCGTCCGCCAGTCGGGGGGGCAGGCCTGGATCGAGTCGATCGAGGACAAAGGCATGCGGGTAGTGCTGATGTTCCCCAGGTTCCAGGGCACGCTGCCCGAGCCGCTGCCACAGGAGACTGGGCAAGGGCTGGGCGAGCGTGTGCTGTTGGTCGATGATGAAGTCAATCTGCGTAACTTGATGAAGGAAGTGCTGGTAGAGCGTGGCTTCGAGGTGTGCGATGTGACTGACGCCAACGCGGCATTGGGGCAATTCCGTCATGCCGGGCCGTTCGATCTGGTGATCACCGATATTGGTTTGCCAGGCGGCTTCAGTGGCAGCCAGGTCGCCAGGGCGTTGCGCCTGATCAAGCCGGAGCAGAAGATCCTGTTCATCACAGGTTTCACTGATCACCCCGTGGAGCAGACCCTGCTCGACGAGCCGGGTATCGCCTTGCTGATCAAGCCGTTTTCGCTGGAGACCCTGGTCGGGCAGGTTCACCGCATCCTGCAGGAGTGAACTTGGTTCTGCCCATTCGTCTTCAGAGGCCCTGCTGCAGGTAAGGGTCGTCCGGGTTCTGCCGCTCCAGTTCGGCGAGCAGCACCTGGACGTTCTGCAACTGGCCGGTCTCTTTCCAGTACTGGATCAGCAGGATCCGCGCTCGACGATTGGCCGGTTCGTGGTTGAGGACGGCCTCCAGCTGCTTCTGTGCGGCATCCACTTGCTCGAGCTGGTGCAGGGTGACGGCGAGGGTATAGCGGTAGTCGCTGTTGTCCGGTTCCAGCTCTACGGCCCTGGCGAGCGCGAGCAGGGCATATTCCTGCTGTTCGTGGCGCGTGAGCCACAGCCCCAGTTCGTACTGCAGGAACGCCGAGTCCGGGCGCAATGCCAGGGCCTTGGCCAGCACCTGGCGCGAGGCATCGTGCTGGCCCTGCCGTTCAAGCAGGCGCACCTGGGTAGCCAGGGCATCCAACCCCTCGGGTGCCAGGCTGAGACTGCGCTGCAGGGCTCGGGTCGCGGGTTCGAACGCTTGCTCATGCATGTACAGCCTGGCCAGGTGAACCTGCGCGCCAGCATCGTCGGGCTGCTGCTCAAGTGTCTGTTCGTACTGTTCCAGCGCGTCCTGCAGGGTGCCGAAATACAGGCCGATGGCATCCGGGTCGAGGCCGAGCAGGGCATCGACCGCGGCGAAGCGCACACTTTGCTCGTCATCCTCCAGCAGCGGCCCGAGCACCAGGCTGCGCTGGGCCGCCGGCAGCAATCGACGAATGCTGGCGATAGCTGCTCGGCGGACCATGGGGTCGGCGTGTTCAAGATCCTGCTGGGCCAGCTTCAGCGCCTGGGGAGAAGGGTAGTTGGGCAGTTCGGCGTACAGTGCGGCACGGCGGATCGGCGCCAGATCGTCACGTTGCAACTGCTGGTACAGCACGCGCGCGGCGCCGGGCTGGCCGTCATGGGCCTGGCGCAGGGCCTTGGCGTAGCTGTGCGGGGGCACGCTGGCCGGCGTGGGTTGCGGTGCATGCCACCAATAGACGAGCACGCCTGGTACCAGGATCAGGAGCAGCAGGGCGATCAGGATGAGCTGGCGTCTGGGCATCGGACGTTCTGCGGCATAGGGGAGGCCAGAGCTTGGGACAGCCTGGCGTGAATTGCAACCGCGCGGGTTTGCACGACCGATGCGGTCACGCGCAGGGGGCTGAGCGTCGGAAGCCGTTGGGGGTCTGCCCACTCAGGCGCTTGAAGAAACGGGCGAAGTAGGTCGGGTCGCTGAAGCCCAGATTGTCCGACAGCTGCCCGATGCTCATGCGGGTATACACCAGGTTGCGCCGGGCTTCGAGCAGCAGGCGCTGGTGGATGACCTGCAACGCGCTCTGGCCCGTCAGCTCCCGGCACAGTTGGTTGAGTTGTGCACTGGTGATTCCCAGGCGGGCGGCGAAGGTATCGACAGACAGGTGCTCGCGGTAGTGCGCTTCGACCTGGCGCTGGTACAGGCCAAGCAGTCGGCGGTCACGCTCGCCTCGATTGCGCGGCGGCTGGTCGTGTTGCTGGCGGCTGATCCAGACCATCAGTGTGGTGACCAACGCCTGCAGCATCGCAGCCCGTGCCGGGGCATTGCCCTGGTATTCCTGTTGCAGGGCGTCGATCAGGGTGTGCAGGCGCCGATGCGCCTGGCCCAGCGGATAACAGCCCGGCGCGGCCAGCACGCTGAGTGGGGCACCGAGACGCTGCTCAAGCTCGGCCACCAGGGTTGTACCAAACGTCAGTACATGGCCCTGGATGTCCTCGTTGAAGCGAAAGCCATGGACGGTCAGGGGGGGAACCACCTGGATGGCCGGTTGGCAAATGACGCTGCGCGAACCCTCGATTTCCACTTGCGCCTCGCCCCGATGCACATAAAGAAGCTGCAGCAGCTCGGCGTGGCGGTGCGGCTTGATTTCCCAGTGGTGCAGACGGCTGCGCGCGGAGATCGACTCGCAGTGCAGCAGGTCGGTGTCGGGTCGCGTGTGGCTCTCGCCATACAGTTGGAATAGCGGGATGCCAGGAAGGGCTGTCAGCATGGGAGGCCTGTTCGTTAATCGAACGTTTTTCGTAAAAGTGCAGTTTTCAAACTGAAAATCACACTTTGTGCGCGTGTTTTGCCATTAAAAATGCGGAGGCAAACCTTAACAGCAGATGCCCGGTCGCTGCCAGTCGTGGGCCGGCATCGCCAGGAAGAGACAACAACAATGAAAACTCAGGTTGCAATCATCGGTGCGGGTCCTTCCGGCCTGCTGCTCGGTCAACTGTTGCACAGGGCCGGTATCGACACGCTGATCGTCGAGCGTCAGGCGCCGGACTACGTGCTTGGACGCATTCGCGCCGGGGTGCTGGAGCAGGGTACCGTCGACCTGCTGCGCGAGGCGGGAGTGGCGGCGCGCATGGACCGCGAAGGCCTGGTCCACGAGGGTGTCGAACTGGTGGTCGGCGGTCGCCGCCAGCGCCTGGACCTCAAGGCCCTGACGGGCGGCAAGACGGTCATGGTGTACGGCCAGACCGAGGTAACCCGCGACCTGATGCAGGCCCGCGAACAGGGCGGCGCGCCGATCATCTATTCAGCCGGCGCGGTGCAGCCCCATGACATCGACACGACACGACCGTACCTGACATTCGAGAAGGATGGCCGTTTGCAGCGGGTCGACTGTGACTACATCGCCGGTTGCGACGGTTTTCACGGCGTCTCCCGGCAGAGCATTCCGGCAGGGGTGCTCAAGGCGTACGAGCGGGTCTACCCGTTCGGTTGGCTGGGGTTGTTGGCCGACACGCCGCCCGTCAGTCACGAACTGATCTACGCCCACCATGACCGTGGCTTCGTGTTGTGCAGCCAACGGTCCCAGACCCGCAGCCGCTACTACCTGCAGGTGCCGCTCGAGGAGCGGGTGGAAGACTGGCCGGATTCGCGTTTCTGGGGTGAGCTCAAGGCACGCCTGCCGCAAGAAGTCGCGGCGCGCCTGGTGACCGGCCCCGCGCTGGAGAAAAGCATCGCGCCGCTGCGCAGTCATGTGGTCGAACCCATGCAGCATGGCCGGCTGTTCCTGGTCGGCGATGCTGCCCACATCGTCCCGCCCACAGGCGCCAAGGGGCTGAACCTGGCGGCCTCGGATGTCAATTACCTGTACCGGATCCTGGTCAAGGTGTACCGCGAAGGGCGCACCGACCTGCTGGCCCACTATTCACCCCTGGCCTTGCGCCGGGTATGGAAGGGGGAGCGTTTCAGTTGGTTCATGACCCAGCTGTTGCATGACTTCGGCGACCAGCAGGATGACTGGGACCGCAAGATGCAGGAGGCTGACCGCGAATACTTCCTGAGTTCGCCGGCGGGGTTGGCGAACATTGCCGAGAACTACGTGGGGTTGCCGTTCGAGGCGGTGGAGTGAACCCTCTCCCACGGGGTATTTGTGCGACAGGTAGGAGCCGGCCTTGCCGGCGAACACCGGCGCAGCCGGTGCCAGCCAACCTGTTGCCCGCTTCGCCAGCAAGCTGGCTCCTACGGTTGTCGGGCGCCAAGGGGCATGGTAGAACTCCGCTTTGCCATTCACAAACCGAATACTTGAATGTCCATCAGCGCAAAACCGAATAGGGCCCTGTTCGACCTCGATCTGCTCCGCGCCATCGTCGTGGTCGCCGATTGCGGCAGCTTCACCACCGCGGCGGCGCGCCTGCACTCTACCCAGTCCACCATCAGCCAGAAAGTCCGGCGCCTGGAAGACATGGTCGGGCATCGCCTGCTGGTACGTGGCAATCGCGATGTGCTGCCCACCGATGCCGGTCAGACGTTGCTGGGTTACGCCCGCCATATGCTGGCCTTGAACGACCAGATGCTCGAGGCCCTGGCCGGGGCGATGGTCGGCGTCACCGTGCGCCTCGGCGTGCCCGAGGATTTCGTGGGGGGGCGTACCACCAATGCCTTGGCGGCGTTCAGCCGGCGCCACCCGCAAGTCAAGCTGGAAGTCACCAGCGGCCTGTGCCGCGACCTGAGCCAGGCCTATGACAATGGCGAGCTGGACCTGGTGCTGCTCAAGCAGCGACGCAACAGCCGGGAAGGCGTGGCCTGCTGGCCTGAGCGGTTGCAGTGGATCGACAGTGAGCGCGCGCCATCCTTCGACCTCGACCCCATACCCCTGGTGACTTTCCCGCCACGCGGCTTGTACCGTGACGACATGATCAGCGCGATCGAAGGCATGGGGCGACGCTGGCGCATCAGTTTCACCAGTTCGAGCCTGAGCGGTATCCAGGCCGCGGTGGCCGATGGCATGGGCATCAGTTTGCTGCCGCCACGGGCGGCGACCGCCGACCACCGGGTGCTGGGCAGCGCGCAGGGGCTGCCGGAGGTCGACAGCTACGAGATCGTGATCGTGCATCGGCCGACGGCGGATGTGATGGTCAAGGCGCTGGCCGATGTGCTGACGCAGTTGCTGGCGGTCAACGCGCTCTGAGCGACAGGCCTTTGCAGGTGTTCGTCGAGGTTGTTGCGGCGCCGATGAGATCGAGCGCCGCCCGCGCGCCGCATCGCGGATGAATCCGCTCCTACCGTCGTAGGCACAGAGCTTACGACCATGGTCTGCGAGGTATGTGCAGGAGCGGATTCATCCGCGATGCGCCGCAAGGCGCCCAGGCAGGCCAGGCCTTTGTCCCCCCTTCCCATGTCATCCCCCCCACCCCCGATCCATTAGCGTTCCGAGCATTTCCGACTGGCAAAGCAGGATGCTTACCGATGCTCTTCAGCGAACTCATGGCAACGCTCTCTACCCGTGCGATCAGGCTTCAGCGCGAGGAGGCCGACCTGATCGTCGACGGCGATGACGATGCCCTCGACGACGCCCTGTGGGATGCCCTGGCGGCGCACAAGCAGGCTTTGCTGGAGATGCTCGCCGATCAGGGCAACGATTGGCTGAGCCCGGCGCTGCGCATCACCCCGGCCATGTTGCCGCTGGTCGACCTCGACCAGGCCGCCATCGACCGCATCGTCGCCACGGTGCCTGGCGGGGCGGCCAACGTGCAGGACATCTATCCCCTGGCCCCCTTGCAGGAGGGCATGCTGTACCACCATCTGGCCAGCCACGACGGCGACCCGTACATCCTGCAGGCGCAGTTGCGCCTGGCCAGCGAAGCACATCTGGAGGCGTTCGCCGAGGCGCTGGACTGGGTGATCCAGCGGCATGACATCCTGCGCACGGCATTGGTCTGGGAACGCCTGGACGAGCCGTTGCAGGTGGTCTGGCGCCGGGCGCCGCTCAGTAGCGAACGGATCGGCTTCGAGGCGCAGGGGGACGCACTGGCCCAACTGCGTGCACGTCATGACGCCCGCCACTACCGCATGAACTTGGGCCAGGCGCCGCTATTGCGGCTGGTGCACGCGGTCGAGCAGGGCGGGCAGGTGGTGGCGCTGTTGCTGTTCCACCACACGGTGATGGACCACACCGGGCTGGATATCGTGCGCCGGGAGATCCAGGCCTGCCTGGCCGGCGGAGGCGAGCAGTTGCCGGCCCCCGTGCCGTTCCGCGACCTGCTGGCCCGGACCCGCCTGGCCCGTGATGAACAGGCCCATGAAGCGTTCTTCCGGACGATGCTGGCGGACATCGATGAGCCGACCCTGGCTTTCGCTGCACACGAAGTGGGCAACCAGCCGGTGGAAGAGGCACGGCTGACCTTGGCGCCCGCGCTCTGCCTCCGTCTGCGTACCCAAGCACGTCTTCTGGGGGTGAGCCCGGCCAGTGTCATGCACCTTGGCCTGGCACGTCTGCTTGGGGCACTGTCCGGGCGTGAGTCGGTGGTGTTCGGCAGCGTGCTGCTCGGGCGCATGGCGGCCGGCGAGGGCAGCGAGCAGGCGCTGGGGATGTTCATCAATACCTTGCCGTTGCGCGTCGACCTGGGCGGGCAGGGCGTGCGCGAGGGGTTGCTGGCCACCCATCGCGTGCTCACCGCCCTGCTGGGCCACGAGCAGGCGCCGCTGGCCTTGGCGCAGCGTTGCAGCGGCGTGGTCGCGCCGACGCCGTTGTTCAATAGCATGGTCAACTACCGGCACAGCGCCGCGGGCGATGCCGCCGAGGTGATCGCGGTGGCGCCGGGGATCGATGTGGTCGGTGCCGAGGAGCGGACCAACTACCCGTTGAGCCTGGCGGTCGATGATCTTGGGGAGGACTTGCGCCTGACCGTCCAGGCGCTTGCCGCCTGGGGCGCCGAGCGCCTGTGCGAGCAGCTGGAGCAGGTCTTCGAAAGCCTGGTCGAGGCGCTCGAAGGCGAGCCGGACTTGCCCTTGCTGCGCTTGCCGGTGCTGACACCGGGGGAGCGCCAGCACCTGGTGGCGGACTGCAACGCCACGGCGGTGGCCCATGACCTGGACCTGCCGCTGCACGCGTTGTTCGAGCACCGGGCGCAGGCGCAGCCGCAGGCCATCGCGGTCCAGGCCGAAGACGGGCAACTGACCTATGGCCAGCTCAACGAGCAGGCCAACCGCCTGGCCCACCACCTGATCGGGCTGGGCGTGAAGGTGGACGACCGCGTGGCGATCTGCGTCGAGCGCGGGCCGTCCTTGCTTGTCGGTTTGCTGGCCATCCTCAAGGCCGGTGGCGCCTATGTGCCGGTCGACCCGGCCTATCCGGGCGAACGCATCCGCCACATGCTGGGCGACAGCGCGCCGGTCGCGGTGCTGGTGCACACTGCCACGCGTGCTGTTCCAGGGACCGCCGAGGTACCAAGGGTCGACCTCGACCAGCCGACCTGGGGCGCATTGCCTGGGCGCAATCCCCTGGTGCCTGAACTGACACCGCGCCACCTGGCCTATGTGATCTACACCTCTGGTTCCACCGGCGTGCCCAAGGGCGTGATGGTGGAGCACCGCAACGTGGCCAACCTGGTGCACTGGAGCGCCGGGTTGTTCCCGGCCGCAGGCACGGTACTGCACAAGACCCCGGTGAGCTTCGACGCTTCGGTGTGGGAGTTGTTCTGGCCGCTGTGCAGTGGGCTGCGCCTGGTGCTGGCGCGCCCGGAGGGGCAGCGCGATCCGCAGTACCTGGTCGAGTTGATCGAACAGCAGCAGGTCAGCGTGGTGCAGTTCGTGCCGGCGCTGCTGCAGCAATTCCTCGAACAGGCGGGCAGTGAGCGTTGCGCTTCCCTCACCGATATCGTCTGTGGTGGTGGCGAGCTGACCGAGGCGCTGGCCCGCCTGGTGCGCGAGCGTCTGCCGCAGGCGCGCTTGCACAACGTCTACGGGCCGACCGAAACCACGGTGGATTGCAGCGTGTGGACCTTGGAACCACGGGATCCGCTGCCACCAGGCCCGCTGCCGATCGGTCGGCCGATCGACAACACCCGGCTGTACGTGCTGGACAGTGCCGACCAGCCATTGCCCTGGGGCGTCGCCGGGCACCTGCATATTGGGGGGGGCGGGGTGACGCGCGGTTACCTTGGTTTGCCGGAGCAGCAGGCCGAGCGCTTCATCGCCAGCCCGTTCGTCAAGGGCGAACGCCTGTACCGCAGTGGCGACCTGGTGCGCCAGCGCGAGGACGGTGTCCTCGAGTTCCTTGGCCGCACCGACCAGCAGATCAAACTGCACGGCCTGCGTATCGAACCTGGCGAGATCGAGATGGCCCTGAATGCTGTCGCGGGTGTGCGCGAAGCGCTGGTGCTGGTGCACGAGCATCCGTACAGCGGCCCGCGCCTGGTGGCCTACTACTGTGGTGTGGAGCACCCCGCCGAACACCTGCGTGACGCACTGCTGGAGCACGTGCCGGAGTACATGGTGCCCGCGCTGTACATGCATCTCGACGCCATGCCGCTGTCCCCCAACGGCAAGCTCGATCGCAAGGCATTGCCGGCACCGGAGGCGCAAACGCGACAGTACGAAGCGCCCGTGGGCGAGGCCGAACAACGGCTGGCGGCCATCTGGTCGGACCTGCTGGGTGTGGAGCGCATAGGGCGGCATGACAATTTCTTCGAGCTGGGTGGGCATTCGCTGCTGGCGGTGCGGCTGGTGGAGCGCATGCGCCAGCAGGCGTTGAATGCCGATGTGCGCGTCCTGTTCGGCCGGCCCACCGTGGCAACGCTGGCCGCCGCCGTGGGCGGGCAGGCGCCGGTCACGGTGCCGGACAACCTCATCCCCGCGAACTGCGCACGCATCACCCCGGCCATGCTGCCCCTGGCCAGCCTCGACCAGAACGCCATCGATACGCTGCTGATGCGCATCCCTGGTGGTGTGGCCAATGTCCAGGACATCTACGGCCTGGCCCCGCTGCAACAGGGCATCCTCTACCACCACCTGGCCAGCGAAGGCGCCGACCCCTACGTGGTGCAGGCGCGCCTGGCCTTCGCCGGGCAGGCCGCGCTGGATGCATTTGTGGTGGCGTTGAACCGGGTCATCGCCCGCCATGACATCCTGCGCACCAGCGTGCACTGGCAGGGCCTGGAGGAAGCCGTGCAGGTGGTCTGGCGCGAGGCGCCGCTGCAGCTGACGGCTGCGCTGGAGGTGCCACGCCTGGATCTGGGGCGCGCGCCATTGATGCGCTTGAGCAGTCGTGTCGAGGGCGGCTGGTTGGAGGCTACCTTGCTGCTGCACCACATCCTGCTCGACCACACGGCCGTGGAGCAGCTGGTGGCCGAGGTCGGGGCCCTGCTGCAGGGCCGGGACGACTTGCCACCGAGCATTGCCTACCGCAACTACGTGGCCCAGGCGCGACTGGGCGCGGACCGTGAGGGTGATGAAGCCCTGTTTGGCGAGCTGCTGGGGGATATCGACGAACCGACCGAAGTGTATGGCCTGCGTGAGGCCACGGTCGGCAACCAGCCGGTGAGCGACAGCCGCCTGCCTGTGGCATCGACGCTGGCCGCCCGCCTGCGCGAGCAGGCCAGGGCGCTGGGTGTCAGTGTCGCCAGCCTGGCGCACCAGGCCTGGGGCCAGGTGCTGGCGCAACTGTCCGGCCGCGAAGAGGTGGTGTTCGGCACCGTGTTGCTCGGTCGCCTGCAAGGCGGCGAGGGCGCCGACCGGGCGCTGGGCATGTTCATCAACACCTTGCCGCTGCGGGTCAGTGTCGGTGCCGGCGGCGTGGCCGATGGCGTGCGCCTGACCCATGAACGGCTGGCGCACCTGCTGGCCCATGAGCAGGCGTCGTTGGCGTTGGCCCAGCGCTGCAGTGGCGTGCCGGCTTCGCAAGCGCTGTTCACCAGCCTGCTGAACTATCGCCACAGCGCGGGGCAGTCGACCCAGGGGCCGGTATGGCAAGGCATCGAGTTGCTGGAGGCGCAGGAGCGCAGCAACTACCCCTTGGTGGTCAGCGTCGATGACTTCGGCAGTGATTTGCGCTTGACGGTTCAGGCGGTGGCGCCGGTGGCGGGTGACCAAGTCTGCCAGTTGCTGCACCTGGCCCTCGAACAGGTGGTCACGGCGCTTGAACAGGCGCCTTCGAGCGCCTTGCACAGCCTGCATGGCGTACCGGCAGCCGAACGTGATCGCCTGCTGCATCAGTTCAATGCCACGGTACGTGACTATCCTCGTGGCCAACCGCTGCACCGGTTGTTCGAAGACCATGCCCTGCGCACGCCGCAGGCGTTGGCGGCAGTGCATGGGCAGCAGCGCTGGAGCTATGCCCAGCTTGACGTCCAGGCCAATCGCCTGGCCCGTTCTCTGGTCGAAGGTGGCGTGCAACCCGGCGACCGGGTGGCCTTGCTGCTGCCGCGGTCTTTCGACCTGCTGGCGGCCCAGCTGGCCGTGAGCAAATGCGCGGCGGTGTTCGTGCCGCTGGACGGCAACGCCCCGGTTGAACGCCAGGCGTTCATGGTCGCGGACAGCCAGGCGGTGGTGTTGCTGACCCACGCCGACCAGCCTTTGGTGGAGGGCGCACGTCGGGTAGAACTGGATGGTCTCGATCTGGATCGTTATGCGAGCGAACCCCTGAACCTGGCGGTGGACGCCGGCAGCGCCGCGTACATCATGTACACCTCCGGCTCCACCGGCACACCGAAGGGCGTGCAGGTGCCGCACCGGGCCATCGTGCGGTTGGCCATCAACAACGGTTTTGCCGATTTCAACAGTCAGGACCGGGTGGCGTTTGCTTCCAACCCGGCGTTCGACGCCAGCACCCTGGAAGTCTGGGCACCGCTGCTCAACGGCAGCGCGGTGGTGGTGATCGACCAGGACCAGGTGCTGTCGCGCCAGGCCCTCGGCGACGCACTGTTGGCCCAAGGCGTGACCGTGCTGTGGATGACCGCCGGACTGTTCCACCAGTTCGCCGACGACCTGCTGCCGGCATTCCGTACGCTGCGTTACCTGATGGTCGGCGGCGATGTATTGGACCCGGCAGTGATTGCCCGCGTGCTGCGTGATGGCGCGCCGCAACACCTGCTCAACGGCTACGGCCCGACCGAGGCCACCACCTTCAGCACCACCCACGAGATCGTCAGCGTGGGCGAGGGCAGCATCCCCATCGGCAAGCCGATCGGCAACGCCCGCTGCTATGTGCTCGATGCCCGTCGGCAATTGCTGCCGGTAGGCGCGGTGGGCGAGTTGTACATCGCCGGCGACGGCGTGGCCCTGGGCTACCTGGGCCAGCCCGAGCTGACCGCCGAGCGCTTCCTGGCCGACCCGTTCCACGGCGGGACCATGTACCGCAGTGGCGACCTGGCCTGCTGGCAGGCCGACGGCACCTTGCGCTATCTGGGGCGCGCCGACCAGCAGGTCAAGCTGCGTGGCTTCCGGATCGAACTGGGCGAGATCGAGGCGCGCCTGGCGGCGTGCGCGGGTGTGCGCGACGTGGCCGTGGTGCTGCGCGAGGACAGCCCGGGCGACAAGCGCCTGGTGGCTTATTTCACCGGCCATGAAGCAATCGCCGAGCTGCACCAGCAGCTGCAAGGCCAGCTGCCGGACTACATGCTGCCGTCGGCCTATGTACAACTGGAGGCGCTGCCACTGACCGCCAACGGCAAGCTCGACCGCCGCGCCTTGCCGCAACCCGATAGCGCGTCCGTGGTCAGCCGCGCCTTCGAGGCACCACAGGGCGAGGTGGAAACCACCCTGGCGGCGATCTGGGCCGAGCTGCTCAAGGTCGAGCGGGTCGGGCGCCGCGATCACTTCTTCGAGCTGGGCGGCCATTCGCTGCTGGCGGTGAGCCTGATCGAGCGTATGCGCAAAGCCGGGCTCACGGCCGACGTGCGCGTGCTGTTTGCCCAGCCGACCCTGGCCGCGCTGGCTGCCGCCGTGGGCAGTGGTCGGGAGGTCGAGGTGCCGGCCAACCGCGTGCCAGTGGGCGCGACCCACATCACCCCGGACATGCTCAGCCTGATCGACCTCGACCAGGCCAGTATCGACCGCATTGTCGCCACGGTGCCTGGCGGCGCCGCCAACGTGCAAGAAATCTACCCACTGGCGCCGTTGCAGGAAGGGATTCTCTACCACCACCTGAGCGCCGAGCAGGGCGACCCGTACCTGCTCCAGTCACGGCTGGCCTTCGACAGCCTGGCGCGTCTGCAAACCTGGGCGCAGGCTTTGCAACAGGTGGTCGCGCGGCATGACATCCTGCGCACGTCGGTGGTCTGGGAGGGGCTGGCGCAGCCAGTGCAGGTGGTCTGGCGCGAGGCCCGGCTGGAGACTGTCGCGGTCAGCGGGTTGGGTGAGGAAGCAGTGATCGAGCAGCTGCAAGCGCGCTTCGATGCCCGCCAGCAGCGCCTGGACCTGTCGCAGGCACCGCTGTTGCGGCTGGTCTATGCCGAGGATCCACGCCACGGCGAATGGGTGGCGATCCTGCAGTTCCACCACCTGACCCTGGACCACGCGGCCATGGCCGTGGTCGGTGAGGAAATGCAGGCACTGCTCGATGGCCGGGGCGCGACCTTGCCGGCCGCGGTGCCGTATCGCAACTACGTCGCCCAGGTGTGCCTCGCTGATGACGCGGCCAGCCATGAGGCGTTCTTCCGTGAGCAGCTTGGCGATATCGACGAGCCGACCCTGCCGTTCGGCCTGGCCGATGTGCAGGGCGACGGCGGTCGCATCGAACACGCCGGCTTGACCCTGGAGCCCAAGTTGGCCATGGCGCTGCGCGCGCAAGCCCGGGCACGTGGGGTCAGCGCCGCCAGCCTGGTGCACCTGGCCTGGGCCCGCGTGGTGGGCGTGTTGGCCGGTCGCCATGACGTGGTGTTCGGCACCGTGCTGATGGGCCGCCTGCAGGGCGGCGAAGGCGCCGACCGGGCGCTGGGCATGTTCATCAATACCTTGCCGTTGCGGGTGGAGACCTCGCAACCGCTGGAGCAGGCCTTGCAGGCCACTCACCAGCGCCTGTCGGCGCTGCTCGGCCATGAACACGCACCGTTGGCGCTGGCCCAGCGTTGCAGCGGCGTGGCGGCCTCGGCGCCGCTGTTCAGCGCCTTGCTCAACTATCGCCACAGCGCAGGGGACGTCGCCCGCGACGGCGAGGGTATCTGGCAGGGCGTGCGTCTGCTGGGCGGCGAGGAGCGCAGCAACTACCCGCTGACCTTGAGCGTGGACGACCTGGGCGAAGGCTTCGGCCTGAGCGTGCTGGCCGTCGAAGGCATCGATGCCGCCCTGGTCGCGAACGGGATGGTCAATGTGCTGGCCCAGCTGTTACAGGCACTGGAGTATGCCCCAGGGCAGGCGCTCGACCGGGTGCCGATGCTCGATGACCAGGCATTGCGCCAGGTACTGGTGGACTTCAACGCCACCGCCAAGGCCTATCCCCAGGGGCAGACCGTGCACGCGCTGGTCGAGGCATGTGCCACGTCGGCGCCCGAGGCGCTGGCGGTGGTGCAGGGCGAGCGGCGGCTGAGCTACGGCGAGCTGAACCTGCGCGCCAACCGCCTGGCCCATTATCTGATCGAGCACGGCGTCGCCTGTGGCGACCGGGTGGCGCTATGCCTTGAACGGGGTCCGCAACGACTTGTGGCCATGCTCGCCGCGCTCAAGGCCGGAGCCGCCTATGTGCCGGTCGATCCGGGGTATCCGGCCGAGCGTATCGCCTACCTGCTGAGCGATAGCAGGCCGGCGCTGGTATTGGTCGAGTCGCCCACCGCAGCGTTGGTCGGCGAGGTCCCGGCCGTCAACCTGGATGACGGCGCCTGGCTCGATGAGCGCGACAGCAACCCCGTCGTGGCGGGGCTGGACGACCATCAGTTGGCCTATGTGATCTACACCTCGGGCTCCACCGGCCAGCCCAAGGGCGTGATGGTCGAGCACCACACCCTCGCCAACCTGTTGCACTGGCACCGCGAAGCCTTTGCCTTGCAGGCGGGCAGCCATACCTCCAGCGTCGCCGGTTTCGGCTTCGACGCCATGGCTTTCGAAGCCTGGCCGGCACTGTGCGGCGGAGCAGTGCTGCACCTGCCACCGGCTCATATTGCCGGTGAGCACGTGGACGAGTTGCTCGACTGGTGGCTGGCGCAACCCCTGCAGGTCAGTTTCCTGCCGACGCCGGTGGCCGAGCAGGCGCTGCGCCGCGAGCGCCAGCACCCGACCTTGCAAACACTGCTGGTGGGTGGCGACCGCCTGCGCCAGTTTGACCGTGACCCGGGCTTTGCCCTGGTCAACAACTATGGCCCGACCGAGACCACGGTGGTGGCGACAGCCGGTACGTTGCTTCCAGGCGGCGCGCTGCATATCGGCAACCCCATCGCCAACCTGCGGGCCTATGTGCTGGATGCGCATCGCCAGCCGGTGCCGGTGGGGGTGATCGGCGAACTGTACATTGGGGGCGCCCAGGTTGCCCGAGGCTACTTCAACCGTCCCGACCTGACCGAGGAGCGCTTCCTCGCCGACCCGTTCAGTGGTGAACCGGGGGCGCGGATGTACCGCAGCGGCGACCTGGTGCGCTGGAATGCCGATGGCACCCTGGATTACCAAGGGCGCAACGACGACCAGGTGAAGGTTCGCGGTGTGCGGGTGGAATTGGGTGAGATCGAAGCGGCGCTGAAGGCCCAAGCGGGCGTTGTCGACGCCGTGGTGCTGGTACGCGATGAGCGCCTGCTGGCCTGGTTCACCGAGGCGGCAACGGTCGATGTCGACGCCTTGCGCCAGGGCCTGCAATCCTGCCTGCCGGCGCACCTGGTGCCTCAGGCTTTCACGCGCCTGGAGGCCATGCCGTTGACGCCTCACGGCAAGCTCGACCGCAAGGCACTGCCACAGCCGTTGCTCCAGGCGCCACAAGCCTATGTCGCGCCACAGGGCGAGACCGAGGTGGCGATGGCGGCGATCTGGGCCGAAGTGCTGGGTGTCGAACACGTCGGCCGTCACGACAACTTCTTCGAACTGGGCGGCCATTCGCTGTTGGCCGTGAGCCTCACCGCGCGCTTGCGTCAGGCAGGCGTGGACGCCGATGTGCGCACCTTGTTCGGCCAGCCGACCGTGGCCGCACTGGCCGCCACGTTGGGTCAAAGCCGTCAGGTGCAGGTCCCGGCCAACCTGATCCCGGCCGGCTGCACGCATATCACGCCAGACCTGCTGCCCTTGGTGACGCTGGAGCAATCCGATATCGAGCGGATCGTTGCCACGGTGCCGGGCGGCGCGGCCAACGTGCAGGACATCTACCCACTGGCGCCGTTGCAGGAGGGGATTCTCTACCACCACCTCAGTTCGCCGGAACACGACCCCTACGTGCTGCAATCGCGCATTGCCTTCGACAGCCCGGCGCGCCTGCATGTATTTGCCGATGCGCTGCGCCAAGCCATCGCCCGCCATGACGTGCTACGCACCTCGGTGCTGTGGGATGGCTTGCCGCAGCCGGTACAGGTGGTCTGGCGCGAGGCCGCGTTGCAGGTCGCGCCGCTCGACGCGCAGAGCGCGCAGTCCCTCGACATCGGGCAGGCACCGCTGATTCGCCTGCTCCATGGCCCGGCGACGGGCAATCAGCGCATCGAAGCGCTGTTGCAGTTCCACCATATCGTCCTCGACCACACCGCATTGGAGGTGATCGGCCAGGAGCTGCTGGGCTACTTGCAAGGGGCTGGCACACCGCTCCAGGCGCCCGTGCCGTATCGCAACTACGTGGCCCAGGCGCGCCTGGGCGTCAGCCAGGCCGAGCACGAGGCGTTCTTCCGCGCGCAACTGGGCGATATCGACGAGCCGACCCTGCCGTTCGGCCTGGGTGACGTGCAAGGTGACGGCCTGGGTATCGAGGAGGCGCAGCTGTGGCTGGATGACGCCCTGGCCGCGCAACTGCGGCACCAGGCGCGGCGCCTGGGCATCAGCGTCGCCAGCCTGTTCCACCTGGCCTATGCACGCTTGCTGGCCGCGGTCAGCGGCACCGACCGCGTGGTGTTCGGCACCGTGCTGCTGGGGCGCCTGGAAGCGGGCGAGGGCGCCGAGCGCGCCCTGGGCATGTTCATCAACACCTTGCCGCTGCGCCTGGACCTGGCAGGGCTGACGCTCGAAGAGGCCGTGCGCCAGACCCAGCAACGCCTCAGTGCGCTGCTGGTGCACGAGCACGCCTCGCTGGCCCTGGCCCAGCGCTGCAGTGGCGTGGCCGCGCCGGCACCGTTGTTCAGCGCCATGCTCAACTACCGCCACGGCAGTGAAGTGGACGAGGCGCGGCGCCTGGAATGGGAGGGGGTCGAGTTCCTCGATGGCCAGGAGCGCAGCAACTACCCGCTGAGCCTGAGCGTGGACGACATGGGTGAAAGGCTGCGCCTGGTGGCCATGGCCCCGGCGTCGGTGGGCGCCGCGCGGATCTGCGCGCAACTGCGGCAGGTGCTGCTGGCCTTGGCCGAAGGCCTGGATGTGCAACCCCGGCAAGCGCTGCTGCAAGTGCCGGTGCTGTTGCCCGAGGAGCGTGAGCATCTGCTTCAGGCGTGCAACGCGACCGAGCGTGACCACGATTTGACGCAGCCCCTGCATGTGCTGTTTGAACGGCAGGCCGAGCGCCAGCCTGAAGCGATTGCCGTGCAGGCGGATGGTGCGCAACTGAGCTATCGCCAGCTCAGCGAACAGGCCAACCGCCTTGCCCATCACCTGATCGCACTCGGGGTCAAACCCGATGATCGCGTGGCAATCTGTGTCGAGCGTGGCCTGTCGCTGGTGGTTGGGCTGCTGGCCATTCTCAAGGCGGGTGGCGCCTATGTGCCGGTCGATCCGGACTACCCGGCCGAGCGCATCAGCCACATGCTCGGCGACAGCCAGCCACGGGCGGTGCTGGTACAAGGCGCTACCCGTACCCTGGTGGGTTCGCCGACGACGCTGGTGGACCTTGATCAACCGACCTGGGCGGCGCTGCCGGCCAGCAACCCGCAGGTACCAGGCCTGACTTCGGATCACCTGGCCTACGTGATCTACACCTCTGGCTCCACCGGCGTGCCCAAGGGCGTGATGGTCGAGCACCGCAACGTGGTCAACCTGGTGCACTGGAGCGCTGGGCTGTTCCCGGTCCAAGGGGCAGTACTGCACAAGACCCCGGTGAGCTTCGACGCCTCGGTGTGGGAGTTGTTCTGGCCGCTGTGCAGCGGGCTGCGCCTGGTGCTGGCACGCCCGGATGGCCAGCGCGATCCGCAGTACCTGGTCGAGCTGATCGAGCAGCAGCGGATCAGTGTGGTGCAGTTCGTGCCGGCGTTGTTGCAACAGTTCCTCGAGCAGGCGGGCAGCGCGCGTTGTGCTTCCCTCACCGATATCGTCTGCGGTGGCGGCGAACTGACCGAGGCACTGGCCCGTCAGGTGCGTGAGCGCCTGCCGCAGGCGCGCTTGCACAACGTCTACGGCCCGACCGAAGCCACGGTGGATTGCAGTGCCTGGACCCTGGAACCACAGGATCCGCTGCCGCGCGGTGCGCTGCCGATTGGTCGTCCGATCGACAATACGCGGCTGTACGTGCTGGATGCCCATGACCAACCGGTGCCATTCGGTGTGGCCGGTCAGTTGCACATCGGCGGTACCGGGGTGACACGTGGTTACCTCGGCTTGGCGGAGCAACAGGCCGAGCGCTTCATCGCCAGCCCGTTCCTGGCAGGTGATCGCCTGTACCGCAGCGGCGACCTGGTGCGCCAGCGCCACGACGGTGTGCTGGAGTTCCTCGGCCGCACCGACCACCAGATCAAGCTACGCGGCCTGCGCATCGAGCCGGGCGAGATCGAGACCTGCCTGAACCGGATCGTGGGTGTGCGTGAGGCGCTGGTGCTGGTGCACGAGCATCCGCACAGCGGCCCGCGCCTGGTGGCGTACCACACCGGTGAGCCACAAGCCGCCGATCACCTGCGTACGTTGTTGCTGGCGCAGTTGCCGGAATACATGGTGCCGGCGCTGTTCATTCACCTCGATGCGATGCCGTTGACCCCCAACGGCAAGCCCGATCGCAAGGCGTTGCCGGTGCCGGACGTGCAGGGGCGCGAGTACGCAGCGCCGCAGGGTGAGACCGAGCGGCTGCTGGCCGATATCTGGGCGCAATTGCTGGGTGTCGAGCAAGTCGGTCGGCACGACAACTTCTTCGAGCTGGGCGGCCATTCGCTGCTGGCCGTGAGCCTGACCGCACGCCTGCGCCAGGCCGGCCTGCAAGCCGACGTGCGCACGCTGTTCGGCCAGCCGACGGTGGCAGCATTGGCGGCTACCCTGGGCCACAGCCGCCAGGTGCAGGTGCCAGCGAATCTGATCCCGACCGATTGCACCTACATCACGCCGGACATGCTGCCTTTGGTAGCGCTGGAGCAGACCGCCATCGACCGCATCGTCGCCACGGTACCGGGCGGCGCGTCCAACGTGCAGGACATCTACCCGCTGGCGCCGTTGCAGGAAGGCATCCTCTACCACCACCTCAGCGCGCCGGAGCACGACCCCTATGTGCTCGGCTCGCGCATGGCCTTTGCCAGCCGCGAGCGGCTGGAGGCCTTCGTCGATGCCCTGAACAAGGTCATTGGCCGGCACGATGTGCTGCGTACCTCGGTACTCTGGGAGGGCCTGCCCCAGGCCGTGCAGGTAGTCTGGCGGCGCACCGCGCTGGCGGTGTTCGAGGTGGCCGACGAGGCTGCGGTGGCGCATGGCTTGCCGCTGGCGCAGGCACCGCTGGTGCGCCTGTACCACTGGCAGGACCCGAACGGGCCAGGCCTGCTGGCGGCAATAAGGCTCCACCATATCGTCCTCGACCATGTGGCGATGGAGGTGATCGGGCGCGAACTGACAGGCTACCTGCAAGGGGCGCCGGTACCGGCCGAACCGGGCGTGCCGTACCGCAACTACGTGGCCCAGGCCTGCCTGGGCGCCGATATTCCAGCGCAGGAAACGCTGTTCCGGACACTGCTGGGCGATATCGACGAGCCGACGCAGGTGTTCGGCCTGCGCGATGTGCGTGGCGATGGCGGCCAGGTGCACGACCATCACCACGTGCTCGATATCACCCTGGCACAACGCTTGCGCACCCAGGCCAGGGTACTGGGGATCAGCGTCGCCAGCCTGGTGCACCAGGCCTGGGGCCAGGTGCTGGCGCAGTTGTCCGGCCGCGAAGAGGTGGTGTTCGGCACCGTGCTGCTGGGCCGTCTTGAAGGCGGCGAAGGGGCCGAGCAGGCCCTGGGCATGTTCATCAACACCTTGCCGCTGCGGGTCAGCGTCAATGCCGCCAGCGTGGCCGACGGCGTGCGCCTGACCCACCAGCGCCTGGCGCAGTTGCTGACCCATGAGCAGGCGTCGCTGGCATTGGCCCAGCGCTGCAGCGGTGTGCCGGCCTCGCAGGCGCTGTTCACCAGCCTGTTGAACTATCGCCACAGCAGCGCTGCCACCAGTACCGAGCAGCATGACGCCTGGGTGGGCATCGAACTGCTGACCGCCCATGAGCGCACCAACTACCCACTGGTGGTCAGTGTCGACGACCTGGGCAGCGGCTTCTCCCTGACTGTGCAGGCCGTGGCGCAAGTGGATGGCACGTTGGTCTGCCAATTGCTGCTGGCCGCCCTGGCACAGTTGGCCCAGGCATTGGAAGACGCGCCGGTGACGCCTCTGCACAACCTGGTCGCGTTGCCTGCGGCCGAGCGCGAGCGGGTGTTGCGCCAGTTCAACCACACCCGACGCGACTACCCGCGCGACAGGGCTGTGCATGCGTTGTTCGAGGCGCACGCCGAATTGAGCCCCGAGGCGCTGGCCGTCATCCATGGTGAGTGCCACTGGAACTATCGTGCGCTTGACCAGCACGCCAATCGACTGGCGGGCTATCTGCTGGAGCTGGGCGTGCAGGCGGGTGACCGGGTGGCCTTGCTGCTGCCACGGTCTTTCGACCTGCTGGCGGCCCAGCTGGCCGTGAGCAAATGCGCGGCGGTGTTCGTGCCGCTGGACGGTAATGCACCGGTCGAACGCCAGGCGTTCATGGTCGCGGACAGCCAGGCCGTGGTGTTGCTGACCCATAACGATCAGCCGCAAATCGAGGGCGCACGCCGGGTCGAGCTGGACCGGCTCGACCTGGGCCGCTACGCCAGCGAGCCCCTGAACCTGGCGGTGGACGCCGGCAGCGCCGCGTACATCATGTACACCTCCGGTTCCACTGGCACGCCGAAAGGGGTGCAGGTGCCACACCGGGCCATCGTGCGCCTGGCCATCAACAACGGTTTTGCCGATTTCAACAGTCAGGACCGGGTGGCGTTTGCTTCCAACCCGGCGTTCGACGCCAGCACCCTGGAAGTCTGGGCGCCGCTGCTCAACGGCGGCGCGGTGGTGGTGATCGACCAGGACCAGGTGTTGTCGCGCCAGGCCCTCGGCGACGAACTGTTGGCCCAGGGCGTGACCGTGCTGTGGCTGACCGCCGGGCTGTTCCACCAGTTCGCCGACGACCTGCTGCCGGCATTCCGTACGCTGCGTTACCTGATGGTCGGCGGCGATGTA
Source organism: Pseudomonas entomophila (assembly GCF_029478665.1). Taxonomy (GTDB): domain Bacteria; phylum Pseudomonadota; class Gammaproteobacteria; order Pseudomonadales; family Pseudomonadaceae; genus Aquipseudomonas; species Aquipseudomonas entomophila_F. Next base: position 41,077 of record NZ_JARPQB010000058.1, read on the forward strand.
TTGGACCCGGCAGTGATTGCCCGCGTGCTGCGTGACGGCGCGCCGCAACACCTGCTCAACGGCTACGGCCCGACCGAGGCCACCACCTTCAGCACCACCCACGAGATCGTCAGCGTGGGCGAGGGCAGCATTCCCATCGGCAAACCAATCGGCAACGCCCGCTGCTATGTGCTCGATGCCCGTCGGCAATTGCTACCGGTGGGCGCGGTGGGCGAGCTGTACATTGCCGGCGACGGCGTGGCCCTGGGCTACCTGGGCCAGCCCGAGCTGACCGCCGAGCGCTTCCTGGCCGACCCGTTCCACGGCGGGACCATGTACCGCAGCGGCGACCTGGCCTGCTGGCAGGCCGACGGCACCCTGCGCTATCTGGGGCGCGCCGACCAGCAGGTCAAGCTGCGTGGCTTCCGGATCGAACTGGGCGAGATCGAGGCGCGCCTGGCGGCGTGCGCGGGTGTGCGTGACGTGGCCGTGGTGCTGCGCGAGGACAGCCCGGGCGACAAGCGCCTGGTGGCCTATTTCACCGGCCAGCAGGCGATCGCCGAGCTGCACCAGCAACTGCAAGGCCAGCTGCCGGACTACATGCTGCCGTCGGCCTATGTGCAACTGGAGGCACTGCCACTGACCGCCAACGGCAAGCTCGACCGCCGCGCCTTGCCGCAACCCGATAGCGCGTCCGTGGTCAGTCGCGCCTTCGAGGCACCACAGGGCGAGGTGGAAACCACCCTGGCGGCGATCTGGGCCGAGCTGCTCAAGGTCGAGCGGGTCGGGCGCCACGATCACTTCTTCGAGCTGGGCGGCCATTCGCTGCTGGCGGTGAGCCTGATCGAGCGCATGCGCAAGGCCGGGCTCACGGCCGACGTGCGCGTGCTGTTCGCCCAACCGACCCTGGCCGCGTTGGCCGCCGCCGTGGGCAGTGGTCGCGAGGTCGAGGTGCCGGCCAACCGGGTACCTGAAGGGGCCACCCATATCACGCCGGACATGCTCAGCCTGATCGACCTCGACCAGAGGGCCATCGATCGCATTGTCGCCACGGTGCAGGGCGGCGCCGCCAACGTGCAGGAAATCTACCCGCTGGCGCCGCTGCAGGAGGGGATTCTCTACCACCACTTGAGCGCCGAGCAGGGCGACCCCTACCTGTTGCAATCGCGGCTGGCCTTCGACGACCTGGCACGCCTGCAGGCGTGTGCCGGCGTCCTGCAACAGGTGATCGACCGCCACGATATCCTGCGCACTTCGGTGGTGTGGGACGGGTTGGACGAGCCGGTGCAGGTGGTCTGGCGCCAGGCCAGGCTCGAGGTGAACGAGGTGACCGGGCTGGGCGAGACCGCCGTGGTCGAGCGCCTGCAGGCGCACTTCGATGCCCGCCGCCAGCGCCTGGACCTGACCCGCGCGCCGTTGCTGCGCCTGACCTATGCCGCGGACCCGGCCCAGCGCCGGGTGGTGGCGATCCTGCATTTCCACCACCTGGCCCTGGACCACACGGCGATGGAGGTGATCGTCCACGAAATGCAGACGCTGCTGGCCGGCCGTGGGCACCTGCTGACGGCGCCGGTACCTTACCGCAACTATGTGGCCCAGGTGCGCCTGGGCGCCGCCGAAGCGGGGCACGAGGCATTCTTCCGCGACTTGCTGGGTGATGTCGACGCACCGACCCTGCCCATGGGCCTGGCCGATGTGCAGGGCGACGGGGGCGATATCGAAGAGGCGCGGCACCTGCTCGACCCAGCGCTGGCGCGCCGGGTGCGCGAGCAGGCGCGTCAGCGCGGTGTCAGTGCCGCGAGCCTGATGCACCTGGCCTGGGCACGGGTGGTGGGCGTGCTGGCCGGGCGCCATGACGTGGTGTTCGGCACCGTGCTGATGGGGCGCCTGCAAGGCGGCGAGGGCGCCGACCGGGCGCTTGGGGTGTTCATCAACACCTTGCCGCTGCGCATCGAGACGGCGGTGGGCGCCAGCGAGGCAGTCGCTGTCACCCATCAGCGGCTATCGGCCTTGCTCGGCCACGAGCATGCGTCGCTGGCTCTGGCCCAGCGTTGCAGCGGCGTGGCGGCGTCGGCGCCGTTGTTCAGCGCCTTGCTCAACTACCGCCACACGGCGGCAGGCGCGGCGACCGATGTCGACAGTTTCCACGGCATCTACCAGCTCGGTGGTGAAGAGCGCAGCAACTACCCGCTGACCTTGAGCGTGGACGACCTGGGCGAGGGCTTCAGCCTGAGCGTGCTGGCCCAGCACGGTATCGGTGCCGAGCGGGTCGCGGGCTGGATGACCGGCGCGGTGACGCAACTGGTCCAGGCCCTGGAGCAAGGCGGTGGCGCCCGGGTCGATGCATTGCCGATCCTTGACGCCGCCGAGCAGCGCCGGGTGCTGGAGGACTTCAATGCCACCGGCAAGGCCTACCCGCAGGGGCAGACCGTGCATGCGCTGGTCGAGGCCTTCGCCAGCGCGGCGCCGCAAGCGCTGGCGGTGGTGCAGGGTGAGCAGCGGCTGAGCTACGGCGAGCTGAACCAGCGCGCCAACCGCCTGGCCCATCATCTGATCAAGCGCGGTGTCCTGCGTGGCGACCGGGTGGCGCTGTGCCTTGAACGGGGGCCGCAACGCTTGGTGGCCATGCTCGCCGCGCTCAAGGCCGGCGCCGCCTATGTGCCGGTCGATCCGGGGTATCCGGCGGAGCGTATCGCCTACCTGCTGAGCGATAGCAGGCCGGCGCTGGTGCTGGTCGAGTCATCGACCACAGCGTTGGTGGGCGAGGTGGCGGCCGTGGCGCTGGACGGCAAGGCCTGGCGCGGTGAAGCGGACAGCAACCCCATGGTGGCGGGGCTGGACGACCGTCAGCTGGCCTATGTGATCTACACGTCGGGTTCCACCGGCCAGCCCAAGGGCGTGATGGTCGAGCACCGCACGCTGGCCAACCTGGTGCATTGGCACTGCGAAACCTTTGAACTGGGGGCGGGCAACCCTACCTCCAGCGTCGCCGGTTTCGGCTTCGACGCCATGGCCTGGGAGGCCTGGCCGGCACTGTGCGGCGGGGCAGTGTTGCACCTGCCACCGGCTCATATTGGTGGCGAGCATGTGGACGAGTTGATCGACTGGTGGCTGGAACAACCCCTGCAAGTCAGCTTCCTGCCCACGCCGGTGGCCGAGCAGGCGCTGCGTCGCGAGCGCCGGCACCCGACCCTGCGCACGCTGCTGGTGGGCGGTGACCGCCTGCGCCAGTTCGACCGCGACCCGGGCTTTGTCCTGGTCAACAACTATGGCCCGACCGAAACCACGGTGGTGGCGACTTCCGGGCCACTGCAACCGGGCACTGCGCTGCATATCGGCAAGCCAACCGCCAACACCCGTGCCTATGTGCTGGACGAATACCGCCAGCCGGTGCCGGTTGGGGTTATCGGCGAGCTGTATATCGGTGGCGCCCAGGTTGCCCGGGGCTACCTCAACCGTCCCGACCTGACCGAGGAGCGCTTCCTCGCCGACCCGTTCAACACTGAGCCGGGTGCGCGGATGTACCGCAGTGGCGACCTGGTGCGCTGGAATGCCGACGGCACCCTGGATTACCAGGGGCGCAACGACGATCAGGTGAAAATTCGCGGCGTGCGGGTCGAACTGGGCGAGATCGAGGCGGTGTTGAAGGCCCAGCCGGGTGTTGCAGACGCGGTGGTGCTGGTGCGCAACGAACGCCTGCTGGCCTGGTTCACCGAGGCGGCGCCGGTCGATGTCGACGCGCTGCGCCAAGGCTTGCAATCCAGCCTGCCGGCGCACCTGATACCCCAGGCCTTCACGCAGTTGCAGGCGCTGCCGCTGACACCTCACGGCAAGCTCGACCGCAAGGCACTGCCGGATCCATCGCTCCAGGCCGCGCAGGCCTATGTCGCACCACAGGGTGAAACCGAGCGTGCAATGGCGGCGATCTGGGCCGAAGTGCTGGGTGTCGAACACGTCGGGCGTCACGACAACTTCTTCGAACTGGGCGGCCATTCGCTGCTGGCCGTGAGCCTCACCGCGCGCTTGCGCCAGGCGGGCCTGGTGGCCGACGTGCGCACATTGTTCGGCCAGCCGACCGTGGCGGCGCTGGCGGCCACGCTGGGCCAGAACCGTCGGGTGCAGGTGCCGGCCAACGCCATTGCGCTCGACTGCATGCATATCACGCCGCCGATGCTGCCCTTGGTGGCGCTGGAGCAGCCTGACATCGACCGGATCGTCGCCACGGTACCGGGTGGCGCGGCCAACGTGCAGGACATCTACCCACTGGCACCGTTGCAGGAGGGGATCCTCTATCACCACCTCAGTTCGCCGGAGCACGACCCCTATGTGCTGGTCTCGCAAATGGCCTTTGCCAGCCGTGAGCGGCTGAATGCCTTTGCCGAGGCGCTGGACAAGGTCATCGCCCGCCATGACGCACTGCGCACCTCGGTGCTGTGGGACGGCCTGCCGCAGCCGGTGCAGGTGGTCTGGCGCGAGGCCCGGCTGGCGCTGTTCGCGGTGGCCGACGCGCAGGCGGTGCCCCATGCCCTGGGGCTGGCGCAGGCGCCGCTGGTGCGCCTGTACCACTGGCCGGACCCGCAGGGGGCAGGCCTGCTGGCGACCTTGCAGTTCCACCATATCGTCCTCGACCACACCGCCCTGGAGGTGATCGGCCAGGAACTGGTGAACAACCTGCAAGGCCTGCCGGCGCCGACCGAACCCGGCGCGCCGTACCGCAACTATGTGGCCCAGGCGCGCCTGGGCATCAGCCAGGCCGAGCACGAGGCGTTCTTCCGCGCGCAACTGGGCGATATCGACGAGCCGACCTTGCCGTTCGGCCTGGGCGATGTGCAGATCGACGGCCAGGCCATCGAGGAGGCGCAGCTGTGGCTGGATGACGCCCTGGCCGCGCGCCTGCGGCGCCAGGCCCGGCAGCTGGGCATCAGCGTCGCCAGCCTGTTCCACCTGGCTTACGCACGGCTGCTGGCCGCCGCCAGTGGCCGCGACAGCGTGGTGTTCGGCACTGTGTTGCTGGGGCGCCTGGAAGGCGGCGAGGGTGCCGAACAAGCGCTGGGCATGTTCATCAATACCCTGCCGTTGCGCCTGGACCTGGCGGGCCTGAGCCTGCACGAAGCGGCCCAGGCCGCCCAGCAGCGCCTGAGCGGCTTGCTGGTGCACGAGCACGCCTCGCTGGCCCTGGCCCAGCGTTGCAGTGGCGTGGCCGCGCCGGCGCCATTGTTCAGCGCCATGCTCAACTACCGCCACGGCAGCCAGGCGAGCGAGACCAAGCGCCTGGCCCTGCAGGGCATCGAGACGCTGGAGAGCAGCGAGCGCAGCAACTACCCGCTGAGCCTGAGCGTGGACGATATCGGCGGTCGCTTCCGCCTGGTCGCCATGACCCCGGCCGACGTAGGGGCGGCGCGGGTCTGCGGGCAGATGGGGCAGGTGCTGCTGGGCATGGCCGAGGCGCTGGACCAGCCGCAGCGGCTGCCGGTGCTGCAATTGCCGGTGTTGCAGGACGAGGAGCGCCGTCGGCTGCTGCTCGATTGCAACCGCACCGAGGTATCCCGTGACGTTGCGCAGACGCTCCATGGCCTGATCGAGGCCCAGGCGCCTGAAGCGATAGCGGTCACGGCCGAGCAAGGTGAGCTCAGCTATGGCCAGCTCAATGAACAGGCCAATCGCCTGGCCCATCACCTGATTGCGCTCGGGGTAAAACCCGATGATCGCGTGGCGATCTGTGTCGAGCGCGGCTTGTCGCTGGTGGTTGGCCTGCTGGCCATTCTCAAGGCGGGTGGCGCCTATGTGCCGGTCGATCCGGACTACCCGGCCGAGCGCATCAGCCACATGCTCGGCGACAGCCAGCCTCGGGCGGTGCTGGTGCAGGGCAAGACGCGTGATCTGGTGAGCTTGCCGGTGACCTTGGTCGACGTTGATCAACCGACCTGGGCGGCGCTGCCGGCCAGCAATCCTCAGGTGCCTGGCCTAACTTCGGATCACCTGGCCTACGTGATCTACACCTCCGGCTCCACCGGCGTGCCCAAGGGCGTGATGGTCGAGCACCGCAACGTGGTCAATTTGGTGCACTGGAGCGCCGGGTTGTTCCCGGCCGAGGGTGCTGTACTGCACAAGACCCCGGTGAGCTTCGACGCCTCGGTGTGGGAGCTGTTCTGGCCGCTGTGCAGCGGGTTGCGCCTGGTGCTGGCGCGCCCGGATGGCCAGCGCGATCCGCAGTACCTGGTCGAGCTGATCGAGCAGCAAGGGGTTGGCGTGGTGCAGTTCGTGCCGGCGCTGTTGCAGCAGTTCCTTGAACAGGTCGGTAACCGCTGCAGCAGCCTAACCGATATCGTCTGTGGTGGCGGCGAACTGACCGAGGCGTTGGCTCGCCAGGTACGTGAGCGCCTGCCGCAGGTGCGGCTGCACAACGTCTACGGCCCGACCGAAGCCACGGTGGATTGCAGTGCCTGGACCCTGGAACCGCAGGATCCATTGCCGCATGGCGCGCTGCCGATTGGTCGCCCGATCGACAATACGCGGCTGTACGTGCTGGATGCCCATGACCAACCGGTGCCATTCGGTGTGGCCGGTCAGTTGCACATCGGCGGTGCCGGGGTGACACGCGGTTACCTCGGCTTGGCGGAGCAACAGGCCGAGCGCTTCATCGCCAGCCCGTTCGTGGCAGGTGATCGCCTGTACCGCAGCGGCGACCTGGTGCGCCAGCGCCACGACGGCGTGCTGGAGTTCCTCGGCCGCACCGACCACCAGATCAAGCTGCGCGGCCTGCGCATCGAACCGGGCGAGATTGAGACCTGCCTGAACCGGATCGCGGGTGTGCGTGAGGCGCTGGTACTGGTACACGAGCATCCACACAGCGGCCCGCGCCTGGTGGCGTACCACACCGGTGAGCCGCAGGCCGCCGATCACCTGCGCACCGCGTTGCTGGCCCAGTTGCCGGAATACATGGTGCCGGTGCTGTTCATCCACCTCGATGCGATGCCGTTGACGCCGAATGGCAAGCCTGACCGCAAGGCGCTGCCGGTGCCGGACGTGCAGGGGCGCGAGTATGCAGCACCACAGGGCGAGACCGAGCGACTGCTGGCCGATATCTGGGCGCAATTGCTGGGCGTCGAGCAAGTCGGGCGGCACGACAACTTCTTCGAGCTGGGCGGCCATTCGCTGCTGGCCGTGAGCCTGACCGCACGCCTGCGCCAGGCCGGCCTGCAAGCCGATGTGCGCACGCTGTTCGGCCAGCCGACGGTGGCGGCGCTGGCGGCCACCCTGGGCCACAGCCGCCAGGTGCAGGTGCCAGCGAATCTGATCCCGGCCGATTGCACCTACATCACACCGGACATGCTGCCCCTGGTGGCGCTGGAGCAGGCCGCCATCGAGCGCATCGTCGCGACGGTTCCGGGCGGTGCGGCCAACGTGCAGGACATCTACCCGCTGGCGCCGTTGCAGGAAGGCATCCTCTACCACCACCTCAGTGCACCGGAGCACGACCCCTATGTGCTGGGCTCACGCATGGCCTTCGCCAGTCGTGAACGGTTGGAAGCCTTCGTCGATGCCCTGAACAAAGTCATCGGCCGGCACGACGTGCTGCGTACCTCGGTGCTCTGGGAGGGGCTGCCGCAGGCGGTGCAGGTGGTCTGGCGGCGGACGTCGCTAGCGGTGTTCGAAGTGGCTGACGAGGCGCAAGTCGCCCATGGGCTACCGCTGGAGCAAGCACCGCTGATGCGCCTGTATCACTGGCAGGACCCGAATGGGCCTGGCCTGCTGGCGGCACTGCGGCTTCACCATATCGTCCTCGACCATGTCGCAATGGAAGTGATCGGCCGCGAACTGGCGGGCTACCTGCAAGGGGCACCGGTACCGGCCGAGCCGGGTGTGCCGTACCGCAACTATGTAGCCCAGGCCCGTCTGGGCGTCAGCCAGGCCGAGCACGAGGCGTTCTTCCGCGCGCAACTGGGCGATATCGACGAGCCGACCTTGCCCTACGGCCTGGTTGACGTGCAGGTGGATGTGCAAAGCATCGAGGAGGCGCAGTTGTGGCTCGACGACGCCTTGGCCGCGCGCCTGCATCAGCAGGCCCGACGCCTGGGCATCAGCGTCGCCAGCCTGTTCCACCTGGCCTATGCACGCCTGCTGGCCGCGGCCAGTGGCCGCGACAGCGTGGTGTTCGGCACCGTGCTGCTGGGCCGTCTTGAGGGCGGCGAGGGTGCGGAACAGGCCTTGGGCATGTTCATCAACACCTTGCCCCTGCGCCTGGACCTGGCCGGCCTGAGCCTGCGCGAGGCGGCGCAGGCCACCCAGCAACGCCTGAGCGGGTTGCTGGCCCACGAGCACGCCTCGCTGGCATTGGCCCAGCGTTGCAGTGGCGTGGCCGCGCCGACGCCGCTGTTCAGCGCCATGCTCAACTACCGCCACGGCAGCCAGGCCAGCGATGCCCAGCGCGAGGCCGCGCAGGGCATCGAGACGCTGGAGAGCAAGGAGCGCAGCAACTACCCGCTGGGGGTGAACGTGGACAGCATCGGCGAGCGTTTCCGCCTGGTGGCCATGACCCCGGTCGAGGTCGGCGCGGCGCGGATCTGCGAGCAGTTGAGCCAGGTGCTGCAGCGTATGGCCCAGGCGTTGGACGAGCAGCCGGAGCAACCCTTGCTGCAACTGCCGGTGCTGGCTGCGGCCGAGCGCTTGCAAGTGCTGCGGGGCTTCAACGACACGCGGGTGGACTACGACCTCGAACAGACCCTGCACGGGCTGATCGAGGCCCAGGTGCGACGGACCCCGGACGCCGTAGCTGTGAAGGCCGAAGAGGGCGAGCTGACTTACCGCCAGCTCGACGAACAGGCCAACCGCCTGGCCCATCACCTGATCGCCCTGGGCGTGAAGCCCGATGATCGCGTGGCGATCTGTGTGGAACGTGGCCTGTCGATGGTGGTCGGCCTGCTGGCCATCCTCAAGGCCGGTGGCGCCTATGTGCCGGTGGACCCGGAGTACCCGGCCGAGCGCATCCGCCACATGCTCAGTGACAGCGCCCCGCTGGCGGTGCTGGTGCACGCCGCCACGCGCAGCGTGCCCGAGGCCGCCACGGTGCCGCTGATCGACCTCGACCGCCCAAGCTGGCTGGAGCAACCGGCGCAGGCACCGGTGGTGAAGGGGCTGACCCCGCGCCACCTGGCCTACGTGATCTACACCTCCGGCTCCACCGGCCTGCCCAAGGGCGTGATGAACGAGCACGCCGGGGTGGTCAACCGCTTGCTGTGGATGCAGGACGCCTATGACCTGGGCGCGGACGACGTGGTGCTGCAGAAGACCCCGTTCAGCTTCGACGTGTCGGTGTGGGAATTCCTCTGGCCGCTGCAGACCGGCGCCCGCCTGGTCATGGCGCGGCCCGGTGGCCATCGCGATCCGGAATACCTGCGTGAGGTGATTCGCGCCGAGCAGGTCAGCACCTTGCACTTCGTGCCGTCGATGCTGGATGTGTTCCTCGCCCATGGCGAAGTCCAGCCCGAAGGGCTCAAGCGCGTGCTGTGCAGCGGCGAAGCCTTGCCCGGCGCGCTGGTGCGGCGCTTCCAGGCGCAACTGCCGACGGTCGAGCTGCACAACCTGTACGGCCCGACCGAGGCGGCGGTGGACGTCAGTGCCTGGCACTGCGTGACGGCGCCGGACAACACGCCGATCGGCAAACCGATCGCCAACACCACGCTGTACGTGCTGGACGGCCACGGCCAGCCGGTGCCGCAGGGGGTGGCGGGCGAGCTGTACATCGGTGGCGTGCAGGTGGCCCGTGGTTACCTGAACCGTGCCGAACTGAGCGCCGAGCGCTTCCTCGACGACCCGTTCGGCACCCGTCCGGGCGGGCGGCTGTACCGCACCGGCGACCTGGCGCGGCACCTGGCCGACGGCAACCTGGAGTACCTGGGGCGCAACGATGACCAGGTGAAACTGCGCGGCCTGCGCATCGAGCTGGGCGAGATCCAGGCTTGCCTGACTGGCATCGAGGGGGTCAAGGAAGCGGTGGTGCTGGCCCGCGAGCAGCGCCTGGTGGCGTACTGCACCGGCACCCCGCAACCCACAGAGGTGCTGCGCGCGGCGCTGCTGGCGCGGCTGCCGGAGTTCATGGTGCCGGCGCAGTTCATCCACCTGGAGGCGCTGCCGCTGAGCCCCAACGGCAAGCTCGACCGCAAGGCGCTGCCGGTGCCGGAGGCGATGCAGAGCCGGGACTACGAGGCGCCCGAAGGCGCGACCGAGGCGCTGCTGGCCAAGCTCTGGGCCGAGCTGCTGGGCGTGGAGCGGGTAGGGCGGCATGACAACTTCTTCGAACTGGGTGGCCACTCGCTGCTGGCCGTGACCTTGATCTCGCGGCTGCGCGAAGCCGGCTTGGAAGCCGATGTGCGCACCCTGTTCGAGCAACCGACGCTGGCAGGCTATGCCGCCATCACAGACAGAATGGAGATCGTCCTGTGAGCATCAACGAACTACTGGCAACACTGGCAGCCAACAACGTGCAACTGGCGCTCAAGGATGGCCAGCTGGTGGTCCAGGGCAACCGCCAGGCCCTGACCGACGCGGCCTTGGTGGCGCAACTGCGCGAGCACAAGCCGGCGCTGCTGGCGATGCTCGAGCGTGGCGAATACGTGGCCACCCGCCAGGGCGCGGTCGAGGTGCCGGAGAATCGAATCCCGCCCGGCTGCACGCGGATCACCCCGGCCATGCTCAGCCTGGTCGAGCTCGATCAGGCGAGCATCGATCGCCTGGTGGCCGCCATCCCTGGTGGCGCCGCCAACGTGCAGGACCTCTACCCCCTGGCGCCCCTGCAACAAGGCATGCTGTTTCACCACGCCAGTGCCGGCGAGCATGACCCCTATGTGATGCAGGCGCCCTTCGTGTTTGCCAACAGCGAGCGCGTGACAGCTTTTACCCAGGCCTTGCAAGGGGTGATCGACCGTCACGACATACTGCGCACCTCGGTGCACTGGAAGGACTTCGACCAGCCGTTGCAGGTGGTGTGGCGCAAGGCCGAGTTGCGGGTGACGCAACTGGCCGAAGGCGAGGCGCCCGAAACCGGCTTCGATCTCACCCAGGCGCCGCTGATCCGCCTGCAATGCCAGCCTGAGGCGGCGGATGGTCGGGTGCGGGCGACCTTGCAGTTCCACCATGTCGCCCTGGACCACAGCGCCCTGGATGTGGTGCGCCATGAAATGCTCGCCTTCCTGCTGGGCCAGCCGCAGCAGCTGGGCCGCCCGGTGCCGTTTCGCAACCATGTGGCCCAGGCGCTGCTGGGCGTGAGCGAAGCCGAGCACGAAGCCTTCTTCCGCGACATGCTCGGCGCCATCGACGAGGCGACCCTGGCCTACGGCCTGGGCGACGTGCAGGGCGATGGCGCGGCGCTGGACGAACAGCGCCTGGCCCTCGACCCGGCCCTGTGCCAAGGCCTGCGCCACCAGGCGCGGGCCCAGGGGGTGAGTGTCGCCAGCCTGTTCCACCTGGCCTGGGCGCGGGTGCTGGGCATGCTGACCGGGCGTGACCAGGTGGTGTTCGGCACGGTGCTGATGGGCCGCCTGGTCGGTGCCGAAGCCGCCGACCGGGCCCTGGGTATCTTCATCAATACCTTGCCGTTCAGCGTGGAGCTGGCGGGCAGCGACCTGCCCACGGCGGTCAAGGCCACCCACCAGCGCCTGAGCACCCTGATGCGCCACGAGCACGCGCCGCTGGCCCTGGCCCAGCGCTGCAGTGGCGTGGCGGCGCCGACGCCGTTGTTCAACACCTTGCTCAACTACCGCCACAGCGTGCACGCGGGCAGCGAGGAGGTCTTGCGCAGCGGTTGGGCGGGGATCGAGATCGTGCACTCCGCCGAGGCCACCAACTACCCGCTGGTGGTCAGCATCGATGACCTGGGCAGCGGCTTCTCCCTGACCGTGCAGGCGGTGCCGGGTGTGGACGGGCGGCTGGTCTGCCAGCTGTTGCAGGTTGTCCTGGCGCAACTGGCCGAGGCGTTGGAGCACGCGCCAGCGACACCGCTGCACAGCTTGGTCGCGTTGCCGGCGAACGAGCGCGAGCGAGTGCTGCAGCGGTTCAACGACACCCAGCGCGATTACCCACGCGACAGGGCCGTACATGCCGTATTCGAGACGCACGCCAGCCTGAACCCTGAGGCGCTGGCGGTGGTGCATGGGCAGCAGCGCTGGAGCTATGCCCAGCTCGAGGCCCAGGCCAATCGCCTGGCCCGTTGCCTGGTCGAGCATGGCGTGCAACCCGGCGACCGGGTGGCCTTGCTGCTGCCACGCTCCTTCGACCTGCTGGCAGCCCAGCTGGCCGTGAGCAAATGCGCGGCGGTGTTCGTGCCGCTGGACGGCAATGCGCCGGTCGAACGCCAGGCGTTCATGGTCGCGGACAGCCAGGCGGTGCTGTTGCTGACCCACGCCGACCAGCCTTTGGTGGAGGGCGCACGTCGGGTAGAACTGGATGGTCTCGATCTGGATCGTTATGCGAGCGAGCCCCTGAACCTGGCGGTGGACGCCGGCAGCGCCGCGTACATCATGTACACCTCCGGCTCCACCGGCACACCGAAGGGGGTGCAGGTGCCGCACCGGGCGATCGTGCGCCTGGCCATCAACAACGGCTTCGCTGATTTCAATAATCAGGACCGGGTGGCGTTCGCCTCCAACCCGGCATTCGACGCCAGCACCCTGGAAGTCTGGGCGCCGCTGCTCAACGGCGGCGCGGTGGTGGTGATCGACCAGGACCAGGTGCTGTCGCGCCAGGCCCTCGGCGACGCACTGTTGGCCCAGGGCGTGACCGTGCTGTGGCTGACCGCCGGGCTGTTCCACCAGTTCGCCGACGACCTGCTGCCGGCATTCCGTACGCTGCGTTACCTGATGGTCGGCGGCGATGTATTGGACCCGGCAGTGATTGCCCGCGTGCTGCGTGATGGCGCGCCGCAACACCTGCTCAACGGCTACGGCCCGACCGAGGCCACCACCTTCAGCACCACCCACGAGATCGTCAGCGTGGGCGAGGGCAGCATCCCCATCGGCAAGCCGATCGGCAACGCCCGCTGCTATGTGCTCGATGCCCGTCGGCAATTGCTGCCGGTGGGCGCGGTGGGCGAGTTGTACATCGCCGGCGACGGCGTGGCCCTGGGCTACCTGGGCCAGCCCGAGCTGACCGCCGAGCGCTTCCTGGCCGACCCGTTCCACGGCGGGACCATGTACCGCAGTGGCGACCTGGCCTGCTGGCAGGCCGACGGCACCTTGCGCTATCTGGGGCGCGCCGACCAGCAGGTCAAGCTGCGTGGCTTCCGGATCGAACTGGGCGAGATCGAGGCGCGCCTGGCGGCGTGCGCGGGTGTGCGTGACGTGGCCGTGGTGCTGCGCGAAGACAGCCCGGGCGATAAGCGCCTGGTGGCTTATTTCACCGGCCATGAAGCAATCGCCGAACTGCACCAGCAGCTGCAAGGCCAACTGCCGGACTACATGCTGCCGTCAGCCTATGTACAACTGGACGCACTGCCGCTGACCGCCAACGGCAAGCTCGACCGCCGTGCACTGCCGCAGCCGGGCAGCGACGATGTGATCCGTCGAGGCTTCGAGGCGCCACAAGGCGAAGTGGAAACCGCCCTGGCGGCGATCTGGGCCGAGTTGCTCAAGGTCGAGCAGGTCGGCCGTCACGATCACTTCTTCGAGATGGGCGGCCATTCATTGCTGGCCATGCGCCTGGTGTCCCAGGTGCGCCAGCGCCTGGGGGTGGAATTGGCCCTGGCCGACCTGTTCGCCAATGCCGAGCTGGCGGCGCTGGCCCAGGTGCTGGCCAACGCCAGTGCCAGCGACCTCCCGGCGATCGTGGCGATCGATCGCGAGCAGGCCCTGCCGTTGTCGTTCGCCCAGCAGCGCCTGTGGTTCCTGGCCCAGCTGGAAGGCGGCAACCAGGCCTACAACATGCCGCTGGCCCTGGGGCTGCGGGGCGCGCTGGACGCCACAGCGCTGGAGCGTGCCTTGCTGCGTATCGTCGAGCGCCACGAAACCCTGCGCAGCCGCTTCGTGCCTTGTGGCGACAGTGCAGAAGTGCGGGTCGATGCGACCCCGCAACCGGGCTGGTTGCGCCGCGAGACACTGGCACAGAAAGACCTGCCCGCGCGCCTGCGCAACGAGGCCGTCGCGCCCTTCGACCTGGTCGCCGGGCCATTGCTGCGCGCCAGCTTGCTGCGCCTGGGCGAGCAGCACCATGTGCTGGCCCTGACCGTGCACCACGCCGTTGCGGATGGCTGGTCCCTGGGTGTGCTGACCCGCGAGCTCGGCGTGCTGTACCCGGCCCTGTGCCAGGGCCAGGGAGATCCGCTGCCGCCCTTGGCGATTCAGTACGGCGACTATGCCGTGTGGCAACGCCGCTGGCTGGCGGGCGAGCAACTGCAGCGCCAGGCCGATTACTGGCGTGAAACCCTGGACGGCGCGCCGTCCCTGCTCAGCCTGCCCAGTGATCGGCCGCGCCCGGCGCGCCAGGACTTCAGCGGCGCCAGTGTGGTGCTGCGCCTGGACGAGCCGTTGGCGGTGGGCCTGCGAGCCCTGGCCCAACGTCACCAGGTGACCCTGTACACGGTGCTGATGAGTGCCTGGGCCACGACCCTGTCCCGCCTGGCCGGCCAAACCGAAGTGGTGGTGGGCTGCCCGGTGGCCGGGCGTGGCCGCGCCGAGCTGGAGCCCTTGGTGGGGCTGTTCGTCAACACCCTGGCGATACGCATCGACCTGGCAGGCGCGCCGTCCGCCGCAGCCTTGCTGGCCCAGGTACAGCAGCGCCTGCTCCAGGCCCAGGCGCACCAGGACCTGCCGTTCGAGCAGGTGGTGGAGATCGTGCGCCCGGCACGCAGCCTCAGCCACACGCCGCTGTTCCAGACCACCCTCAACTGGCTGGCCGCCGATGACGCCGTCCTGCAGTTGGCAGGGCTGCAGCTGGAGGCGGTGGCGCAGGGCATCCAGGTGGCCAAGTTCGACCTGTCGCTGAACATGGGCGAGCAGGGCGAGGCGCTGGTCGGCAGCCTGGAGTACGCCACCGCGCTGTTCGACCAGGCCAGCGTGCAGCGCTTTGCCGGCTACTTCGAAACGCTGCTGCAGGCCATGGTGGACAATGACCGACAAGCGCTGGCCGCAGTCGCGCTGGTCGGTGACACGGAGCGTAAGCGCCTGCTGCACGGCTTCAACAACACGACACGAGCTTTCCCCCGCGGCCAGACCCTGCCGGCGCTGATCGAAGCCCAGGTGGCCCAGGCCCCGCAAGCCCTGGCGGCCAGGGCCGGTGAGCAAACCCTGAGTTATGGCGAACTGAACCGCCAGGCCAATGCCCTGGCCCATCGCCTGATCGACCTGGGCGTACGCCCCGACGACCGCGTGGCGGTGGTGGCGCGGCGCGGGCTGGACACCTTGGTTGCCTTGCTGGCGGTGCTCAAGGCCGGGGCCGGCTACGTGCCGGTGGATCCCGCCCATCCCGATTCGCGCCTGCGCTACCTGTTGAGTGACAGCGCGCCGGCGGTAGTGCTTGCCCAGCGGGTTTTGTTCGAGCGTCTTGCAGGCCTGGAGGTGCCTTTGCTGGCGCTCGACCAGCCTGATTGGCCGGCGCGTCACGACAACCCCATGGTCGCGGGCCTGACCCCCGACCACCTGGCTTATGTGATCTACACCTCCGGCTCCACTGGCGAGCCCAAGGGGGTGATGGTCGAACACCGGGCCCTGGCCAACCTCGTCCACTGGCACCGCAAGGCCTTCGAGCTGAGGGCCGGGGACCACACGGCAAGCGTCGCTGGCTTCGGTTTCGACGCCATGGCCTGGGAGGTCTGGCCGGCCCTGTGCGCCGGCGCGGTGCTGCACTTGCCACCTGAACCGCTGGGCAACGAACAGCTCGACGCGTTGCTGGCCTGGTGGCTTGAGCAACCATTGAAGGTGGCCTTCCTGCCCACTCCGGTGGCCGAGTACGCCTTCAACCAAGGGCTGCGGCACCCGACCTTGCGCACCTTGCTGATCGGCGGCGATCGCCTGCGCCAGTTCAACAGCGATCCGGGCTTCGTGGTGGTCAACAACTACGGCCCCACCGAAGCCACCGTGGTTGCCACCTCCGGGCTGGTGGTGCCGGGCGGCGCGCTGGATATCGGCCGGCCGATCGCCAATGCCCGCGCCTATCTGCTGGACGAGGCCCTGCAACTGGTGCCATCCGGTGCAGCGGGCGAGCTTTATGTGGGGGGGGCGGGCGTGGCGCGGGGTTACCTCAACCGCCCTGACCTGACCGAGGCCCGGTTCCTCTCGGACCCGTACAGCGAAACACCGGGGGCACGGATGTACCGCACCGGTGACCTGGCGCGCTGGAACGCCGACGGTACCTTGGAGTACCTGGGGCGTAACGATGACCAGGTGAAGGTGCGTGGCCTGCGCATCGAACTCGGTGAGATCGAGGCCCAATTGCTGCAAGTGCCGGGTATCGAAGAGGCGCTGGTACTGGCCCATGAAGAGCTAGCGGGCCAGCCACGGCTGGTGGCCTGGTTCATCGCCGGGGCTGAGGCGCCGACGCCCACCGAGTTGCGGGCGCTGTTGCTGCAGCGCCTGCCGGCCTACATGGTGCCGGTGGCGCTGGTGCGGCTGGCGGCGTGGCCATTGACCGCCAACGGCAAGGTCGACCGCCGCGCGCTGCCGGCGCCCGCGCGCGAGGCGCTGGCCGAGCAGGTCTACCAAGCCGCCGAAGGTGAGCTGGAAATTGCCCTGGCCCAGCTCTGGAGCGAGCTGCTGCAGGTCGAGCGGGTCGGTCGCCAGGACCGCTTCTTCGCGCTGGGCGGCCACTCGCTGCTGGCCATGCGCATGGTCGGCCAGTTGCGCCAGCGCCTGGGCCTGGAACTGGCGTTGGGCACCTTGTTCGCCGACGACCGCCTGCAGGCTGTCGCGGCGGCATTGGCGGGCAACCAGGGCCGGGCCTTGCCACTGCTGGAGGCGGCGGCGCGGAGCCAGTCCCAGCCGTTGTCATTCGCCCAGCAGCGCCTGTGGTTCCTGGCGCAGATGGGCGATGCCAGCGCCGCCTACCATATTCCGCTGGGCCTGGCGTTGCGCGGGCCGCTGGACCGGATGGCGCTGGAGCGCGCCCTGGCGCGCATCGTCGAGCGCCACGAGAGCCTGCGCAGCCAGTTCGCTCAGGACGGTGCCGAAGCGCGGGTGCGGGTGGTGCCCGGGCACGGTGGCTTCGCCCTGGCCTGGCACGACCTGCGCGGGCAGCCGCAGCGGCTGCGAACGCTGGCCCAGGAGGAGGCATCGCTGCCGTTCGACCTGGCGCATCAGTTACCCGTCCGTGGCCGTCTGCTGTGCCTGGCACCCGATCACCACGTGCTGCTGCTCACCCTGCACCATATCGTCGCCGACGGCTGGTCGGTGGGCGTGCTCACCCAGGAACTGGCGGCCTTGTACCCGGCGTTCGCCGCTGGTGGCGAAGACCCGCTGGAACCCCTGGCGATCCAGTACGGCGACTATGCCATCTGGCAGCGCCGCTGGCTGACGGGGGACGAGTTGCAGCGCCAGGGCGATTACTGGCGCCAGGCGCTGGCCGGTGCGCCGGTGTTGCTGGCACTGCCCGGGGATCGGCCGCGCCCGCCGCATCAAGACTACACCGGCGAGCGTGTCGACTTGAGCCTGGACCCACGCCTGAGCACCGAGCTCAAGGCGCTCTGCCAGCGCCACGGGATCACGCCGTTCATGCTGTTCACCGCCGCCTGGGCGGTGCTGCTGGCGCGCCTGTCGGGCCAGGACGATGTGGTGATCGGCACGCCGGTGGCCAACCGCCGGCAAGCTGCGGTCGAGGGGCTTATCGGGTTGTTCGTCAACTCCCTGGCCTTGCGTATCGACACCTCGGGGACTCCGGACCTGGGCACCTTGCTTGCCCGGGTCAAGGCGGTGGTGATCGCCGCCCAGGACCATCAGGATGTGCCGTTCGAGCAAGTGGTGGAACTGCTGCGCCCACCGCGCAGCTTGTCCCACACGCCGCTGTACCAGGCCGCGCTGGATTGGGACGGCACTGTCGGCCAGCCGCCGCTGCACCTTGAGGGGTTGTCGCTGTCGCTGCTGGAGGCCGAGGCCCGTGTGGCGAAGTTCGACCTCAGCCTGAGCATGGGCGAAAGTGCCGACGGTTTCGCCGGCGCGCTGGTCTACGCGACAGCGCTGTTCGACCACGAGACGGTGCAGCGCTATGCCCGTTATTTCGAGCAACTGCTCTGGAGCTTCATCGCTTCGGGTGAAGTGATCCCGTCCGAGTCGGTATTGCTGGGTGCGGCGGAGCGCCGGCAACTGCTGGTGGGTTTCAACGACACACGGGTGGACTACGACCTCGAACAGACCTTGCACGGGATGATCGAGGCTCAAGTACGACGCACCCCTGACGCGGTGGCGGTGAAGGCCGAAGAGGGTGAGCTGACTTACCGCCAGCTCGACGAACAGGCCAACCGCCTGGCCCATCACCTGATCGCCCTGGGTGTGAAGCCCGACGATCGCGTGGCGATCTGCGTGGAACGCGGCCTGGCGATGGTGGTCGGCCTGCTGGCCATCCTCAAGGCCGGTGGCGCCTATGTGCCGGTCGATCCGGAGTACCCGGCCGAGCGGATTCGCCACATGCTGAGTGACAGCGCCCCGGTGGCGGTGCTGGTGCACGCGGCCACGCGCAGCGTGCCCGAGGCCGCCACGGTGCCAGTGATCGACCTCGACCAACCGAGCTGGCTGGAGCAGCCGGCGCAGGCGCCGCAGGTGGCCGGTCTGACCCCACATCACTTGGCCTATGTGATCTACACCTCCGGCTCCACCGGCCTGCCCAAGGGCGTGATGAACGAGCACGCTGGGGTGGTCAACCGCCTGCTGTGGATGCAGGACGTCTATCAGCTGGGCGCGGACGACGTGGTGCTGCAGAAGACCCCGTTCAGCTTCGACGTGTCGGTATGGGAATTCCTCTGGCCGTTGCAGACCGGCGCGCGCCTGGTCATGGCCCGGCCCGGTGGCCACCGCGACCCGGAATACCTGCGCGAAGTGATTCGCGCCGAGCAGGTCAGCACCTTGCACTTCGTGCCGTCGATGCTGGACGTGTTCCTCGCCCATGGCGAAGTCCAGCCCGAACGCCTCAAGCGCGTGCTGTGCAGCGGCGAAGCCTTGCCCGGCGCGCTGGTACGGCGCTTCCAGGGGCAACTGCCGACGGTCGAGCTGCACAACCTGTACGGCCCGACCGAGGCGGCGGTGGACGTCAGTGCCTGGCACTGCGTGACGGCGCCGGACAACACGCCGATCGGCAAGCCGATCGCCAACACCACGCTGTACGTGCTGGACGGCCACGGCCAGCCGGTGCCGCAGGGAGTGGCGGGCGAGCTGTATATCGGTGGCGTGCAGGTGGCCCGGGGTTATCTCAACCGTGCCGAACTGACCGCCGAGCGCTTCCTCGACGACCCGTTCGGCACCCGCCCGGGCGGGCGGCTGTACCGCACCGGCGACCTGGCGCGGCACCTGGCCGATGGCAACCTGGAATACCTGGGGCGCAACGATGACCAGGTGAAACTGCGCGGCCTGCGCATCGAACTGGGCGAGATCCAGGCCTGCCTGACCGGCATCGAGGGGGTCAAGGAGGCGGTGGTGCTGGCCCGCGAGCAGCGCCTGGTGGCGTACTGCACAGGCACCCCGCAACCCACAGAGGTACTGCGCGCGGCGCTGCTGGCGCGGTTGCCGGAGTTCATGGTGCCGGCGCAGTTCATCCACCTGGAGGTTCTGCCGCTGAGCCCCAACGGCAAGCTCGACCGCAAGGCACTGCCGGTGCCGGAGGCGGTGCAGAGCCGGGACTACGAGGCGCCCGAAGGCGCGACCGAGGCGTTGCTGGCCGAGCTCTGGGCCGAGCTGCTGGGCGTGGAGCGGGTAGGGCGGCACGACAACTTCTTCGAACTGGGCGGCCACTCGCTGCTGGCCGTGACCCTGACCTCGCGCCTGCGTGCGCAGGGCATGACGGTGGATATCCGCGTGCTGTTCGACAAACCCACCGTGGCGGCCCTGGCCGCCACCCTCGGCCAGGTGTTCGAGGCAGAGGTGCCGGCCAACCGCATCGCCGCCGACTGCCCCCACATCACCCCGGACCTGCTGCCGCTGGTCGCGCTGGAGCAACAGGCCATCGACCGCATCGTCGCCAGTGTGCCGGGAGGCGTTGCCAATGTGCAGGACATCTACCCCCTGGGCCCCCTGCAGGCGGGTATCCACTTCCACCACCTGGCCAGCGAGGGGGCCGACCCCTATGTCCAGCAGGTGACGTTCCTGCTGGATGATGCTGGACGCCTGGCGAAGTTGCAGCGTGCCTTGGACCAGGTGATCACGCGCCACGACATCCTGCGCACCTCGCTGTACTGGGAGGGCCTGGCGCAACCGGTGCAAGTGGTCTGGCGCCGGGCGCCACTGGAGGTCGTGGCCCTCGGCGACGGCGAAGCACCGGCCCTGCGCCTGGACCTGACCCGCGCGCCCTTGCTGCGCCTGGTTTACCGCCAGGCCCAGGGCGACGGTGCCATCGAGGCGACCTTGCTGTTCCACCACATGGTCATGGACCACGTCGCCCAGGACGTGCTGCGCGCCGAACTGCAGGCCTGCCTGCTCGGCGAAGCCCATCGGCTGCCCGCGCCGGTGCCGTACCGCAACTACATCGCCCAGGTGCTGCAAGGCGCGGACGAGGCCCAGCATGAGGCCTACTTCCGCGATCAGTTGGGCGATATCGACGAGCCGACCTTGGCCTACGGCGCCCATCCATACCCACATCCGGATGCCGAGGCCGAGGTCCGGCAAATGCTCGACGACGCGCTGTCACGCCGGCTGCGCGAGCAGGCCCGCCAGCTTGGCGTGGGCGCCGCCAGCCTGCTGCACCTGGCCTGGGGGCTGGTGCTGGGGCAACTCTCGGGGCGCGACAGCGTGGTCTTCGGCACGGTGTTGCTGGGCCGGCTGCAGGGGGGCGAGGGCGTGGAGCGGGCGTTGGGGATGTTCATCAACACCCTGCCGCTGCGCCTGAACGTCGGCGGCCTGCCGGTGCGCGAGGCGGTGCTCGACACCCATCGTCGCCTGACCGGGCTGTTGCTGCATGAGCATGCCCAGCTCGCCTTGGCCCAGCGTTGCAGTGCACTGCCCCCCGGGGCGCCGCTGTTCAGTACCTTGCTGAACTACCGCCACAGCGCTGCGGCAGTGCGTGCCGATGCGCAGGCCGCGCAGGCCTGGGCGGGTATCCAGCTGCTGCAGGCCCATGAAGGCAGCAACTATCCGCTGGTGCTGAGCATCGACGACCTGGGCGAGGCCTTCTGCCTCTCCGCCCAGTGCGTGCCAGGCATCGACGCCGGTCGTCTGTGCGGCTATCTCGAACACGCCGTGCAAGGGTTGCTGCAAGCCCTGGAGTCGGCACCGGAGCAGGGCCTGGAGCGGCTCGGCATCGTGCCGGACGAGGAGCGCCAGCGCTTGCTGGTCGAGTACAACGCCAGCGACCGCGACTACCCACGCGAAGAGCCGGTGCAGCGCCTGTTCGAACAGCGCGTGGCGCGCCACCCGCTGGCCCCCGCCGCCGTGCACGACGAACGCCAGCTGACCTACGGCGAGCTCAACGAGCAGGCCAACCAGCTGGCCCACTGGCTGATCGGCGAAGGCGTGGCGCCGGGTGATCACGTGGCCGTCCTGCTGCCGCGCTCGCTGCCGTTGCTGGTGGCCCAGCTGGCGGTGCTCAAGTGCGCCGCGGTGTATGTGCCGCTGGACATCAACGCGCCCACCGAGCGCCAGGCGTTCATGGTGCACGATTGCCAGGCGGTGGCGCTGCTGACCCTCGGCGGCATTGCCGGGGACCTCGGTGTGCGGCGCGTCGACCTCGATTGCCTGACGCTCGACGACCAGCCCGGGCACAACCCGGGCCTGGCCGTGGACGCTGCCGACGTGGCCTACGTGATGTACACCTCCGGTTCCACCGGCACGCCGAAAGGGGTGCGTGTCGCGCATCGCGGCATCACCCGCCTGGTGCTGAACAACGGCTACGCCGACTTCAATGCCCAGGACCGTATCGCCTTCGCCGCCAACCCGGCGTTCGACGCCGCCACCATGGATGTCTGGGGCGCGCTGCTCAACGGTGGCCAGGTGCTGGTGATCGATCACCAGACGCTGCTGGAGCCGGCACGCTTCGGCGCCACCTTGCGCGATGGCGGCGCCAGCGTGCTGTTCGTCACCACCGCGTTGTTCAACCAGTACGTGCAACTGATCCCCGAAGCCCTGGCCGGGCTGCGCATCCTGCTGTGCGGCGGCGAGCGTGGCGACCCTGGCGCCTTCCGTGCCTTGCTGGCCCAGGCGCCGAACCTGCGCCTGGTGCATTGCTACGGGCCCACGGAAACCACCACCTTCGCCACCACCCACGAAGTGCGGGCGCTGGCCGCGGACGCCGAGCACGTGCCGATCGGTCGCCCCATCGGCAACACCACGGCCTATGTGCTCGATCACCAGGGCCGGGTGCTGCCCGAAGGGGTGGCCGGGGAGCTGTACATTGGCGGCGACGGGGTGGCCCTGGGTTACCTCGAGCGCCCGCAACTGACCGCCGAGCGCTTCCTCGACGACCCGTTCAGCGCTGTTCCCGGCGCGCGGATGTACCGCACCGGCGACCTGGCGCGTTGGCGCCCGGACGGCCAGCTGGAGTGCCTGGGGCGTAACGACGACCAGGTCAAGATCCGTGGCTTCCGCATCGAGCTGGGCGAGATCGAGCAACACCTGGCCCAATGCCCGGGGCTGGATGAGGGGGTGGTCCAGGCCTTGCGCCTGGAACAGGGACCACTGCGCCTGGTGGCCTGGTTCACTCGTCACGACCCCGCGCTCGACGGCCTGAAGGTGCGGGCGTTCCTGCGCGAGCGGCTGCCGGAGTACATGCTGCCGGCGGCCTTCGTGGCGCTGGAGGCACTGCCGCTGACCAACAATGGCAAGGTCGACCGCAAGGCACTGCCGCTGCCCGGCGCGCAGGACATGCTGGTGGCCGCCTTCGAAGCACCAGCCAGCGCCCTGGAGCAGGCCCTGGCTGTGTTGTGGGCACAGGTGCTGGAGGTCGAACGGGTCGGTCGGCATGACAACTTCTTCGAGCTTGGCGGGCATTCGCTGCTGGCGATCCGCCTGGTCAGCGAGATGGAGCGTACCGGGCTGCGCACCACCCTGGCGGAGTTGTTCCAGCATCCGAGCATCGCCGCCCTGGCCGAGTGCCTGGGTGAGCGTGAGGCGCGCACGGACGACGACAGCCTGGTCACCGTGCGTGCCGAGGGCAGCCTGCCGCCGCTGTTCCTGCTTCACGAGTTCAGCGGCCTGGACCTGTACTTCCCGGTCCTGGGCCGGCATGTGCCGGGTGACTTCCCGATCTACGGGCTGCCCGGTGTCCCCGTCGGCCAGCCGCAGCTGTACACCCTCGAGTGCCTGGCGGCGCGCCTGGTGCGACGGATCCGGGCGGTGCAGCCCCATGGCCCGTACCACCTGGCCGGCTGGTCATTTGGCGGGGTGCTGGCGTACGAGGTGGCCGCCCAGTTGCTGGGGGCGGACGAAGCAGTGGCCTTCGTCGGCCTGATCGACACCTATGTGCCGCGCCTGGTCGACCAGGGCAAGGCGCGCTGGCAAGGCCCGCGCCGGGACGAAGCGCAATTGCTGCAGCACTGCCAGCTGCACTGGCAGGAGCAGGGGGCGGCGGGGGCTGCGCAGTTGGCGCAAGTCGAGGCGCTGCACACCGATGACAGGGCGTTCGATGCGCTGCTCGCCCATTGCCGCGAACGCCAATTGCTGGTGCCGGGCCTGGCCCAGGCCAGTGATGCGCAACTGCGCCACTTCTTCGAGCGCCATGTCGCCCATGGTCATGCCCTGGCCCATTACCAGCTGGCGCCGCTGCCGGTGCCGTTGCACCTGTTCAAGGCCGAGCAGCGCGAGCACAGCGTCCCTTGCGACAGCCCGACCCTGGGCTGGGCCGAGGCGCTACCAGGGCAGGTGTTGCACTGCCTGACGGTACCCGGCGACCACCAGAGCCTGATCCAGGCGCCCAACGCAGCCGTGCTCGGCGAGGCCATCGCCCAGGCCATGGCGACCGCGCAAGGCCACGCGTCGCCGGTCCACCAGCCGCTGCTGGCGATCCAGAGCGGCACCTCCGGGCATGTGCCGGTGTTCTGCGTGCCGGGCGCGGGGGACAGCGTCACCAGCTTCATCGGCCTGGCCGAGGCCCTGGGCCAGGATTGGCCGGTGCATGGGCTGCAGGCCAGGGGCCTGGCCGCAGGCGAAGTGCCGCACAGCAGCGTGGAGGTCGCGGCGGACTGTCATGTGCGGGCCATCGAGGCGTTCTACCCGCAGGGGCCAGTGAACCTGGTCGGGCATTCGTTTGGCGGCTGGGTCGCGCATGCCATGGCGGTGCGCCTGCAGGCCAAGGGCCGTGAGGTGCGATCGCTGACCCTGATTGACAGCGAGGCGCCGGGCGGCGGTGGCGGTTGCGGCAAGCCGCACACCTTCACCGAAGCCCTGCAGCGGCTGGTCGAGTCGTTGCAACTGGCCTCCGGCAAGTCGCTGGGCATTGCCGCCGAAGCCTTCGCCGAGGCGCACGACCAGGCGCAACTGAACCAGTTGCACGGGGCCATGGTGCGGGTCGGGCTGTTGCCGTCGCGCTCCACGCCCCAGGCCCTGGCGGGTGTGGTACGCACCTTCGCCAGTGCGTTGCGCACGGTCTATCGGCCACAGGCGCAGTTCGACGGCCTGGCGCGGCTGGTGCTGGTGACCGACCCGGCCCTGGATGCCGCCGGCAACCAGCGCGAGCACCGGGCCATGGAGCAGGGCTGGCGGCAACTGATGCCCAAACTGGAGGTATGGCAGGGGCCAGGCAACCACTTCAGCATCCTCAAGGTGCCGGATGTGTTCAGCCTGGCGGCGTGGTGGCATGACGGGCAGGCCTTGGCCTTGAAGACGAGGTTGTCGTGAAGCCAGGCGAAAGATTGTCTGTGGGAGCGGCCTTGTGTCGCCAAAGGGCCGCGGCGCGGCCCCTCTCTGATCAGTAGTGGGCACTCATGGAAAAGTCGAAGTTTCGCAAGATCACGCTGGGCGCCGCGGCCGCCCTGGTCGCCGGTATCGTGCTGTACGCGGTGCAGGCACCGGCCAAGCCGCCGCAGTACATCATCGCCACGGTCGAACGTGGCGACATCGAGAACGCGGTATTGGCCACCGGCACCCTGGAGGGTATCCGCCAGGTGGATGTCGGCGCCCAGGTCTCCGGGCAGCTCAAGTCGCTGAAGGTCAAGCTGGGCGACAAGGTCACCGAGGGCCAATGGCTGGCCGAAATCGACCCGCTGGTGCTGCGCAACACCCTGCGCCAGGCTGAGGTCGACGCGGAAAAGCTGCAGGCCGAACGCCGCTCGACCCAGGCCAAGCTCAAGCAGGCCAAGCGGGTCTACGAGCGCTATGAAGTGCTGCAGGAGGACGAGTCGATCTCGCGCCAGGATTTCGAAAACGCCGAGTCCGAGTACGAGGTGCAGCAGGCCAACCTGCTTTCGCTGGACGCGCAGATCAAGAGCGCCCAGGTGCAGGTCGACACGGCCAAGGTCAACCTGGGCTACAGCCGCATCGTCGCACCGATCAACGGCCATGTGGTGGGGGTCGTCACCCAGGAAGGGCAGACGGTGATCGCCAACCAGATGGCGCCGGTGCTGCTCAAGCTCGCCGACCTGGACACCATGACCATCAAGGCGCAGGTGTCCGAGGCCGACGTGATCCATATCAGCCCGGGGCAGCAGGTGTACTTCACCATCCTCGGTGACGACCAGCGTTACTACGCCAAGCTGCGCGGCACCGAGCCTGCGCCGCAGAACTACCTGGAAAGCACCGACAAGAGCAGCGGCGCGTCCCGCAAGGCCAGCGCGGTGTTCTACAACGCGCTGTTCGAGGTGCCCAACCCCGAGCACCGCCTGCGCATCTCGATGACCGCCCAGGTGCGTATCGTCCTCGACACCGCGCAAGGGGTGCTGACCGTGCCGGTGGCGGCGCTCGGCCCGCGCGACAAGGATGGCAGCTTCGCGGTGCGGGTGCTCGACGCCAAGGGCTTCGCCCAGGTGCGCAAGGTGCAGGCGGGGATCAACAACAACGTCAAGGTGCAGGTCAAGGCAGGCCTGGACGAGGGCGACCGGGTGGTGATCGGCGAGCCGGTGGCGGGCGAGGCGGGGGCGTGACCATGAACATGACTGTCGAATTGTCGCCGCAACGAACGCGGGCGGCGCAGCAGGGCCAGCCGCTGTTGCGCCTGACGGGCGTGAGCCGGCGCTTCATGGCCGGTGACCGTGAATTCCTCGCGCTCAAGGACATCGACCTGCAGATCCGTGCCGGCGAGCTGGTGGCGATCATCGGCGCGTCGGGCTCGGGCAAGTCGACCTTGATGAACATCCTCGGTTGCCTGGACCACGCCAGCAGCGGCAGCTACCAGGTCAATGGCCAGGAAACCCGCGACCTGGACGACGACGCCCTGGCCGCGCTGCGGCGTGACCACTTCGGTTTCATCTTCCAGCGCTACCACCTGTTGCCGCACCTGGACGCCCTGCGCAACGTGGAGATCCCTGCGGTCTACGCCGGCGTGCCTCAGGCCGGGCGCCACCAACGAGCCCGCGAACTGCTGACGCGCCTGGGCCTGGCCGGGCACCTGGCGAACCGCCCCAGCCAGTTGTCCGGTGGCCAGCAGCAACGGGTGAGCATCTGCCGTGCGCTGATGAACGGTGGCGAAGTCATCCTCGCCGACGAGCCTACCGGGGCGCTGGACACCGCCAGCGGCAAGGAGGTGATGAACATCCTGCTGGAGCTGCACGCCGCCGGGCACACGGTGATCCTGGTGACCCACGACCCCAAGGTGGCCGCCCACGCCGAACGGGTCATCGAGGTCAGCGACGGGCAGATCGTCGGCGACCGACGCACGGTGCGCGAAGCGGCGAAGCCGGTTGATGAGGTGCAGCCGGCCGCCGAACGGGCGCCACGGCGGCTGGTGGCAAGCCTCGGGTTGTTCCGCGAGGCTTTCAAGATGGCCTGGATCGCCTTGATTTCGCACCGCATGCGCACCTTGCTGACCATGCTCGGGATCATCATCGGCATCACCTCGGTGGTGTCGATCTCGGCGATCGGCGAGGGCGCCAAGGGCTATGTGCTCAAGGATATCCAGGCGATCGGCAGCAACACCATCGACATCTACTCGGGCAAAAGTTTTGGCGACAGCCGCGCCAAGGCCATCGAGACGCTGTCACCGGCCGACGTCACCGCGCTCAACGCGCTGTACTACGTCGACAGCGCCACCCCGGTGATCGGCCAGGGTTCGCTGGTACGCTACCGCAACATCGACGCCGACGTGCAGCTCAACGGGGTCAGCGAGCAGTACTTCCAGGTACGCAACATCCCCCTGGCCGAGGGCATCGTGTTCAGCGCCGATGACGCCCGGCGCCAGGCCCAGGTGGTGGTGATCGACCACAACACCCGCAAGCGCCTGTTCGCGCCCGGGGTCGAGGCACTGGGGCAGGTGATCCTGGTCGGCAGCCTGCCATGCACGGTGATCGGCGTGACCGCCGAGAACAAGAACCTGTTCGTCACCGGCAACTCGCTGAACGTGTGGATGCCCTACGAGACCGCCGCCGGGCGGGTGCTTGGGCAACGTCACCTGGACAGCATCAGCGTGCGGATCAAGGACGGCCTGCCAAGCAAGCGGGTGGAGGAGGAAGTCAACAAACTGATGCTGCAGCGCCATGGCACCAAGGACTTCTTCACCAACAACCTCGACAGCATCATGCAGACGGTGCAGAAGACCAGCCGCTCGCTGACCCTGCTGTTGTCGCTGATCGCGGTGATCTCGTTGGTGGTGGGGGGCATCGGGGTGATGAACATCATGCTGGTGTCGGTCACTGAACGCACCCGCGAGATCGGCATCCGCATGGCGGTGGGGGCGCGGCAGTCGGATATCCGCCAGCAGTTCCTGGTGGAGGCGGTGATGGTCTGCCTGATTGGCGGGGTGATCGGGATCGGGCTGTCGTACGGGATCGGCTACCTGTTCGCGTTGTTCGTCAAGCAGTGGGAGATGGTGTTCTCGCTGGGGTCGATCGTGACGGCGTTCGTCTGTTCGACGCTGATCGGCATCGTGTTCGGGTTCGTGCCGGCGAGGAATGCCGCGCGGCTGGACCCGATCGAGGCCTTGGCGCGGGATTGAGGCCCGGATGGGCCTGCGTAGATCCCTGTAGGAGCGGCCTTGTGCCGCGAAAGGGCCGCATAGCGGCCCCGGCATTTTCTGCACACTGCTGAAATCCCGGGGCTGCTGCGCAACCCTTTCGCGGCACAAGGCCGCTCCTACAGGGAAAGCCGTGAGTCCCAATTGCTCCCCCAGCGTTGTCTCAACTACACCTCGGTGTAGATACAAGCATCCGCCACCGCCCAGCGAACCTTGACCCTGTCGCCCGGTTGCATGGGCATGCCGGCGGCGGACAGCGCCTTGACCGTCAGCTCCGTCCCACCCTGGGTCACTACATGGCACGTCTGGCTTTCCCCCAGGAACAGCACTTCGCCGACACGGGCATCCACCTCGTTCCACCCTCCGGGCAGCGCTTCGCGTGCCGCTTGTTCAAGCGTCAGGGCCACGGCTTTCTCTGGCCGCACCATGACCTGCGCGTCCTCCCCGCTGGCCAGCCCCGGTGTCAGGCGGATCGCCACCGGTTGGCCCTCGAAACTGCCCGCGCCATTGCCGCTGGCCTTGATCCGCAGGAAGTTGGAGTTGCCCAGGAACGAGGCGACGAAGGCATTGGGCGGGTTCTGGTAGAGCTCGTAGCCCGTGCCCAGCCCGACGATCCGCCCATGGCTGAAGATGGCGATGCGCTGCGACAGGCGCATCGCCTCTTCCTGGTCGTGGGTCACGTAGACGATGGTGATCCCCAGGCGCCGATGCAGCTGGCGCAGCTCGTCCTGCAGGTCCTCGCGCAGCTTCTTGTCCAGCGCCCCGAGCGGTTCGTCCATCAGCAGGATGCGCGGCTCGTACACCAGCGCCCGGGCAATCGCCACGCGCTGCTGCTGGCCACCGGAAAGCTGCGCCGGGCGGCGGTGGGCGAACGGCTCCAGCTGCACCAGCTTGAGCATGGCGTCGACGCGCTTGGCGATCTCGCTGGCACTGTGCTTGCGGATGGCCAGGGGGAAGGCGATGTTGTCGCGCACGTTCAGGTGCGGGAACAGCGAGTAGCGCTGGAACACCATGCCGATGCCGCGCTTGTGCGGCGGCACGTTCACCAGCGACTGGCCCTGGACCAGGATCTCGCCGCTGCTCGGGGTCTCGAACCCGGCCAGCATCGACAGGGTGGTGGACTTGCCCGAGCCGCTGGAGCCGAGGAAGGTGAGGAACTCGCCGTCCTGGATGTCCAGGTCGATGTTGTCCACCGCGGCGAAGTCGCCGTAGTGCTTGTTCAGGTTGCGCAGGCTGACCAGGGGTTTGCCGCGCGCATCGTCTTTCATCACTGCACTCATCGTTGTTGTCTCCGGGCGCTCAGGCGCTGACTTCGTTGCGCCGGCGCAGGGCGGCGGCGATGACCATGATCAGTACCGACAGGCCGATCAGCAGCGTCGAGGCGACGGCGATGACCGGGGTCAGGTCCTGGCGCAGGGTGGTCCACATCTTCACGGGCAGGGTTTGCAGTTCGGGGCTGGCCATCATCACGCTGAGCACCACCTCGTCCCAGGACGCCAGGAAGGCGAACAGGCCGCCGGCGATCATTCCCGGGCGGATGGCCGGGAAGGTCACCTTGACGATCGCCTGCAGGCGCGAGGCGCCGCAGATCACCGCGGCGTCCTCGATCGACTGGTCGAACAGCTTGAGCGAGTTGATGATCGAGATGATGGTGAAGGGCAGGGCGACGATCACGTGGCTGACCACGAAGGCGACCAGCGTGCCGGTGTAGCCCAGCTTGAGGAACAGCGCGTACACCGCCACGGCGATGATCACCAGCGGCACGATCATCGGCAGGGTGAACAGCCCGTACAGCAGCTCGCGGCCGGGGAAGCGCCCGCGCACCAGGGCGAAGGCGCTGGGCAGGCCCAGGGCCACGGCGGCGAAGGTGGTCAGCACGGCGACCTTGAGGCTGGCCAGGGCGGCGTCCATCCACTCAGGGTTGGAGAAGAACTGGCCGTACCACTTGAGCGTCCAGCCCGGCGGCGGGAACACCAGCCACTGCGAGGAGCCGAACGACAGCAGGACGATGAACAGGATCGGCAGCAACAGGAACGCCGCGATCAGCCCGGTGGTCAGGTACAGGCCGGTGCGCAGCGGGCGGCCCATGGCGTTGGGGGTCAGGAGCATGGCGGCTTACCTCGCGTTGCCGACCGGGGATTCCGGCTGCAGCTTCAGGTAGAAGTAGAAGAGCACCAGGGTGATCAGCACCAGCAACGCGGCGGCGGCGCTGGCCAGGCCCCAGTTGAGGAACGACTGCACCTGCTGGACGATGAACTCCGGCAGCATCATGTTCTGCGCACCGCCCAGCAGCGCCGGGGTCACGTAGTAACCCAGCGACATGACGAACACCATCAGTGCCCCGGAGAACAACCCCGAGCGGCACAGCGGGATGAACACCTTCCAGAAGTTGCTCCAGGGGCTGGCGCCGCAGATGGCGCCAGCCTGCAGCACCATCGGGTCGATGGCCTGCATGGTCGCCTGCAGCGGCAGGACGATGAACGGCACCATGATGTAGCTCATGCCGATCACCACGCCGGTGAGGTTGTGCACCATCTCCAGTGGTGCATCGACGATGCCCAGCGCCATCAGCGCCTTGTTGATCACCCCCGACGCCTGCAGCAGCACCAGCCAGGAATAGGTGCGCGCCAGCAGGCTGGTCCACATCGACAGCAGCACGATGTTCAGCAGCCAGCGGCCCCAGCCTCGCGGTACCAGGGTGATCGCCCAGGCCAGCGGGAAACCCAGCAGCACACTGATCAGGGTGACCAGGCCAGCCACCGAGAAGGTGTTGAACAGCACCCGGGCATAGGCCGAGTTGGCGAACAGCTGTTCGTAGTTGCCCAGGCCCGGCACGGGCTCCAGCACCCCGCGCAGCAGCAGGCCGATCAGCGGCGCGAAGAAGAACAACCCCAGGAACAGCAGCGCCGGCAGCAGGTTGCGGCTGCCGCGCCAGCGCTGGCCCAGGGGCTGGCGGCGCGGGGCCGCCGTGGGCGCGCCGGTGCCGCTGGGGGCACCTTGCGCGTTGTGCAGGGCGTTGATGGCGACTTTCATTTGACCAGCCACTCATTCCAGCGGGCGGCGATGGCCTGGCCGTTCTTCGCCCAGTAGGCGAAGTCCAGGGTTACCTGGTCCGGGGCATGGGCGGTGGGCAGGTCGGGGGCCAGTTTCGGGTCCAGCTGGCTGACGCTGTCGAGGTTGACCGGGGCGTAGGCGGTAAGGTTGGCGAAGTCGGCCTGGCCCTTGGCGCTGCTGGCGTTGGCCAGGAACTTCATGGCCGCGTCCTTGTTCTTCGCGCCCTTGGGGATGACCAGGAAATCGGCCATGACCAGGTTCTGCTTCCAGCTCACCCCCACCGGCGCGCCGTCCTGTTGCAAGGCATGCACGCGGCCATTCCAGAACTGCCCCAGCGACGCTTCGCCCGAGGCCAGCAACTGTTGCGACTGGGCGCCGCCGCCCCACCAGACGATGTCCTGCTTGATGGTGTCGAGTTTCTTGAAGGCGCGGTCCAGGTCCAGCGGGTAGAGCTTGTCGGCCGGCACGCCGTCGGCCAGCAGGGCCAGCTCGAGCACGCCGGGGCTTGGCCATTTGTACAGGGCGCGCTTGCCGGGGTAGGTCTTGGTGTCGAACAGCGCGGTCCAGTCCACCGGCTTGTTCGTACCGAGCTTGCCTTCGTTGTAACCCAGCACGAAGGAGAAGAAGAACGAGCCGACACCGTGGTCGGAGACGAAACGCGGGTCGATGCGTTCGCGCTGGATGGCGCTGAAGTCGAGGGGTTCGAGCAGACCTTCGCTGGCGGCGCGCAGGGCGAAGTCGGCTTCCACGTCGACCACATCCCATTGCACGTTGCCGCTCTCGACCATGGCCTTGAGCTTGCCGTAGTCGGTGGGGCCATCCTGCACGACCTTGATGTTGCTGACCTTGGCGAAGGGCTCGGCCCATGCCTGCTTCTGCGCGTCCTGGGTGCTGCCGCCCCAGCTGACGAAGTTCAGGCTGTCGGCCGCCTGGGTGGCCTGGCAGGCCAGGGTCAGCAGGCTGGCAGCCAGCACTGCGGTTACTCGTTTGTTCAACAGCATGGTTACGCCCTCGTTGCTTTTGTTATTCGAGGCGGGCTTCTGTCGCCCGCCAAATGTGTTCGGGGAGCAGCTGAAAACAGGTGATGCGTGGCCGTTTCTGAAGTGTAGGTGTGGCCGGCAGCTTCTAAGGTCTACGGGATATCATATTATGGTATTCCAAACTTTTCGCAAGCATCCGACGCGACCGGCCATCAGCGGATTGCCCACGGATAGCGGCGACCCCTTGTAGGAGCTGGCTTGCCGGCGAACGCGCCAGCGGCCACTGGGAGCGAGCGAGGCGCATCGCGGATGAATCCGCTCCTACAGGGCGGTAGCGCCAATCGATGGATCGCGTCACGTTGCAACCGATGTGTAGGAGCGGATTCATCCGCGATGCGCCGCGCGTGCGGCGCTCGATCTCAAGAGCACTGCAAGGCCACCGCCAGGCACGTGGCCGTCGCCACTCGAACAACTGCCTTGCGCCAAAGGGCCTGTCACATCTACTAACCTGCCCCGCAACTCGATCGCAGAAACTTCCTCTCTTGATGTAGGAAGCGTCTCTTCCGCTACCACCCAGCCAACGCACGCAAATTCACCTGCTAGGTTCCCGAGCTTCCCCAGGCAAAAGGAACCTGCACATGAATCGCGCCAATATTGATGGTAAAGGCCAGGCGGTCGATGGCGATGTCACCACGACGGGGGCAGTCTGCATCGCCAGTGGTAGTAGTTACATCTATGAAGGGCGCAAGGTCCTCCGGGTTGGGGACGTGACCACACGATGCCCGCGGTGTGGCAAAGCAGGCGTAGTCGTCGAGGGCGTCCCTTGGTTCACTTCCGACGGCCAGGCAGTGGTGATGGATGGCGCGCAGGTGACCTGTGGCTGTCCCAGTGGTAGCAACAGGGTGGTGGCACCGTTGCACGACAACGCTTTGCACAACCGTACATCTGGTGTTGCAACCCCTGTTGCCCGGCCGGCACCCGCTACCGAAAACGTCCAGGCATTTTCCGCGATGTCCACGCCGGGTGGCGTCTCGCTTTCACAGGCTGCGCTCGAACCCGGCTTCTACATCGTGCCGCGCAGCATGTCCGGTGAACGGGTGCTGCTGAATCTGAGCACGGACCAGTCCACGTTGCCGATCAATCGACTGAGGCGCTTGAACCCGACCTTCGACGAGGGGTTCAAGGCCGGAGAAATGTTCATCATTGGCGACCCCTGGAACACCACCGCCTGCACCCGCGAAGAAGCGGAGCTGATGCGCGCCGCCGAGCGTGCGCGTCAGGCGCTGGCGATGCTCGATGAGGAAGAAGCCAATTTCATGATGGAGCACATCGGTGAAATCGCGGGTGTGCTGAGTGGTGCGAGTACTTCGATGGGGGTGGGCAAAGACATGCTTGAAAAAGGTCTGGGGCAGGTCAAGAACACTCTCAAAGGCATCGAAGCGCTGCATCAACGTCAGTTCGCCTTGCAGGGTCACCTCAGAAGCCCGGAGTTCTTCGCATCGCGCCAGGCGCTGTATCAACAGCTCAGTGCGCAGTTGAGCACTTCGTTCTTGCATAAACGCTTGAACCTGGGCACCTACGACACCCTGCGCCGTGACCTGGGGATATCGCCCAAAAGCTTGGTGCACCACTGGAAAAAGGCCGGTGGAGCGGGACAGATACCGGGGTATGCCACGCATCTGGATGAAGTGGCGAAGACAGCACGGTATTTGAAGTACGGTGGGTATGTGGCGATAGGGTTGGGAGCAGCTGCGTCGTATTTGAAGGTGCAGGAAGCTTGTCGCGCAGGAGAGACGGAGGAGTGCCGGAAAATTCGCTTTACTGAAACGGGGAGCTTCTCTGGGGGGGTAGTGGGCGCTGGAGCGGGAGCTGCTTCAGGGTCGTATGCAGCCAACGCTGTATGTAGGCTTGGCCCTTGGGGTAAAGCAGTCTGCGGTATAGCCTTGGTCGGTGGATCTTCTTTGGTTGCGGCGAAGTCGGGTGAGTATTTCGGGGATAAGTTTGGGGAGTTGCTCTATGAGGTCGTATATGATTGATATAAGCGGCTGGCCTAATATCCTCAAGCTTGTGTTGCTGGGCACTCCATTTCTGCTCATGTTGACAGGCATTTTGATAACGTTCCAAATTGCTGGGTCCCGCCATTTTCAAGTGATGTGTTGCGCTTTTGGGAGAAGTTCAGGGCTGGAGGAAGAAATCAGGGTATGGGGAACACATTCCCTTCGGTCTCGGGCGTTAATAATATCGGCAATGAGCTGGGCATTCACCTGGCCATCAATTGGGATTCGTCGAGGATGGCTGGACCCTAGAGATGTTGAAGAGTTTCCGAGGTACTTGAGATTTCGCATTAAATTAGCAATAAACTGCCTTACTGTTGGGGTGTTGTTGTTGTTATTCATGTATGCTTTTCGGTTTTGAAATGTAGTATTTCATAGCGAGCCCTGCGTGTCGCCAAGGGCCCGATGCATTGCGTCGGGTCAGGCGTTGTATTGGGCCTCTGGGGTAAAACAGTCTGCGGTATAACCATTGTGGGTGGCAGCTGATTATCGCTTGGTAAAGGTGGTGAAATGGCAGGTGAGAGGACAGGAAAGCTGATCTATGAGGCATTGAATGATTGATCTCAGAGAGTGGGCCCTGGCCTACAGGATTGCTTTCTTGGTGGCCCCGTTTCTGATCCTGTTTTCAGGGCTCGTAATTTTATTGCACATTGCAAGTAAACGTCACTTCGAAGTGATGTGTACTTCCTTTCGGCGAAGTAGCGGTCTGTACGAAGAGGTGAAGATATGGGGGGTGTCAACGCTGAAGTCGAGACTCCTTGTTGTGAGTGCCATGTCAGTGGCTGCGCTGTGGCCGAAATTGGCACTGCGACAGGGGTGGCTAGACCCTGAGGATAATCAAAGCTTCCCTGTTTATCTGAGACGACGGATGAAGCTGGCGTTCTCTCTGGAGTTTATAGGTGCAGGTTGGTTGATTGTTGCTTGTGTGTTGATAAAGTTTGGGAGGCTATGAGCATTTATATAGGGTGGTATCGGATGTGCTTCCCATGGTATGCCATTGGCAGAGGTGCAGGATTTGAGGGTGGTCAATCAGGTGGCGAGATTGGAAAAACTACTGGGGAGGTCATATACGAATGGATGCCTCAATGATTCCTAATCCGCGTAATTGGTGGGTGGGTTATCAGATGATCTTTCTTTTAGGGCCTATTGCAAGTTTCCTGGTAGGAATGGCCTTGATTGCCCATCTTGCCTGGGGCCGTGATTTCGATCGGGTCATGACCGCCCTTCGGAGTAGCAGCTGGCTTGAACTTCAGAAAAACATTTGGGGGACTACCACCTTTTGGTCGAGATGGCTTTTGCTGGGGGCGGTCAGTGGGATTCTCGCTTGGTCCAGCATTCACATCAGGCGCGGCGAGCTCGATAGGCTCGAATTGCGAAATTTTCCAGCAGACCTCAGGCGGCGCTTGTTTGCTGGCGAGGTAATGATGCTGGGTGGGCTCTTTCTATCCTGCATCGCAGTAGGTTTTTATCGCGTTCATGGGTAACTGTTGTCCCTGCATCTATCTGGGTCATGGTACTTCGGGGGGATTGTGGGGAGTTGCTCGATGAGGTTGCATATGATTGATGTAAGTGGCTGGCCTAATATTTTCAAGCTTGTGTTGCAGGGCACTCCATGTGGGGCTGAGCGGTTTTTTGTGGTGGTGCGCACATCGAGCGGCGCCGCCCGCGCGGATCCGCGATGCGCCGCCCGCGCGGCGCTGGATCTGATACACGCAGAAGATTTTTGGCTGACCCTCTCGCTGTACTGCGAGGCGGTGTGTCGCCAAGGGCCAGGGGGATCAACTGCCCGCGAACGGAATACTCTGCACCACTTCCAGCTCATACCCAGCCAGGCCCGCGTATTTCAGTGGTGGCCCGAGGTGGCGCAGCTTGCCCACGCCCAGGTCCTGGAGAATCTGCGCGCCGGTGCCGACTTCCGAATACACCTTCGACTGCCCGCGCTGGTAGGGGCGCATCGGCTGCGTGAGCTGCGGCACGCGTTCAAGCAGGGCTTGCGAAGACTCATGGTTGGCCAGGATCACCACCACCCCGGCACCTTCCTCGGCCACTTTCTGCAACGCCGCCCACAGCGTCCAGTTGGCCGGGCCGGCATACTCGGCCCCGACCAGGTCGCGCAGCGGGTCGATCACATGCACGCGCACCAGGGTCGGCTGCTCGCGGCGGATATCGCCCATCACCATGGCCATGTGCACACCGCCTTCGATGCGGTCCTCGTAGGTGACCAGGCGGAAGGTGCCGTGCACCGTGGGCAGTTCGCGTTCGCCGATGCGCTTGACGGTCTGCTCGGTGCTCAGGCGGTAGTGGATCAGGTCGGCGATGGTGCCGATCTTGATGCCATGGCGGGCGGCGAACACTTCCAGGTCCGGGCGCCGGGCCATGCTGCCGTCGTCGTTGAGCACCTCGACGATGACCGACGCCGGGCTGAAACCGGCCAGGCGTGCCAGGTCGCAGCCGGCCTCGGTGTGGCCGGCGCGGGTCAGCACGCCGCCTTCGCGGGCTCGCAGGGGGAAGACATGGCCAGGCTGCACCAGGTCCTCGGGGCGGGCAGCGGGCGCCATGGCGGCGGCCACGGTGCGCGCCCGGTCGGCGGCGGAAATGCCGGTGGTGACGCCGCTGGCGGCCTCGATCGACACCGTGAAGGCGGTGCTGAACATGCTGCCATTGCTTGGCACCATCTGTTCGAGGCCCAGGCGCTGGCAGTGCTCGTCGGTCAGGGTCAGGCAGATCAGGCCCCGCGCCTCGCGGGCCATGAAGTTGATGGCCTGGGCGTCGCAGTGCTCGGCGGCGATCAGCAGGTCGCCTTCGTTTTCCCGGTCCTCGTCATCCACCAGCAGGACCATCCGGCCTTGGCGGTAGTCTTCGAGGAGTTCTTCGATGCGGTTGAAAGGCATGCTGCACGCTCACGGTGGTCGGCTAAAAATTATGGTATACCATAATACATTGTTCACCCTGCAACAGGAGCACGACGAATGAAGGCCTACTGGATCGCCCATGTGGATGTCACCGACCCCGAGCAGTACCAGCAGTACACCCAGCGCGCCCCGGCGGCGTTCGCCGCGTTTGGCGGGCGTTTCCTGGCCCGCGGTGGGCGCAGCGAGGCGATGGAAGGCGGGGCGACGCCCCAGCGTAGCGTGGTGATCGAGTTCGATTCGTATGAGCAGGCCGTGGCGTGTTATCGCTCCGAGCTGTACCAGGCGGCCTGCCGGCACCGCCAGGGGGTTGCCCAGGCGCGGGTGATCATTGTCGAGGGGATTGCGCCCTGAGTTCAGGCATGGGGGCTGTCGGAGTTGGGGCTGCTTTGCAGCCCATCGCGGGTAAACCCGCTCCTACAGGTTCGGCGTCCTGCCGGTTCACGACCGCCTGGCCTCATCGCTGTCCGCCGCATCCGCCTGCTTGTCACGGGTGCGCAGCAGCGACAACAACACCCCACCCAGCAGCAACCCGAACGTCACCCCCAGCGACAAGGCCGCCGGCACCTTGCCCACCAGCCCGTGGTAGAAGATCTTGCAACCGATGAAGACCAGCACCATCGCCAGCGCGTACTTGAGGTAAATGAACCGGTGCATCAAGGCCGCCAGGGCGAAATACAGCGAGCGCAGGCCGAGGATGGCGAAGATGTTCGAGGTGTAGACGATGAACGGGTCCTGGGTGATGGCGAAGATCGCCGGCACGCTGTCGACGGCGAACACCAGGTCGGCCAGCTCGATCAGCACCAGGGCCAGGAACAGCGGCGTCGCGTAGCGGATCGCCCTGGTCGCCCCGGGAGGCGTCAGGCGCACGAAGAAACGCGGGCCATGGATCTGCTCGGTGACCCGCATGTGCCGGCGGACGAAGCGCAGCACCGGGTTGTTGGCCAGGTCCGGGTGGGCATCGTCCTTGGTCAGCGCCATCTTGATACCGGTGAACAGCAGGAAGGCGCCGAAGAGGTACAGCACCCAGGCAAAGTGCTGCACCAGCGCCGCGCCCACGCCGATCATGATCGCCCGCAGCACCACCACGCCGAGGATGCCCCAGAACAGCACGCGGTGCTGGTAGCGGCGGGGGATGGCGAAGAAGCCGAAGATCATCGCCATGACGAACACGTTGTCCATCGACAGTGACTGCTCGACCAGGAAACCGGTGTAGAACTCCAGCGCCGCCTGGGCGCCCAGCTCATGCCAGACCCACACGCCGAACAGCACGCCGACGCTGAAATAGCCGGCATACAGCAGCAGGCTTTCACGCATCTCGATCTCGCGCTCCTGGCGGTGCAGCACGCCCAGGTCGAGCACCAGCAGGCCGATGACGATGACGATGAACACCAGCCACAACCAGGTGCTGGTGCCGAGGAATGAATCGGTGAGGAATGTGTGCAGAGCCGTCATGAGCCCCTCCTTGATTGTCGACGTTGCATGGCAACAGTGATTCCGACATGGCGGCGCTAACCGTCAGAGGGGCCCGGCATCACATGGAGTTGATACTAGATGTGAATGCCGGAGGTGCCTGGACGAGGCTGTTACATTTCTTTGCTTCAGCGCAGATCGGTTATCGGTAGTTCGCCGCGTAGGCCTGGCGCAAACCGACCGCCCAGCCATCGAGCACGGCCTTGACGTTATCGGCGGTCATCGCCTGCGCATCGTTTTCCAGTGGCGTGCCGGTGCCGCTGAGCATGGCTTCGGCGATGACCCGGCCGCTGCTACCCGCCTCGAAGATCAGCTCGGTGGCGATGCCACTGTCGCGGTCACGCACGCCCGTGGCGCTGCTGATCCCCGCTGCCACCAGGGTCACCGGCAACCATTCGTAGAAACGCAGGCCCTGGGTATTGGCGCTGACGCGGGTGATGGCCGGCCTGACCACCAAGGTGTTGGGGCCGGGTTTGTCGACCACGGTCATCACCTTGCCCAGCTCGCTGCGCAGCGTCGCGTCGTAGTAGTGGCTGATGGCGCTGAGCGTGGCCTGGGGAATACGGTCGCTGGGCAAAGGCGCGGGATAGTACTGGCTGGGTTGCAGGTAAACCTCGATATAGCGACCCCGCGGCCATTTTGGGTCTACCCAGCTGAGCACGGTCTCGCCCGACGGAGTCTGTTGCCGGGTGAGCAGGCTGTAGTCGCTGAGAAACCCGGACGGCGCCGGCTTGCTGCTGCACGCCGACAGGCCAAGGGTGCTGGTCAGCACCATCGCCAGCAGATGACGGCGGCTCATGGGCGCGCGCCCTCTTGCGGCGTTGCTTGCCTGGCCTGAAGCGGGGCGCCGTCGCGTGAGTCGTGGATGCTCAGTTGCCCGTGGGCCATCAGCCAGTTGACCAGATCCCGGGTCGGCACGCTGTGACAGTACTCGACCCATTCACCAGACTCTGGACCGTAGTGTTCGAAGTAGCGGCGCAACGTGATCCGGCTCTGATCGTCCGCAAGGTCCAGGCTCACCTGCTGCACGAGCAGCGAGCCCGATTGCCCCCGGCTCGTGGTGCGTGCGCTGAGCACCAGGGGGGCGGTGCCCTCGTGCCGGTCGATGCGGTTGCGAGTGTCGGTGATCGTCATGATGAGCCCTCGAGTAGGTTGAAGGCCCGCAGGGTGTAGGACTATTTTTGCCAGGTGATGTCTGGAACATGTCGGGCGTGATGAAATGTTGCGCGATTGAAATATATGACCTGCGCCGTGCAATGGTTTTAGATACGCCTTTTTCCTGGACCGGTATGACCGTGAGCAGATTGCTGATCGTCGATGACGACGTGGAAATCCTTGCCCTGTTGAAGCAGTTCTTCGTCCAGCAGGGCTACGAGGTGGACCTGGCCACCGAGGGCCAGTCGATGTGGGCGGCGATCGAGCGGCAGTGCCCGGACGCGATCATCCTCGACCTGATGATGCCGGGCGAGGGCGGCCTGAGCCTGTGCCAGAAGCTGCGGGCGCAGGTCGGGGTGC
The DNA here is from genome assembly GCF_029478665.1 of Pseudomonas entomophila. Taxonomy (GTDB): domain Bacteria; phylum Pseudomonadota; class Gammaproteobacteria; order Pseudomonadales; family Pseudomonadaceae; genus Aquipseudomonas; species Aquipseudomonas entomophila_F. Next base: position 81,256 of record NZ_JARPQB010000058.1, read on the forward strand.
CGATCATCATGCTCACCGCCATGGCGGAATTGAGCGACCGCATCATCGGCCTGGAACTGGGCGCCGATGACTACCTGACCAAGCCCTTCGACCCCCGCGAACTGCTGGCCCGCCTGCGCGCCGTGCAGCGTCGCGCCGGCGAGCCGCTGCCGCGAGGCGAGGTCGCCCGGCCGGTGATCGGTTTCGCCGGGTGGCGCCTGGATATCACCTGCCGCGAACTGCGCTCGCCCGAGAACGTGATGATTCCGCTGTCCGGCGCGGAATTCGACCTGCTGGTGGTGTTTCTCGAGCACCCCCAGCACATCCTCACCCGCGAGCAACTGATCGACCTGACCCGTGGCCACGGCCATGACGCCTTCGACCGCAGCATCGACGTGCAGGTCAGCCGGCTGCGGCGCAAGATCGAGCCGGACAGCAAACGCCCGGACCTGATTCGCACCGTGCGCAACGGCGGCTACCTGTTCACCGCCAAGGTGACCCGCTCGTGATCTGGCGCCTGCTCGGCCGCGACACGCTCAGGCGGCGGATCGCCCTGACCATCTTTATCGCGCTGCTGGCCTCGCTGGCGCTCAACGCCTTGTTCGTCCAAGTGGCCGGCAGCTGGGCGCGGCCGCCCATCGAACGCACCGGCCTGCTCGAGCAGATTGCCGTGACCACCCGGGTGATCGAGACCGCGCCGGCATCGTTGCGCCTGCAACTGGCACAGGCGGCGAGCACACCGGCCTTGCAGGTGCGCTGGAGCACTCAGCGTGGTGAGCTCGGTATGCCTGGCCCCGGTACGCAGCTCCATTCGCGGCAAGTGCCGGCCATGGCGCAGTTGCTGGGGCCTGAGCGCGCCATCGAGGTGTACAACCCGGGTGACTGGCCCGCGGGCAGCGCCGAGGCGCACTACGCGGCGCTGGTGGCGCTGGCCGATGGCAGCTGGCTGTCGTTCGTGCCGCCGGAGCGCAGTTGGGGCCTGAGCGTGACGGCGCGGCTGGCGGTGGTCATCGGCCTGGGGTTGGTGGCGACCCTGCTGGTCGCCTGGTGGGCCACCCGCCAGTTGGCCAACCCGCTGCAGCGCTTCGCCAGCGCTGCGCGGCGTTTCGGTGGCGACCTGCAGGCGCCGCCCATCGCGGTCGAAGGCCCCGAGGAAATTCGCCAGGCGATCATCGCCTTCAACACCATGCAGGCGCAGATCCAGCACTTCCTGTGCGAGCGCACCCACCTGCTCGCGGCCATCTCCCATGACCTGCGCGCACCGTTGACGCGCATGCGCCTGCGCAGCGAATTCATGGAAGACACCGACCATCAACGCAAGCTGGTACGCGATGTCGACGAGATGCAGACGATGATCAACGCGGCCCTGGCGTTTTTCCGCGAAGGCACGCAACTGGAGCAGCGCACCGCCTACGACTTGGCCGAGCTGTTGCAGACCCTCGTCGACGACTACCGCGACCAGCAGGTTGCCGTCGAGTACAGCGGCCCTGCGCACCTGGTGCATGACGGCCGCCCGCTGGCGACCAAGCGGGTGATCGTCAACCTGCTGGAAAATGCCGTGAAATATGCGCGTGACCCGCAGATCGCGCTGAGTCGCGGTGCGCACCTGATCGTCATCGAAGTCAGTGACCGGGGGCCGGGCATTCCCGACGAGGCGCTGGAGCGTGTGTTCGATCCGTTCTACCGGCTGGAGGGGTCGCGCAATCGCGACACCGGTGGCGTTGGCCTCGGCTTGTCGGCCGCCCGGGCCAGCGTGCGTGAACAGGGGGGCGAATTGACCTTGCAAAATCGCAGTGGCGCCGGGCTGGTGGCCCGGGTCGAACTGCCCGATTACCGCTGAGGGGTCAGTACACCCAGACCTCGACACGCCGGTTGCGCAAGCGCCCCTGTTCCAGGTCGTTGCCGGCCACCGGCAGCTCATCGCCCATCCCCGCCACGTCCTTGACCTCCACCCCTGCGCGGGCCAGTTCACGGCGCACCGCCATGGCCCGCAGGCGCGAGAGCAGGGCGGCGCGGCCCGGGGTTTCCTTGGGGTCGCCGAAGCCCACCAGCACGGCCTGCTCATGCAGCTTGCCCGCGTGGCGCAGGTAGTCGCCGACCCGCTGCACATCACGCAGGGCCTTGTTGTCGAGGCTGGCGCTGCCTTCCTGGAAACGGAAGTTCACGGTCAGGCGCCGGGCTTCACTGGCCAGGGCGCGATAGCGCGGCGGCATGCCGGGTTGGACGGGGACGGGCAGCGCCTTGATCTGCTGGGCGACGAAGCCCTGGTCGGCGACGATGGCCTGGCCGGCGGGGCTCTGGGCGAACTCGGCCAGCGCCCGGGCCAGGGGCTTGGCATTGTCGGGCAGGTAGAAAAACAGGCGGCGCGAAACCGGGTAGTCCTCGCTCGCCACCAGGGCGAGGCTGGGGGGCAGGGCAGGCGCATCGCCCTCGGCGACCGCCAGCACCTTGGCGCCATGCACCGTGGCCAGGCCGCTGAAACCGATGGCCTGGCGATCGGCCAGGACCTGCCCGGCCAGCGCCTCGGCCGACTCGAAGCGCCGCGCCTGGGGTGACAGCTCGCCGTGCCGAGGGTCGAGCACCCGTGCCTTGAAGGTCTCGAAGGTGCCGGAGCGGTCGTCACGGGCATATAGGTGGATGGCGCCGCCGGGCACGCCCAGTTGCTCCCAACGCTGGAACTGCCCGGAAAAGACCTGCGTCAGTTGCGTGGTATTGAGCTGTGACAGCGGGTTGTCGGGGTGGACGATCACCGCCACGCCGTCCAGGCCGATGACCTGTTCGCTACGGGCGCCACGCATGTCCCCCAGGGCCTGCAGTTGCTGCGCTTCGGCATTGCTGATCGGCCGCGAGGCGGTCGCCAGGTCGGCCTCGCCGCTGGCCAGGGCGGCAAAGCCGGTGCTGGTGCCATGGGCGGCGATGGCGATGCGCACCGGTTGGTTGTCGCGGTCCCGGGCGCTGACCAGCGTCTCGTTGGGCACAGGCCCGGGCGTCACCTCGATCGCGCTGGCGCCCTGGGCCTCCAGCAGGCCGCCGACCAGTGCCGGGGCTAGCGCGATGCCGATGGTGTTGGAGCCCTGGATGCGCAGTTGCGGGGGGGCGGCCATGGCCAGCACCGGGAGCAGGCACAGCAGCAGTGGAATCAGGCGGGGCATGCCGGGGACCTTTGGCACGGAGTTGCGCCGCAGATTACGACAGTTGAGTGACGGTCAGATGACAGGCTTGCTGTGGATTCTGAGAATTAAAACTGTCGCACCGCTTCCCTCATACGTCAGACGTAACCTTCATCTCAATTGGCGTGCCGGCAACATGGGCAGCGCGCCGTAAATTGAGACTTCCGGACGGAAACTTGGTACGTGATCAGGAACAGGGTCGGGAGTGGGATCGGGAGTCGTTTCGGTACACGAACGCAGGAAGCAGGTTTACCGGTTGGACACTAGGGGTTGGGATGGCGCTGAAAATCAGCAGGCTGGACAAACACTATTGTCGGATCTTGTATGGAGGGTACGCGCTCCCTCAACCCGCAGACTTCCCGGCATCGAAGAGCGCTCAAGTTCTGCCCGTCCATGACGACGTAGTGCTTACCATTCGAGGAGTGTCCGCCATGAAGATTCTGCCAGCCGTTATCAGCCTGAGCTTCGTCCTGAGCAGTGCCTGCTGGGCGGCAACCCCGGTCACGCAAGGCGTCATCCGGTTCGAGGGGCGCATCGTCGAACAGTCCTGCGCTACCGGTACGGACGAGGCTGTCGGTATCTGGTTGAACGACTGCCCAGCCTCTATGCGTGCCACGGTGCTTGAAGCACGTAACGTCGACTCATCAAGCGCGGCGCCCAGCATCAAGGTCGCGCTGCTCTGGGACAGCGGCCATGGCCGTTACTACGATCAGCAATATCAACTGGTCGACGTCGCAGGCTCGCCGGTCAAGGCCGGGAACTACCTGATCACGATGAGTCTGCCTTGAGCCTCATGACCTGACTGTGTGACTACACCTGCGTGCGCTCGGCACTCGCTCGGCGAACGCGGTTGCAGCCAGTTCAACAGCTCGTCGCCCGCCATCGGCCGGGCAAACCAGTTGCCCTGCCCGAGCGTGCAACCCAGGCTCAACAACTGCTGGCGTTGCGCTTCGGTCTCGCCGCCTTCGATCATGACTGACATGTCGAGGGCTTACCCCAGGGCCAGGATGCTGTCGATAACGATGAATGATCCGTTAGACAACTGTACTGATAAGAGAACCCTCGTGTACCGTTCGAGAGGTCAGTTTTCCGGAAAGTTTGCGAAGTATTTCAGCTTCACTCTGCAGTAAATTGATGATCCCTATGACGCTACTAGCTTCAGCGACGGTAAGCTTGCGCAAGATACTTAACAGGTCTGCGGCGCAGCTTTCGTTCACCGACGCCGATTCGATCAGTCTCAACTGAAAGTTCTGAATGTCGCGCAGAGAACTCATAAATTTGCCCTTCTTTGAGGCGTGTTGATAGGCGCTGGTCATCAAAGCAGCGACGGCTGTATCTGATTGCCATCATCAGGAGCGGCTTCAGCGTCATGTGTAAACGCACGTATCAGTGCAATTCGGATTGAGTTCCAAGGCTGTGCCGCCGTCCACTGTACGCTTGGGTATACGAACCTAAATCCGCGCGAGCCACGGACGATAAGCGACTGCTCTTAGTCCGTCATGAACTGCATACTAGCGAAACACGCTCATAGTTCAGTGCCTTATTGCGCTCCGGCAACGCATAAGGCGCCTCACAACGCTGCCCCTGCCAGTTGATGATGAGCGTGCCGGCATCAGATTCCACCAGCGCCAGTGCCTTGCCACCAGGGTCAGAGATCGCTAACTGCTTGCCGTTGCCGTCCTCGAGCGACGCGCCAAACGGAATCGGCCGATGCTGGCTGTCGAACAACGCAAACTGCACGCGCCGTCCGGTCTTGCTGGCGTAGCGTGCCACGACCACCGCACCCCGTCGGGGGACCACTTGCTGGGTCGCATTCTCGATCTCGATATCGCCGCCCAGGTCACGGGTGTCCAGATTGATCCAGTTAACCCGGTAAGGCTGCGCATTGGGTACCACGGCGAAACCGTTACTGGCGGTTTTGGTCCCGGAGTAGCTGCCGATCTTGACCCCTGCCACGCCTTCGACCTGTGCCAGTGCGAACGTTTCGCCCACGGTTTGTCCCAGGTTTATCCCGCCGGCATGGCCCACGACCGAACCTGCCAGGTTAAGACTCTGCGAGTTGTATCCGCGTCCCTGGCTGTAGCCGGCACTGATGTCCATCACCGAGGTGCGAGTGCTGACGTTCACCGAACCGCTGCCGCCGCCGGTGCTGCTGTTGCCGCCTTGCACCGAGTAGTACGTGTCGCTGTCTTCCGACAGGTAGCCATTGATGCCCACCTGGGTGCTGTTGCTGGCTTTCTGCGTGCTGGCGGACACAAAGGCCCGCGGTGCACGGGGTTTGGAACCCAGCGGGAATGACACGGACAGGTTCAGCAGGGTGTCATTGTTCGACGGCCCATAGTTGCCGACATCCTTGGAGTACGTGGCCCCGATGTTGTAACTCACCGCACCCCAATAGTTGCTATAACCCGCCGACAGGCTTTGCGAACCACCGCGCCCCCAGTAACGCTGGTCGCTGGCGTTGATGTAGACGCTGCCAAATTCCTGATTGCGGCCCAGACTCTGGTTGACGGTCAGGTCGGTGCGGGTTTTCGAGTTGCCGGTACGTTTCCGATCGTCGCGGCTCAGTTCCTCTACATGCTCGGTGAGGGTGCGATAGCCCTCGGTCGAGTAACGGTAGGCGGCGAGGGTGAAGTTGGTGTCTGTGCCGGTGAACGTCTTGGCGTACAGCGCGCGCAAGCTGTTACCGGTAACCGCCTGATCGAACGTGCGGCTGCTGGAGTGAGTCCAGTCCAGTGAGACCGCGCCGATGGCGGTGTTGCGACCTGCGCCGACGGATAACGCCTTGAAGTTTTCTGTCGCCTGCACGCCGACGATCCCCGACAGGTTGCTACTGATGCCATACGCCAGCGTGCTGCTGAGAAACTGCGGTGACTGCTGATCATCGCTGTTGCTGTTGTAGCGGCCGGCCGAGACGCTGTATTTCAATTGGCCCTGACGCACCATGATTGGCAGGCTGGAAAACGCCTGCACGCTTACCCGGCGCCGGCCGTCGGCTTCGATGATAGTCACTTCCAGGTCGCCGTTGGAACCGCTGGGGTAGATGTCGCTGATCTCGAACGGCCCCGGCGGCACGTTGGCGGTGTAGAGGATGTAGTTGTTCTGGCGAATTTCCACGGTGGCACTGGACTGAGCAATGCCGCGAATCACCGGTGCATAACCGCGCTCGCTGTCGGCGCGCATGCCTTCATCGGACGCCAGTTTCAGGCCTCGATAGCGCACGCTGTCGAACAGGTCAGCGTCGGAGAAAATATCCCCGGCACTGAACTGGCCTTTCATGGCGATCACGTCATGTTGCAGGTAGCTGCGGTTGCTTTTGAAGGTACTGGGGCTGCCGGTGCTGCTGTTGAAGTTCGACTCGTTGCGCAAGCGCCAGGCACCCAGGTTGATGCCATTGCGCAAGCCAATGTTATTGCTCAGCGTGTTATTACCTTGAGCGCTGTTACGGCTGCTGCTCACTTGATAGTTGATGAACGCGGCGGACACGCCTGCGTCCCACAGGGCCGGGTCGACATAACCGCGTCGACCGCGTTCCATGGCACTTTGCGGCACGCTGACCATCAGGCGCAGGCGTGGTACGTCGTAACGCACACTCGCGTGATCGATCAAGGCGGGCAGGTCGAGACAGGTGTTCGAGTCATCGCCGGTCAGTTTGCCGGTGGCTTGCAGTTTGCCGGTGTCGACCCCCAATTGCTGCACCATCTCCAAGGTCAGGCAGGCCTCGACTTTGCCGGTGCCGGGGTGGTGACGGAAGTCGATATCGCGACGGCCGACCAAGGTTTCGTTGCCGTAGAGATCCACCCGATAAATACCGGGCAGCACGCGACTGGAGGCGAGTAGTGATTGCAGGTCCACAGAGGACGGAGCGCCTTGCAGAAACGAGGTATTGAACTGTTCATCACCATCTGCCAGGCAGAGGTTGCTGAAAACCAGAGCAATCGAAAAAGGCGCCCATCCGTTGCGCTTGAGTAAAAACATGCAGGAACCCAATATCACCTCCGATACTAACTAACGGAGCGAAGAGAAATACAGTGGCGGTGCGGCTGTGATAGCGGCAGGAAGTTATGGAGCTTATTTATTCAAGCTGGCGCGAGTATCGGCATGGGTGGAAAGTTGCGCGGCATAACGGTCTTGGGCGCCATAGTCATTAATGCTGCTGAATAACAGGCGTGCTGTATTAGTGTTGTGAAGTTGTTTGATGGTGAATGCTTTCTGTTCACCGGGAGCGATCATCATCGAATCAAAAGGGTGTTCGCTGATTGCGCCGGATTGCAAGGTGATATCGGCAATCGACACATGATACTGGCCCGGGTTATTCACCAGCAGAATGCGCTTGCCGGCGCGTTCGGCCAAGCGCCAGGTCAATTCGCTCGGTGCCAGATAGGCATCGCTTTTTAGTCCGGCTGGGCGGAAGAACACCTTGATGCGCTGGCGCACGGCGAGCTGCAAGGTGTTTTTGGTTTTGGAGGCTTGGGGGATTTCCTGCACGTTGAGCCACACCACCGACTCACGGTCGGTGGGCATGCCCGTGCCTTCGTAAATCACCCGCAAGATCTGCTGCTCATCACCGCTGACGCGCACCAGTGGCGGTGTGACGGCAAACGGTACCGCGGCGGTTTCGCTGGCATCGGTGTCGATCCACGACTGGATCAGCACATCTTCACCGCTGTTACGCACGGTGATCCCAGCTTCCTTGTGCTGGCCGTCGAAAACCAGACGGGTGCTGCTCAAGGAAATGCCAGCCATGGCCTGATTGGCCACGAGCAGGCCGAAAAGGCCCACGCAGAAGAATAGAGAAGGACGTAGAAACATGAGGATTACCGCGCAAGGTGAATAAAAGTGCAGGGCGGATCGGCCCTGCACAGTGCTCGATGGCTCGTGCGGCTTACTCGTATTGCAGGGTGAACGGCAGGGTTGCGTCGCCGCGACCGGCAACGGCCAGTTTTGGGTCGACGGTGGTGACATAAGCCGCGGAGAATTTCAATGTGGTGTTGCTGTCTTGAAGGCTGTTTTCGATTCTCGCCGTGCTCGGCGAGCTCAGATCAATGACCGCGCCATTGGCGTCAAGCAAGGCAATACCGATGCCTTTTGCAGCCCCCAAGCCGTCGATCAGGCGCAACACTTTGGTGCCGGGCTCAATGCCCGATCCATTACTCTTGGTTGGTTCAAGGATCATCGCGACTTTGGTGCCAGCGTTGCAATTGATCTTCATGTCGAAGTTCTCGACGCTCAGCGTACCGTTGCCTTTAGGTGCTGTGGCTGTGCCCATGTCCTTGATCGACACTTCGCCCATGTTGACGGAAATAGTTTTGTTCTTCCCTGCACCCTCAACCGAGCAGGCATCGTTGTTGATGGTGCCCGTGAAGTTGATGGTGCCGCTGCCGGCCTTGGTTGGCGTCCCCGGCTCGGCTGCCAGGGCGTTACCGGCAGCAGCCATGATTGAAAGGGCGAGAAGTGCGCGAGACAGTTTTTTCATTTTTTTTACCATGTTGGCGGGTTAAAACAACACGATAAAGTGCGAGCTTCCAATGGGGTATCAGACGATTCTTAAAAGCAATAATGGTTCTTATTGAAGTTTCAATTTAGTTGAACAGGTTGCGCTCTATACAATAAGCCAATAAGTCCTGGTCGCTGTTGACTTCAAGTTTCCGCATGGCCGATATTTTCTGCGTGCTGATGGTTTTCGTACTTCTGTTCAAGCCCCGTGCGATCTCACTGACAGGCAATCCCGAGACAAACAAGCGTAATATCTCGTGTTCTTTGGGCGACAGTCGGGTAAAGCGTTCGTCCAAATCTGCGCTGTCGATCACTACCGTGGTCGGCGGTGGTTCGTAGCCGCGTACCGGGTTGCCCCGGGCAATGGCCCTGAGCGCCGTTTCGATGTCGTTATGCAGCTGGTTTTTCTGGATGATGCCCAGCACCCCGAGTTCGTGCAGGCGCGTCAGGATCAAGGGATTGGAAATCATGGTCAGCACCAGCAACCGGACAGTGGGGTGAATCCGTGTCAGGTACTCCACCAGTTTCAATCCATCACCATAGATTGAGTCGCCGGGCATGTTGAAGTCGGTGATGACCAGGTCTACCTGCCGGGTTTCGAGCAGATTGATCAGCTCGCTGGAACAAACGGCTTCGCCCACCACGCGAAAGCGTTTGTCTCGCTCAACCAGCTCACGTACCCCCACCAATACGATGGGATGGTCATCGGCAATGACAACGTTGAAGGTTTCCATGGTTGAAGTTCCAGATTGAAATTATTCAAGGGTATCCAGCAAGTCTCGCAATTGAGACAGATTCTGGCGGACTTCGCGGTCCAGGGCGCTCGTCACTACCATGCCGTTCAAACGGCATTCCAGATCGACAAATGTTGTGGCCATGGCCTCGACCTGCACCGCACCCAGCGCGCCGGCCATGCTGTGCAGTTGTTGTGCAACGCGAATGGCATCGGCGTTCTCCAGCGCCGTCAATGTGGTGTGTATATCTTGGCGTAGGGTCGTGACAAACAATTCGCGCATTTTCGGTGATAGCTGTATCGGCGCGATGGCCGCGGGTAGGGCGACTTTGCAATGTTTTTCAAGGTGCTCGCGCAGGGTGGCGAGGTTGAGCGGCTTGACCATCCAGGCATTCATGCCGACGGCGGCGCAGCGTTCGCCTTCTTCGCGCAGGGCGTTGGCGGTGACACCGATAATCGGCATGGACGGATCCTGCTGGCGCAATGCTGCCGCCAGTTTGTAACCGTCCATGATCGGCATGTTGACGTCGGTCAGAACCAGGTCAAAACGTCCGGGAGACCACTGCGCCAAGGCCTGTTCGCCATTGGGCGCAATAGTCACCGAGCAGCCCAGCACCTCCAGTTGCTCCTTGATGATGGCCGAGTTGATCACGTTGTCTTCCGCCACCAGCACCTGCAGATTCAAGCGACGGGTCTTTTCCGGCAACGGATGATTGTCGGTACTGGTGCCATGTCGGGCCATGTAGATAGCCCAGGCGATCGCGCGGACATCGTCGGCGGTGACCTCTCGGTCGGTACCATGTAGCTGCGAGGGCTTGGGCCCGTCCGGTGTGGCAATGATGCTTGGGCCGGGCCAGGGCGGCGTGTGTGGGAGGGGGGAAATCTCCACCAACAGCGCCGATGGCTCTGATGTTTCGCCCGTCACCAGGCGGCACTCGAGGCCAAAGCGGGTGAGCCAGCCTATGAGGTGTTGTGCCTGCTCGGCGACTTGCGCGCGCACATAAATGGAGGGAGTGCCGGGGCTGAAGACGGGGCAGTCGGCCAACTCGCCGGGCACGTGTTCCAGTCCGAGTTGCAGGGTGAAGCTGCTGCCCAGTCCGGGTTCACTGACCACGTTCAACTGGCCCGCCATCAATTCGCACAGCCACTTGCAAATTGCCAGACCGAGACCGGCACCGGCCCGTTCGGTGGCGTTGTTGACCTGATAGAAAGGGGCGAACAGCTGCTGTTGCTGCGCCTGGGAAATCCCCATCCCCGAATCGCTGACCTGCCACTGCACGTCGACTCGGCCGTCGATGCTGTCCAGCACCCGTACCCTGAGTACGATGCGGCCGTTGTCGGTGAACTTGATCGCGTTGCTCAGCAGGTTGTTGAGGATCTGGCGAATCCGCAGCGGGTCACCGCGCACCCGATCCGGCAGTGACGATTCAATGCAGGCATAAAGTTGCAGGCCCTTGCACCGGGCGAAGGCGCTGTAGGCGCGCACGGTGTCTTCGGTCAGTTCCAGCGGGCAGAAATCCTGAAGTTCCAGGGTCATTTGCCCGGCTTCGATTTTCGACACATCCAACACATCGCTGATCAGTTGGAACAACGTGGCGGAGGAGCGTTGGATGGTGTGCAGGTAATCCTGCTGGCGCGGGGTGAGCGGCGTCAGGTCAAGCAGCTCCAAGGTGCCCAGCACGCCGTACAGGGGGGTACGGATCTCATGGCTCATGGTGGCGAGGAACCGGCTCTTGGCCTGATTCGCCGAGTCGGCGGCCTGGCGCGCCTCTTCCAGCGCCTTCGCGTCCTCGACATGCCGGGTCACGTCGTGCAATGCACACAGCCAGGCGTTCTGGCCTTGGTAGCGGGTGGGCACGAAGGCAACATGCAGGTGGCGCCCGCCAATTTCGACATCGGCGTGGCCAGACTCGGTACGCGACGTGAGCAAACTCATCAACTGGCTGTTGTCGTGCCATTGCTGGGCGCGCTGGTTTTCCAGCAGCACGTGGTGGTCGCTACGACGGATCACGCACAGGCCGGTCGGCGCCGTATCGATCACAGCACGGCTGAAGGCCTCGCTTTCGGCGATGCTGGCGTGTGCGCTTTGTGCCGGCAGAATGACCCGGGTTCGGTACCAGCGATTGATGGCTCGACTGCAGCCGAGTATCGCCAGTACCAGCGCGGTCAGGCACAGCAATGGCCACAGTGCGTAATCGAGAAAACTCTGCACGCTGATGACGTAGATTGCCGTCCAGTGCGCCTCACCGGGACTGGTCAGTTTGAACACCAGGCCGTCACGGTTGAAATTCACCCCTTTGTGCAGCGTCTGGCCAGGGTTCAAGGCGCCCGTCAGGATTACTCCGCCAGGCGTGATCAAGGTGAAGTTGTCGTAGATTGACCACTGCATCAGTCGCTCGATGTTATTGACCTGTGACAGATTCAGCAGCGAGGCCAGTATCACCCAGGTATCAGCGCCCTCGACGGTCAACGCGTTCCTGGGCAAGTTGATACTCACATAGGCCATAAGCGTCGGAGTGATCTTGTTGTTTTGGGTGGATGAGTAGGGCTCCCAGTGCACTTGAAGATCGCGCGGTGGCGAGTTGTGCTCGCGCATGCGCTTGTTCATTTTGGTCATTGTCTGCATCAACTCGCCGATCTGCATCGGGTTCGCACCGCGCAAACGCCCGGCGGCGGGCACGGCCATATCAAAGTTGTCGGGACCGTTGATCAAGATGACTTGGGGGGACTGATAATGTGACGCTGACCAGAACGCGCTGTAGAAAGCGGCTAGGTAAGAGCCGAGAGCAAAGATTCTAGGGTATTGATCGGCGGCGATTTTGTCCGGGTTGATCTTCACGCTGTACGGAAGCGAAAACGGCAGGCCACGACCTTCATAAATGTTCGGTCCTTCCTCGGGCAGAGCTTTTTGTAAGGAAAGGGTCAGCGTACTTGTGGGCAGTGGCTCGTCGTTGGCGCTTTCACGGGCGATATCGCGCAGGAACGCCTCCTGTTCGCGGACATTCTCCATGAGTGCGGCGAAATGAAACTGCAAGGTGCCGTGCTGTTCTTCGATCATGCGCATCACCCCCACGTAGCTGATGCCGAGCAACAGCAATACAAGGGCGGTCAGCACCAGCAGGCCCTTGTTCAGGCGCGATGAACTGCTGGCGAGTTTTTCCAGGACGGTGTCGGGATGCGACATCAGCGTGCCTGGACCGCAGTGACGGAAAAGTATTTGGACACGGTGACCTCGATAGCAAGTGACGTTCGTCAACACCGGCCTGCGGGTCAATAAACGCTCGCCGGCCCGTCATGGGTCAGCAATTGCTGGAACTGATCCGAAGTCACGGCGTGAGAGATCAGGAAACCCTGAACCTGAGTGCAGTCGATTTTACGCAACAGAGCAAGTTCTTGCGCGGTTTCCACCCCTTCCGCCACCACGGTCAGACCCAACTGCCGCCCCAGGCTGACAATGCTGGTCAAAGCCTGAGCCAGTTCCTCGTTGGCATTGCAACCCTGCACCAGGGTGCGGTCGATCTTCAATTCGGTGAAGGGCGCCGACACCAGGTTCATGTAGGAGCTGTAGCCTTTGCCGAAATCATCCTGGGACAGGTTGAACCCCTTGATCCGCAAGCGGCAGGCACCGGCGTAGAAGTTGCTGATGTCATCGGGCAGCGAGCATTCCATTAACTCGAAGCAGATGCGTGCCGGTAAACCTTGATGGGCCAGCACGAACGCGAGGATGCGGTCGGGCAGGTCGTGGCAGTTGAGCAAGTGCGTGGGCAGGTTGATCGAGACCGGAATGTCATAACCCTGCTGGCGCCAGATGATTTGAGCGGCAATCGCTTGTTCCAGCACCCGCCACAGCAATTGTTCTTCGAGGCCGCAGGCGATCAGCTCCGGCAGGAATGCGCCGGGCAGCAGTGTGCCGTACTCGGGATGAACCCACCGCACCAGTGCTTCGGCGGCCACGATCCGGCCATTATTCAAGGCTTTTTTTGGTTGGAACCAGGCTTGCAGTTCGCCGTTGTCCAGAGCTTGCAGAATATTCTGGCGGTTGATGCCTTCGCGGGGCTCGGTAGGTTTCGTCTGGCGCAGCGCCTGCAATTGATCGATCAGGCAGCGCAGGGCGGACGCGCTCACCGGTTTGGAGATCAGCCCGATCACCTTCACTTGCAGGTTGCTCGCCACCAGGCTGGCGCCCATCAACATACGGCGTGAGGCCGCACTCATGATTGCCAGCGCGGGGCGCGAACGTTGTGCGGCAAGACCCTGAATGAACTGCACGCCGTCCATGCCCGGCATTAGCAGGTCGGTGAGTACCAGGTCGAAGTCGCGTTTCTTCAGGCAGGCCAGTGCGGCTTCGCCGTCCTTGGCGCACACGACATCGAACTGGCCTAGTTCGTTGAACAGGTTCTGCAAGTACAGGTGCTGGAAGGGGTGGTCTTCGACAATCAAAATGCTACAGGGCTTCATGAGCAACTCGTGCGTAGGGAGCCAGGACCGTGAACAAGGCTCGTAGCGTAAAGGGTTTGACCAGGCAGTGATTCATGCCGGCGGCCAGGCACAGGGCGTCTTCACCGCGCATCGCGTTGGCAGTGGCGCCGATGATCGGGGTGGTGCAGCCCTGACGTCGCAGGGCCTTGGCCAGTCCGTAGCCATTGAGTCGGGGCATGTTGACGTCGGTCAGAACGATGTCGAACGCGTGCTCGGGCCAGAGCGACAACGCTTCCTCGCCATCGCCGGATAGCGTCACTGTGCAGCCCAGCTCTTCAAGCTGATCGCGCAGGATCAGTTGGTTGATGACGTTGTCTTCCGCCACCAGAACATGCAGGCGCAATGGCCGCACAGCGTGCAGTTCGCGTTGTTCCGGGTGGTGGGCAACCGGGCCGCCCTGAGCCAGGCGAACCGCCCGCTGGATCGCGGCGAGATCGTTCAGGTTGACCTTCCAGCCATCACCGCAGAATTGTGGCTCGTGGGCGCCGTCGCCACTGGCCAGAACGCGTGGCCCTTGCCATGCCGGTTTCGAACGTTGTTCGAAGCGCGTGGGATAGAGTTCCAGTAGCACAGCCGTCGTGTCAGGTTCCAGGGCGTCGGGTGCGCCGATCTGCGGTCGGGCACCCCAGCGGCGCAGCCAGCCGCTGATGCTATCGGCCAGTTCGCGGATGGGCGAGACCACATAAACGATATCTGGCGCCAAGGCCGGCAAGGCTGGAACTGATGCATTGCAGGGGCGCTGCTCCAGCGGCACGCTCAGCGAAAAACTGCTGCCCAGCCCCGGCTCGCTGACCATGCGCAGGGTGCCGTTCATCAAGTGCGTCAGCCGCTGGCAAATGGGCAAGCCCAGGCCGGTGCCAGCCACCACGTTGGTGTTGCCTTCGGTCTGGTAGAACGGTTCGAAAATCAAGGCCTGATCGCCATGAGCGATGCCTTTTCCGGTGTCCGAGACTTGCCATTGCAGGCACACGCGTTCGCCTTCGCGACCAAGCAATTTGACCCTCAGCACCACATGTCCGGAGTCGGTGAACTTGACCGCGTTGTTCAGCAGATTGTTAAGGATCTGCCGCACGCGGCTGGCATCCCCTCTCAAGCAATCCGGCAGTTGCGGGTCGAGACAGGCATACAGTTGCAAGCCCTTGCTCTGCGCCGCTGCCGCGTAACCTTGCACGACCTCTTGGACCAGTGTCATGGGGCAGAACTCGCTCAACTCCAGGGCCAGTTGTCCGGCCTCGATCTTCGACACATCCAGCACGTCGCAGATCAGTTGCAGCAGCGTGGCGGACGATCCCTCGATGGCTTGCAGGTAACTCTTCTGTCGGCTATCCAGTTGCGTGCGAGCAAGCAATTCCAGCGTACCGAGCACCCCGTAGAGAGGTGTGCGGATTTCGTGGCTCATGGTCGCGAGGAACAAGGTCTTGGCTTCATTGGCGGCGTCTGCCGATCGGCGGGCCTGTTCCAGTGCTTCTTCGATTTGTCGTCGCGCACTGATATCGCTGAACGCACACAGCAACACGTCCTCGCCTTTGTAGCGGGTGGGCGCACAACTTAGGTAAAGGTGGCGACCATCAGTGGTCTCAAAGTTATCCGTCAAAAACGGCTCTGTAGCGTCGAAGGCCTCGCTGATCCATCCGGCGCCCAGTTGCGCGCGGCATTCGCCCAGCCATTGGCGGGCAAGGGTGTTTTCCAGCATAACCTGGCCATCGGTACGCCGGAGTACGCAGAGTGCCACCGGGGCGGTCTGGATTATGTCGCGACTGAACAATTCGCTCTCCACCAGTGCCTGGATCCGGTGAATCGCCGGGTTGATGAAGCGGTGTTCCAGACGCCGGGTCAGTACGCATACCAGGCCGCTACTCAGCAGGCAGAACAACAGTGCCCCGAGCATTTGTGGCCACAGCGCTGACAGCACCGCCAGCAAGTCGATGGAGTAGGCGAGCTGCCAGTCCGATGACTTCAGTTGCTTGCGCAACACCAGTTGCTCGGGCCACCAGCCACTTCCGACAAAACCGAAAAAGTCCTGTTGCCGCAGGAGCGGCAGATCCTGCCCGGGTGGCGGTTTCAGACTATTGCTGAAAAGTGGCATGCCCTGGGCATTGAACATGGTGAACTCGCCTGCGCTGTGGTCGCTCAAGGCACTGGAGACTTCGCGGTCGTCCATTTCCAGGCCGAGCCAGCCGGAGTCGATGTCGCGCTCGTCCAGGCGAATGAAAATGTACAACTGCGAGTGCCCCTCAACGGCATGGGTCAGCCAGAGTTCTTGCAGTGCGCCGGTGTTTTGATATTTGAGGGCTTGCAGTTGATCCAGCATGCCTTGGGAAACGTCACCGATCACCGGCGTTGCGTTGTACAGGCGTAACACTTGGGCGTGAGAGTCGCTGCTGACGTAAATCAGGTTCAATTGCTTGGCTGTGAGGAGGTCGCGCATGCGTCGGGTCAGCCAGATACTCCATTGCGGGCCCGGCGTTTGCCCCAGCAACAGGTGTATTTCTTCATCGGAGGCCGGAGCCTCCATTTCGACCTTGCGCGTGGCCGACAGGCTCAGGCTTTCGAGCAGAGCTTCGCGGGTGGTGAAAAAGGTGTGCGCTTCGGCGATGGCGCTGCTCATGTAGCTGCGGCGTTGGGAGATTTCGTTATTGAAGGTGAACAGCAGGAAGCTGTAGACGCCGCCGAGAATCCCCACCAGCAGCACCAGCGCAAAGATGCGCAGCAGGCGACGCGCGGCATGGGGCGTGGACAGGAACGGGCTGATCTGGTGCAGGTAGTTCTTCAATCTCATCCCGGCACATTAGGGGTGGCCGGGCACCGCGAACATCAGACGATCCTTAAAGGCTTCACAGGTAGTTGACGATGAATGTCACTTCGGTGTTGGCGCTGCCAGCCTGGAGTTCCTCCTTCCCGAGGCGGTAGTACGCCGCCGTCAAGGGGATTTTGAAGCTTGTGCCGGTGGTGGTGAAGGCATTGAACGGGTAAGTGGTATTCAAGGCCATGGGCTGCCCGACGTCATTCATTAATTGCAAGCCGATGCCCTTGGCGGTGGAACTGTTGTTGAGTGCGACGATGCCTTTCGCCGCGTCGATGACCGGGGTGTTGGCCTTGAGCGAGTAGGTCACTTTCTTGATGCCGGTCTGGCACTGGTTCAGGTCAATGTTGAAACGCACCGTGCGAGCGTGTGCGCCAGCTTCGCGAAACTCATTGAGTTGGTAGTCATCGCCCATGGCAACGGGCACGGAAGGGGTCTGACAGGAAGCTGTATTCACCACCAGGGATTTGGCGAGGTTGAATCGATTCAGAATCAGCTCGCCTGATTGCAGGGTCCCCAGGCTACCGGCAGCAACCGTGACATTCGCTGCCAATGGGCCTGACTTGATGATTTCCAGGCGCACCGAACCCGAGGCGATGCCGTAGCTTTTCGGGCTTATCGCAAAGAGCGATGGCTCATAGCGATCCAGCATATCCATCCAGATCCGAAACGAGAGCCCTGTCTTGCCCAGGGGAAAGGTCGTGACGTAACTGGCCGGGGTGCCAAAGGCGGGATTGACCGCCACGCCATATTGTGAAGTCGCAGTGCACCTCCAGTAGTGCCACGACGATTGTTGTGCGGTGTCCTGGTAGACCACCGTGCCATCAGGCGTATCGGCAGGGATAGAGAGGCCGCCATTGGCCAGGCTTGCGCCGAAGGAAAGTGTTTGCGTGGAGGGATTGCCGTCGAATGTGCAGTTCGCCGCCAGGGCGTCCGCCGCGCAGGTCAGCAACGTCGCCGTGACCAAGGTGAGCAGGGGGCGTTGCAGTTTTAGACGCTTCATGAAGGGCTGTTCGTGTCGGCCAAAGAGCGCCGTACGTTAGATACGCCGCCTGTCGATGGACATCAGGCGATTCCTAAAAGCTTTCTTCCTATAGTGCGATATGGCTTGTTGAACCCTATCGTGACGGAAATTTTCGTATGGCTTCTTTCGGCCAAACGATACGGCGCTTAGGGTTTGCACGAAAAGTCGTCGAGCGGCGATCAGGCAAGGCGAAAACAGGCGAGGAACGGTCGGAGTCGCGCACGACTTGACTGGTTGTCAATGAGCATTCCGAGCCTGTTTTCAACGCAGCATGATCGTCGCGCAGACACTTTTCGTACAAAGCCTAGGAGTGGGGTGCTGTTAATCAGGCATAGTTATGTCGGTCAGTGGCACGATCACTTTTCAGCTTTCTGTTGTTCACACATCATCGTTGAGAAATCGCCTCAGCGATGCGCACGGAAAGGGTAAAAATGCTGCGAAGGCATCACCCCGGCACGCCGAACTGGCCGTAAACCCAGCGGGTTCCATGGCAATGTTTCTGCTTACGACGTGGGAGTCCCAGTGCGGCCAAGAGCTGGGTTAAAAATTGCTCAAAGCCTTGTCAGTGCTGGTTGCGACAGTTTTAATTCTCAATTACCAGCTGGTATCAAGCTCGCAACAGGTGTACGGCCAGCCCGGCGAGGGCGCAGGCAAGCAACACTTGAATCACGCCTCGCTTGAAGCGGAACAAGGCCACTGCCGCTGCAACTGCGATCACCGCCGAAGGCCAGTCGAATGCCCCACTGAAACCTTCCGGCCAAAGCACGTGGTAGCCGAAGAACAGGGCCAGGTTGAGGATCACCCCCACAACCGCCGCCGTGATACCGGTCAACGGTGCGGTGAACTTCATCTCGTTGTGCGTCGACTCCACCAACGGGCCACCGGCGAGGATGAAGAGGAACGACGGCAGGAAGGTGAACCAGGTGACCAGGCTCGCTGCGACCGCGCCGGCAAGGAACGGGTGGCCAGTGCCAAACATCGGCTGCACATACCCCCCCACGAAGCCGACGAAGGCGACCACCATGATCAGGGGGCCTGGCGTGGTTTCCCCCAAGGCAAGGCCATCGATCATCTGGGTTGGCGTCAGCCAGCCGTAATGCCCGACCGCGCCCTGGTAGACATAGGGCAATACCGCGTAGGCACCCCCAAAGGTCAGGAGGGCGGCCTTGGTGAAGAACCAGCCCATTTGCGTCAGGGTTGCGTCCCAGCCGAATGTCAGCGTCAGCAGCCCCATGGGCAGGACCCAGAGTGCGGCACCGACCAGCAGCAGACGCAGCAGGCGCCCCCAGCTGAAACGGGCATGCGGCGGCGGTGGGGTGTCGTCATCGATCAGGGCCCGGTCAACGCTGTCCTTGATAGCCCCATGGCCGCCACCAATCGCGAACTTGCCTGGGGCAAAGCGGCCTCCTGCATAGCCAACGATGGCGGCAGCCAACACGATCAACGGGAACGGCACGTCGAGGGCGAAGATGGCAACGAACGAGGCTGCGGCCATGGCCCATAGCACGCCGTTCTTCAGTGCTCGCGAGCCGATCCGGTGGGCCGCGTGAACGACGATCGCCGTGACTGCCGGCTTGAGGCCGTAGAAGATCCCGGCTACCACGGGCACCTCGCCGAAAGCGACGTAGACCCAGGACAAACCGATCAGGATGAACAGTGAAGGCAGCACGAACAATGCACCGGCAATCACACCGCCCCAGGAGCGGTGCATGAGCCAGCCGATGTAAGTGGCGAGCTGCTGGGCCTCAGGGCCAGGCAGCAACATGCAGTAGTTCAGCGCATGCAGAAAGCGTTTCTCGCTGATCCACCGCCTGCGCTCGACCAGTTCCTGGTGCATGATCGCGATCTGGCCGGCGGGCCCGCCAAAGCTGATGAACCCCAACTTGAGCCAGAACAGGAAGGCTTCGAACAAGCCGATCGGCTGCCGGGCCGCGTGCGAGGGTGGCTGTTCACTCACGGTGGAGGGGGTATCAACCATCTTGGGGTTCCTCGCTTGCTCGGGATCGCGGTGCTGCACATTAGGCTTTGTACGAAAAGTGTCTGCGCGACGATCATGCTGCGTTGAAAACAGGCTCGGAATGCTCATTGACAACCAGTCAAGTCGTGCGCGACTCCGACCGTTCCTCGCCTGTTTTCGCCTTGCCTGATCGCCGCTCGACGACTTTTCGTACAAACCCTAGCATTTCGATGCCCACTCCATTTCAATCGGCCGTACTCGACCATGCTCCAGCGCATTGGCCTGATAGTGCGCTGATTCTGCCGACGGCGTATCAAGACCGATTGACTTATTGTGACCAATTTCAGAAGCTCGCATTTTTGTAACCGAAGGCTACCTACTTGGCCTGAGGCCGAAGTAACCTGACCGGGGCGCAAGAGCGCCCTTGGCTCTGGTGCCGCAGGTTTGCGGCCGGGCAATGCAGTGCACACAGGTCGACCAGGAACGGGCGACCCGACAACAAAAACAAGAGAAGTCATCGACATGGATGTGAGATGTGATCAGCTCAAGACGCTGACGGGCGCCCTGTGCCTGGCGTTCGCCACCGGGCTGCCGCTATCGGCAGCAGCTACCTATCAAGAAACCGGCCGCCTGGGTGACCCCGCCAGCTGGCGTTCGGCCGAGTACCAGCAGGACTGGGGCCTGGAACGCATGCAGGCGAGCCAGGCCTACGCCGCCGGAATCACCGGCGCCGGGGTCCGTATCGGTGCCCTGGACTCGGGGTTCGATGCCGCCCATCCCGAGGCCAGCCCCGGACGTTTTCACGCGGTGACCGCCACCGGCCAATACCTGGACGGTACCCCGTTCAGTGTGTCCGGGGTGCTCAATGGCGCCAACGACAACCATGGCACCCATGTCACCGGCACTATGGGCGCGGCCCGTGATGGCCTTGGCATGCATGGCGTGGCCTTCAATGCCCAGGTCTACGTGGGCAACACCAACAAGAACGACAGTTTCCTGTTCGGCCCTGGCCCCGACCCGAAGTATTTCAAGGCGGTCTACGATGCCCTGGTGGATGCCGGGGCGCGGGCGATCAACAACAGTTGGGGCAGCCAGCCCAAGGATGTCAACTACAACACCTTGGGCGGCCTGCGCGCGGCCTATGCCCAGCATTTCCAGCAGGACACCTGGCTCGACGCTGCCGGCGACGTGGCGCGCCGTGGCGTGATCAACGTGTTCAGCGCCGGCAACAGCGGTTATGCCAATGCCAGCGTGCGCTCGGCGCTGCCGTACTTCCAGCCGGAGCTGGAAGGCCACTGGCTGGCAGTGTCGGGCCTGGACAAGAACAACCAGCAGAAATACAACCAGTGCGGCATCGCCAAGTACTGGTGCCTGGCGACCCCGGGTGCGGCGATCACCAGTACCATTTCCGGTGGCGGCTACGCCACCTACAACGGCACCTCGATGGCCGCGCCCCATGCCACCGGGGCCTTGGCCCTGGTCATGGAACGCTACCCCTACCTGAACAACCAGCAGGCCCTGCAAGTGCTGCTGACCACCTCGCGCCAGCTCGATGGCTCGCCAACCCAAGGACCCAGCGACCGGGTGGGTTGGGGCGTCCCGGACCTGGGCCGGGCGTTGCACGGCCCCGGGCAGTTGCTGGGTGAGTTCGATGTCAACCTGGGGCGCGGGCAGGGCGATAGCTGGAGCAACGGCATTTCCGACCAGGCCCTGGTGCAGCGTCAGGCCGAGGACGCCGCGGAACGCCAAGCCTGGCAGCAGACCCTCAAGGATCGTGGCTGGGAGCATGGCCTGGCGGCAGGCGCCAGCCAGCAGGATCGCAGCGACTATGCCGTGGGCATGGCCCGCGACGCGGCTGCCGCGCAGCGGGTCTACCAGGGTAGCCTGGTCAAGTCCGGGGCCGGCTGGCTCGAGCTCACGGGGGACAGCAGCTACCGCGGCCCGACCCGGGTCGATGGCGGGTTGCTGGTGGTCAACGGCAGCCTGCAATCGGCGGTGACGGTCAACGCTGGCGCTACCCTGGGCGGCAACGGACGCATCGGTGCCCTGACCGCCAGCGCCGGGGGCGTGGTGGCCCCGGGTAACTCCATCGGTACCTTGAATGTCGCCGGCAACCTGGACTTGCAGCCGGGCTCGACCTATCGGGTGGAGCTGTCGCCTACGGCCAGCGACCGGCTCGTCGTGGGCGGCCAGGCCAGTGTCGGCGGCGCCAACCTTAGCCTGGAGCCCCAGGCTCGGCCGAACCTGCTGGCCGGTGGCCCGGTAGCCAGCCTGGTAGGGCGCCAGTTCGACATCCTCCAGGCAGCGGGTGGCGTCAACGGGCGCTTCGCCCAGGTCCAACCCGCTTACCTGTTCCTGGGGACCGTACTCGATTATTCGGCCAACGCCGTCCAGCTGGACATAACGCGCAGTGGCACGACATTCGACGATGTCGGTGTCACGGCCAACCAGCGCGCCAGCGGCGGCGCCGTGGAGCGGCTGGGGCCGGGCAATCCCGTGTATGAGAGCCTGCTGCTCTCGACCTCGGTGGACCAGGCCCGAGACGGCTTGCGGCAACTGGCCGGGGAAATCTACCCGGCGCTGGATTCGATGCTGCTCAGCCAGGGTTCGGTCTTGCGCGATGCCTTGGGCGAACGTGTGCAAGGTTCTGAACTGAATGCCAATGCGTCCGCAACAACCGCAAGCGCGCCTGGTTCGACCCAGCTCTGGCTCAAGGGCCTGGGCAGTTGGGGGCGCATCGAGGGCGTGCAGGGCACCGAGTCCTATACCAGCTCCCTGGGCGGCATGCTGCTGGGCCTGGATCGTGATTTCGACGAGCAGACCCGGGCCGGCCTGGCCGCGGGCTACAGCGACAGCTCCCTGGGCATGGGCGGCAGCCACTCCCGGGCCACGGTCGACAGCTACCACCTGGGCGCCTATGCCCGTCACGACCTGGACCAGCTGCGCTTGAGCCTGGGCGCCAGCTACAGCTGGCACCGTGCCGAGGTCCGGCGCGACCTGGCGTATGGCGAAGTGTCCGGCCGCCAGCGTGCGCGGGTCGATGCCCGCAGTCAGCAGCTGTTCGCCGAGGCAGCCTATCGCCTGCCGTTGTCGGCGGTGCAGTTGGAGCCCTTCGCCAACCTGACCTACCAGCATCTGGATCGCGACGGCTTCCATGAGAAGGGTGACGCCGCGGCGCTGCATGCCGGTGACGAGCAGCGTGATGCCTGGCTCAGCACCTTGGGCCTGCGTGGGCGCCAGCAATGGCAAATGGGCCCGCAGCAGGACCTGCAACTGGCGGCAAGCCTGGGCTGGCAGCACCGCCTGAGCGGCACCCAGGACCGCGAGCACCTGGCCTTTGCCGGCAGCGACCAAGCGTTCCGGGCGGAGACTGCGCCAGCCTTGCGCGATGCCGCGCTGGTGGGGCTCCAGGCCCGGGTGGGGCTGACCCGCGACCTGGACCTGAGCCTGGACTACCAAGGGCGCCTGGCCAGTCGCGAGCAACAGCATGGCGCGGGGCTCAACCTGCAATGGCGTTTCTGAAGCGCCATGGCACAGGTGGGCCTGAGGCTCGCCGGCCAGGCGTTGCATCACGGAGTTTTACCAACGCGGTTTTTCATCAATGCAACTAAGGAAGGTCGTAGTGAAGCAAGTCAGAAAGGATGACAGCGCGTTCGCGCAGGGCTGGGCCCTGGCCCCGCTGGGGCGGGCATTGGTGGGCTGGGTGGCGCTGATGGGCACGGCCCACGCCGCACCCTACGTGGAGACTGGTCGCCTCGGCGACGCCGGCAGCTGGCGCAGCGACGAATTCAAGGCCGACTGGGGGCTGGGGGCGATTCACGCCGACAGCGCCTACGCCGCCGGCTACAGCGGCAAGGGGGTGAAACTGGGGATCTTCGACCAGCCGGTCTACGCCCCGCACCCTGAGTTCGCCGGCAAGGACAAGATCGTGACCCTGGTCACCAGCGGTATCCGCCAGTACACCGACCCCTACATCCCGGTGAAGGCCGGCGATGCTTTCCGCTACGACGGCAGCCCGTCGGTGGGCTCGGATGGCAAGCTCGGCTCCCATGGCACCCACGTCGGCGGGATTGCCGCCGGTAACCGTGACGGCGTATCGATGCACGGCGTGGCCTACGCCGCGCAGATCATCAGCGCCGACAACGGCGACCCCGGCCCCGAGGACGGTATCGTCCTGGGCAACGATGGCGCAGTGTACAAGGCCGGCTGGGACAGCCTGGTGACCAGCGGCGCGCGGATCATCAACAACAGCTGGGGCATCGGCATCACCGATCGCTTCGCCAAGGGTGGCCGCAACCCGGATTTCCCGCATTTCACCGTGGACGATGCCCGCGCGCAGTTCGCGCAGATCCAGCCACTGCTGGGCACCCTGCCCGGTGGCGCCTATGACGGGGCCATCGCCGCCGCTCGCAGTGGGGTCCTGACGATCTTCGCCGCCGGTAACGACTACAACCTGAACAACCCCGACGCGATTGCTGGCCTGGGCTATTTCGTCCCGGACATCGCCCCGAACTGGATGACCGTGGCGGCGTTGCAGCAGAACCCCGACACCAGCAGCGCCAACCCGTACCTGGCCAGCACGTTCTCTTCCCGTTGCGGCTATACCGCAAGCTTCTGCGTATCGGCCCCCGGCACCCGGATCTACAGCGCGGTGATTGGGGGTGCCAGCCTGGCCGACCTGACCCAGGGCTACGCCAACAAGAACGGTACCTCCATGGCCGCGCCCCACGCCGCCGGCGCGGCGGCGGTGCTGATGGAGCGCTTCCCCTACATGAGCGGCGCACAGATCGCCAGCGTGCTGCGCACCACCGCCACCGACATGGGCGCGCCCGGCATCGATGCCTTGTACGGCTGGGGCATGATCAACCTGGACAAAGGGATCCGTGGCCCGGGCATGCTGGTCACCGAACAGGACATTCCCGAGGAGTTCCGCATCGCCGGTGGCTACGGTCCGAGTCAGTTCGTGGTCGACCTGCCGGGCATCGGTGCCGTGGTGGATGCCGGCAAACCGACCCAGCGGCTCTGCAACGGCCTGGGTTGCGGGCTGGACCTGTGGAGCAACGACATCTCTGGCCATGGCGGCCTGACCAAGCAGGGCATCGGTACCCTGGTGCTCAGCGGCAACAACACCTACTCCGGCCCGACCCTGGTCAACCAGGGACGCCTGGCGGTCAATGGTTCGCTGCAGTCGACGGTGGCGGTCAATGCCGGCGGCGTACTGGGCGGCAATGGCCGGATCGGCGCGCTGGTGGTCAACCCCGGCGGCGTGGTGGCGCCAGGCAACTCCATCGGCACCTTGCAGGTGAGTTCCGACGTGACCTTCCAGCCAGGCTCGACCTATGCCGTGGAGGTCGATACCACGGGCAGCGACCGCCTGGTCAGCGCTGGCAAGGTGTCCCTGGGCGGGGCGAACCTGGCCCTGGACCTGCAGAACCCCGGGGTTTCGCTGCAGTCCCAGCAGGCGCCGAGCCTGGTGGGGCGTCAGTTCGACATCCTGGATGCCGCGGGCGGCGTGCAGGGCAGTTTCGCCAATGTGCAGTCCAACTTGCTGTTCCTCGGTGGCGGCTTGGCCTATGGCGGCAACGGGGTGCAGTTGGCGGTGCAACGCAGCGCCAGCTTCGCCAGTGTCGGCTTGACCGCCAACCAGCGTGCGGTGGCCGCGGCCGCCGATCGACTCGGCGCGGGCAACCCGGTCTACGAGAGCCTGCTGTTGTCGACCGATGCCGCCAGCGCGCGGCAGGCGTTCGATCAATTGTCCGGGGAAATCCACCCGGCGGTGGGCAACCTGCTGCTCAACGACAGCCGCCAGCTGCGCGACGCCATGGGTGAGCGTACCCGTCTCGCCGCGCCGACCGTGGATGGCCAGGGCAACGGCCTGTGGGTCAAGGCCCTGGGGGCCTGGGGCAAGGCCGACGGTGATTCCGGTCGGGCGCGCTACAGCACCTCCATTGGCGGCCTGCTGCTGGGGGCCGACGGGCAGGTGAGCGAGGACACCCGCATCGGCGTCTTCACCGGCTACAGCGATAGCTCGCTGAGCATGGGCGATGGTCGTCATTCCTCGGCCAGTGTCGATAGCTACCACCTGGGGGCCTATGCCGGCAAGGAACTGGAGCAGGTGCGCCTGAGCCTGGGCGGCAGCCACAGCTGGCACCGCATCGACACCAAGCGCGAGCTGCAGTACAACGAGGTCAGCGATCGCCTGAAGAGCAAGCGCGATGCCCAGAGCACCCAGGTGTTCGGCGAAGCCGCCTGGAAGGTCGCCGTGCCGGGCATGGCGCTGGAACCGTTCGCCAACCTGGCCTATGTGCATATCGACAGCGACAGCTTCAAGGAACATGGCGGCGCTGCCGCGCTCAAGGGCGGGCAGGATAACCGCGATGCCTGGCTGTCGACCCTGGGCATGCGTGCCGGCAAGCAACTGCAACTGTCCGGCGGCCAGGCGGTGGAGCTTTCCGCCACCCTGGGCTGGCAGCACAACCTGAGCTCCACGGGGTCTGACCAGCACCTGGCCTTCGCAGGCCAAGGCGATACCTACAAGGTGCAGGCGCTGTCCCTGGATCGTGATGCGGCGGTGGTCGGCTTGCGGGCGGGGGTCGCCCTGGGCCATCAGGCCCGGGTCAACCTGGACTACAACGGGCTGCTGGGTAGCCGCGACAACAGCCACGGGGTCGGCCTGACCTTGGATTGGGCGTTCTAAGGCCCCGGCAACGTTGCACCTGCCCGCGGGCCTGACAACGGGTTCGTGGGCGCGGTCAAGTCGATGGGGTGCGATCAGCTCAATGAGAGAGCACCCCATCGGTTCTACAGGCGCTCAGCGTGCCTCAGGCACGATGATGTGCGACGGCGCCTCGCCGGCGCGACGCCGGGCCACGCAGTAGTAGAGCACGCTCGGCACCACCAGCCCGATCAGCCACGACACATCCACGCCACCCAGGTGCGCGACCATGGGCCCGGTGTACAGCTTGGTGTCGATAAAGGGCATCTGCACCAGCACGCCAAAGGTGTAAACACTGATACCCGGCCAGTTCCAGCGCCCGTAGCGGCCGTTGGGGTCGGCCAGCGCCGGAATGTCGTAGCGCTCTTTGGTGATGAAGTAGTAATCCACCAGGTTGACCGCGCTCCAGGGCACGAAGAAGGTCAGCAGGAACAGGATGAACGACTTGAACGCACTGAGGAACGAATGCTGGCCGAGCAGGGCGACCAGGGTGGCCGCGCCGACGATCGCCAGCACGAACACCAGGCGCTGCAGGCGGCTGATCTGCAGGTGGCCACGGAAACCGCTGATGATCGTGGCGATGCACATGAAGCTGCCGTAGCTGTTGAGGGTGGAGATGGTCACCTTGCCGAAGGCAATGCAGAAATACAGCAGCGCCGCGGTGGTGCCGGCACCGCCCAGGCCGACGATATAGGCCACTTCGCGCCCTGAGAACTGGCCGCCGGCAATGGCGGCGGCGAACACCCCGAGGATCATCGAGGCCTGGGCGCCGATCACCGAGCCCAGGCCGGCGGCGAGGAAGGTCTTCACCGGCGACGTGCCGCTGGGCAGGTACCGCGAGTAGTCGGCCACGTAGGGGCCGAAGGCGATCTGCCAGGACGCCGCCAGCGACACCGCGAGCAGGAAGCTGCCCCAGCTGAAATGGCGGTTGTCGAGCAACTGGCCGATGTCGGCGAGCATCAGGATGCGGCTGAACAGGTAGATGAAGGCGATGATCCCCAGCACGCTGGCCAGGCGCCCGATCCAGTGGATCACCCGGTAGCCGGCCAACGTGGCCAGCACGATCACCCCGGCGAAGATCAGGATGCCGGTGCTGTCGCTGACACTGAGCAACTGGCCGATGGCCTGGCCGGAAAGCACCGTGCCGGTGGCGGTGAAGCCCAGGTACATCAGGCACACCAGGGCCATGGGAATGGCCGCGCCATAAACACCGAACTGCACCCGGCTGGAAATCATCTGCGGCAGCCCCAGGCGCGGCCCCTGGGCGGCGTGCAGGGCCATCACCGTGCCGCCGGCCAGTTGCCCGATCAGCAGGCCGATCAGCGACCAGAACACATCGCCGCCCAATACCACGGCCAGGGCGCCGGTGACGATCGCGGTGATCTGCAGGTTGGCTCCCAGCCACAAGGTGAATTGGCTGTACACCCGTCCATGGCGTTCAGACTCGGGGATGTAGTCGATCGAGCGCCGCTCGATTACAGGTTTGCTGGACATCGGGGGAGGGCTCCGCTTCGTTGTTTTTGTGAGGGGCGGCGGCCATCGGCGCAACGCGGGGCGGATGACCGAGGCTTGATATGAGCATGTATATACAAGTCTGGTCAAGTGAAGGATCACGCGATTTTCAGCCCCATTGTCGGGGCCATCACAGCCCACTGTTGCGCAAGGCTGAAGGCCAACTGTGCTGGTCCGTGGCAGGCGAATGACCTTATGCTGTAACGAAATATTTCTATAACAGCCGGAAGAAGGAATGCGTGCAATGCCACTCAAGGACCTGCTGATCGCCCTGGTGGTGATCCTCGCCTGGGGCGTCAACTTCGTGGTCATCAAGGTTGGCCTCGATGGCCTGCCGCCCATGCTGCTGGGGGCATTGCGCTTTCTGTTGGTGGCCTTCCCGGCGGTCTTGCTGGTCAAGCGGCCGAACCTGCCCTGGCGCTGGTTGATCGCTTATGGCGCGACTATTTCCCTGGGCCAGTTCGCCTTCCTTTTCCAGGCGATGTACAGCGGCATGCCACCGGGGCTGGCCTCGCTGGTGCTGCAATCCCAGGCGTTCTTCACCCTCGGTTTCGCCGCGCTGTTCCTCGGTGAACGGCTGCGCCTGGCCAGTGTGCTGGGGTTGCTGGTGGCGGCCAGCGGGCTGGCGGTGATCGGTAGCGAGAACAGCAGCCACGTGCCCTTGATCGCCTTGCTGCTGACCCTGTGTGGCGGCGCCATGTGGGGCATGGGCAACATCATCACCCGGCGTTTCGGCAAGGTCGATCTGGTGGCCCTGGTGATCTGGGGAGGGCTGATTCCGCCCTTGCCATTCCTCGCACTGTCCTGGTGGCTGGAGGGGCCGGAGCGGATTGGCCATGCCTTGGTGAATATCAGCTGGAGCTCGGTGCTGGCGCTTCTCTACCTGGCCTTCGTCGCCACCATGGTTGGCTATAGCCTGTGGAGCACGCTGCTGTCGCGCCACCCCGCGGGCAAGGTGGCGCCGTTCTCGTTGCTGGTGCCGGTGGTCGGCCTGAGTTCTGCCGCCGTGCTGCTGGGGGAACGCCTGAGCACGGCGCAGTGCTGGGGGGCGTTGCTGGTGATGCTGGGGTTGCTGATCAACGTGTTCGGGCCACGCCTGGGGCAGCGACTGCGCGCCGCCACCGCCCACTAAAAGCCACCACAATTCCCGTAGGAGCCAGCCTTGCTGGTGAACCCAGTCGCCGCGGTTCGCCAGCAAGGCTGGCTCCTACGGGCGTTTAATTTGTTAGCATCGCCTTCTTTTGGTAAGGAGCAACCCCATGATCATCAGCACCACCAGCCAGCTTGAAGGCCGCCCCGTCGCCGAGTACCTCGGCGTGGTCAGCGCCGAATCGGTGCAGGGGATCAACTTCGTGCGCGATTTCTTCGCACGTTTTCGCGACTTCTTCGGCGGCCGTTCGCAGACCCTGGAGAGCGCACTGAAGGAGGCCCGCGAGCAGGCCACCGAGGAACTCAAGGCGCGGGCACGGCAGTTGCAAGCCGACGCCGTGGTGGGTGTGGACTTCGAGATCAGCATGCCGTCGGTGCAGGGTGGCATGGTCGTGGTCTTCGCCACCGGCACGGCGGTGCGCTTGAAGTGATGTAAGTTTGCCATCGGTCGGGGAATGCCGGATTGTCCGACAGGTCTGCAAATGACCAACTAGTCTCACTTCATCGGACCGCTGTTTATCTAGGCAAACGAGCTGTTTGCCGGCACGGTCACCGCTTGAGGGAGTCTGGGCATGAGCGAATCCTATTTCGAAGACCTGAACGATGCTTTCCCGATCAACAACCAGGTGCGCTGCGGGCAGTCGTTCTTGCGCCTGGGCTTCGCCAACATGACCCTGGACGAGACCGAGCAGTTGCCACCGGCGCACCTGCAGCGCGCCAAGAAAGGCCGCTTCACCCCTCGCTTCCCCGCCAGGAAGTAAGCCGACGCACGCAGCGCCCCGCCCAACGGCGGGGTTTTTTTTGCATTCCTTGATCCTGCTCATGGTATCGGTGTGTCGCCCTCGCCGCAGGCTGGCGACTGTGCTTTTCTTGCGCGGCATTTGACCAAACGGAGTATTGATTTCAATGCGAATCAGGGAAGAGACCTACTGGCAGTGGGCCGATGCGCAATTGCACAGCCGCGGCCACGACGAAGAACTGAGCGACGGCACCAGCCTCGATGTGCAGGTGCGCTTGTCGCGTCTTGGCGCCACGCAGTTGTTTCTCGGGCTGTATGCCCGTAACGGCAAGGCCTTGCTGGAAGAGTACTACCCCGCGCGCCCCGGCGAGACCATGACCCGCGCGCTGGTCTGGGGTGTGGATCGCGCCCGTGCGCTGGCCACCGGCGCCTTGCCGCTGCCGGAACTGGTGCCGCGCCGGCTTCAGGCCTGAGCGTGGCGGTTGCGGCTGGCCTGGACGATGCGCTCGGCAGGCACCCGCAGCTGGCGCAGCAGGTACTCGGCGAACTCGCCTGACCAGGGTTGCAGGGCAATGGCCTGGGCCATGCAGTCGAGCCAGATGGCGCTGTGGGCTTCGCTGATCGGCCATTGGGCGTGGAACGAAGGGATGGCGATCGAACCGTAGCGTTCGCTGTACAGGCGCGGCCCGCCCAACCAGCCGCTGAGAAAGCACGCCAGCTTGTCACGCGAGCCGGACAGGTCGTCCGGATGCATGCGGCGCACGCTGGCGGCCGACGGGCTTTGCTCCATCAGCCGGTAGAAGTCATCGACCAGCCGGCGCAGGCCATCGATGCCGCCAGCGGCCTGGTAGGAAGCGTCATCGGTGCCGAAGGCAGGGGTGTTCATCGGGCGCTCCTTGATGAAAAGAGCAGCATTCTAGCGCATGAAAAAGCCCGGCGGTTCAGGCCGGGCTCAAGAAGCGGCGTACTACTGGTTGAACCTGTTTCAGTTCAGCGAGTCGATCACCTTGATTGCCTGCCGCTCACGGGCCGCAGGCCATTCTTGTTGCAGGGTCTCGAGCACGCGGCCGACGAAGGTGGTGTCGGCGGCGGCCTTCTTGCCGACGTAGCCCTGGCCACGGCGGTAGACCTTGAAGCGGGCGCGCATGCTGGGCATGTGCGATTCGAATTCGGCTTCGACCGTGTTGGGCGGCAGGCGGTCCAGGCGGACTTCGCCGGACTGGCTGACCCACAGCAGGTGGTCGTCGAGGCTGTCCTTGCGCGCGGCGAACAGCTGGGCCAGTTGGTGGATGGTCGGATTGTTGTTCAGGTTCATCATATCAAAGCCCCCATTACTCTATTCGTCGGTGAATTTCGCAGGTGAAGTTCACATTCGGCGCTACACCATGTAGCGCACTAACCAAGGCTGCTACAGCAGCATCGCAACAGGGGCTTTCTCACGCTGCCTTCTGGGCAGTTTCCCTCTCCACGGACGGCCTGCGTTACCGCGCAGGCCGTCTGGAACACCCTTGCCACCGCTCCCGATCGGGGAGACGGCCTCATCATGCACAAGGGCCGGGAAGGGCGTCAACAGTTTTGTAGTGAATATTTTTTAGCACTACATCTTGTCGGACAATCCTGCTTTTAGTTCATGGAGTTCCATTGTCGCCGTGCTCGAGGAAGCCCGCGCGCTGACGCAGGCGCGCGTGATACGCCTCCAGCGCCGGCAGTGGCGGGTGCTCCAGCGGCGTACGGCGCCAGCGGTTGAGCGACAGGCCGATGGCCACGTCGGCCAAGCTGAAGTCGCTGCCGGCGACGTACGCGTTGGTGGCTTGCAGGCGCTGTTCGAGCAGGCGCATCCGCGCGGTCCACTGGGCACTCGCAGCGGCCAGCAACGCCGGGTCCTGGTGCGCGGGAGACTGGCGCACCAAGGACATGAAGGGGTAGCGCCAGGCGTCGTTGAGGTCGGTGGCCTGCCAGTCCAGCCATTGGTCGACGGCCGCGCGGGCGCGCGGCGCGGCAGGATAGAGGTGGGCGCCGCCATGCGCGTTGACCAGGTAGCGCAGGATACTGTTCGACTCCCACAGCACGAAGTCGTCATCGACGATCACCGGCACCATGGCGTTGGGGTTCAGGGCCAGGAACTCTGGCGCGTCGGTGGCCTGGAAGCCGCTGCCCCAGTCTTCGCGTTGATAGGGCAGACCCAGCTCGGTGCAGGTCCACAGCACCTTGCGCACATTGATCGATGACGCCTTGCCGAGGATTCTCAACATGTTTCAGCGCTCCAGGCTGGCGAGGATGCGCTGGGCGGCGCGCACGCGTTCCTCGTTGGGGTAGTTGCGGTTGGCGAGCAGGACAATGCCCATCTGCTTCGAGGGCACGAAGGCGATATAGGCGCCGAAACCGTTGGTGGCGCCGGTCTTGTTGTACCAGGCGGCGGGCTCGGCAGGGAGGCTGGGAACCAGGACCTTGGTGGCTTGGGGCTCGCGGATCATGTTGGCGCCATTGCCCGCCAGCAAGGTGTCCAGGGCCACCGGATACGGGTAGCGCTCCCAGCCCAGGCCCTGGGTCATGGCGCCCACCTGGAAGTAGCCGGCCTGGGTGATGGTGATGGCTTTGCGCAGCGCCGGGTCGAGTTCGTTTGGCCGCACTTGCAGCTGGACGTAGCGCAGCATGTCGCTGGCGCTGGTCTTGATGCCATAGGCTTCGTCGGCGAAGGGGCCGGGGCCGACCCGCACCGGCTTGTCGGCGGCGTCGTAACCCTGGGCATACAGCCCGCGAGCATTGGCCGGCACCTCCAGGTAGGTGTGGTGCAGGCCCAGTCGTGGCAGCACATCCTGGGTCATCACTTCGGCGAACGGGCGTTGCTGCGAACGCGCCGCCAGGTTGCCGAACAGGCCCAGGCTGGGGTTCGAGTAGCAGCGCATGGTGCCGTGTTCGAACCGGCGCTGCCAGTGCTGGTAGAAGGCCAGGACTTGTTGCTCGGTCTGCACTTCGTCCGGGAATTGCAGTGGCAGGCAGTCGCCGCTGTAGGCCCCCAGTTCCAGCACGCTGGCGCTGCCGATGGCCGTGCCGGCCAGGGCCGGTTGGTAGCGGCTGGCGGGCGCGGCGAGGTCGAGCTTGCCTTCGGCGCTGGCCAGGGCGGCGAGGGTGGCGGTGTAGGTCTTGCTCACCGAACCGACTTCGAACAGGGTGTCGCGGGTCACGGCCTGTTTTTCCTGCTTGTTCGCGTAGCCGTAGTTGAAGTAGTGCGACTCGCCATTGACGTAAAGGGCCACGGCCATGCCGGCGATGCCTTGCTCGCGCATCAGTGGCTGGATGATGCCATCGACCGTCGACTGCAGGCTGTCGGCCAGGGTGGGCAGGCTGACCAGCGCCAGGGTGGCGGTGAGGCAGAGGTGGCTGGTGTGTTTCATGGAAAGCAGTCCTTGTCGAATTGCGCTGCGGGAAAATGCCGAACATCGGCGGCCAATGACCTGCACAGGTGTCCGTTGGGCGACATTGCCAGGGGTTCCGGCGTTAGCGCGGGAAAAGCGCAGACCTTATCGTCCGGGCTTGCACAATGACAAGACGGAATACGTGATGAAGTATTTGCGCATGCTGTTCGACAACTTCACCCTGGCGTTGCTCGGGGTGGTGTTCATGGCCACCGTACTGCCCTGTTCCGGCGAAGGGGCGGTGCTGTTCGGCTGGCTGACCAACCTGGCCATCGGCCTGCTGTTCTTCCTGCACGGCGCCAAGCTGTCGCGCGAGGCGATCATTGCAGGCGCCGGCCACTGGCGCCTGCACCTGCTGGTGTTCGCCTGCACCTTCGTGCTGTTCCCGGTGCTGGGAATGGCGTTCAAGCCGCTGTTCGTGCCGCTGGTGGGCAACGAGTTGTACCTGGGGGTGCTCTACCTGTGCGCGCTGCCGGCCACGGTACAGTCGGCGATCGCCTTCACCTCGCTGGCGCGCGGCAATGTGCCTGCGGCTATTTGTAGCGCCGCGGCATCGAGCCTGCTGGGGATCTTCCTCACGCCGCTGCTGGTGATGATGCTGCTTGGTGCCTCCGGCGATACCGGCTCGGGGCTGGATGCCGTGCTCAAGATCACCCTCCAGCTACTGGTGCCTTTCGTCGCCGGGCAGATCGCCCGGCGCTGGATTGGCGATTGGGTCCGGCGCAATGCCCGCTGGTTGAAAATGGTCGACCAGGGTTCGATCCTGCTGGTGGTCTACACCGCTTTCAGCGAAGCGGTGGTCACCGGGCTGTGGCACAGCGTCTCGGCGCAGCACCTGGCGGGGCTGTTCGCCGTGTGCGGCATCCTGCTGGCGGTGGTGCTGCTGGGCACGCGCCTGCTCGGGCGTGTGTTCGGGTTCAACGTCGAGGACCGCATCACCATCCTGTTCGCCGGCTCCAAGAAAAGCCTGGCCACCGGCGTGCCGATGGCGCAGGTGTTGTTCGTCGGCGGGGGCATCGGCGCGATGATCCTGCCGTTGATGCTGTTCCACCAGATCCAGCTGATGGTCTGCGCGGTGCTGGCCCAGCGCTATGCGGCGCGGGTCGAGGCCTGTGACGAGGCGGTGGCGTCCTGATTCATTTCGAGCAGCAGTGCGGCTTGGCATCGGCCCCGTCATAGCGGTCATGGTGACGCACCCAGTCCATCGTGCCCGCTTCGTTGCGCCCCAACGGCGCCAGGTCGAGGAAGTTGTAGACATTGACCAGGATGTCCAGGCCCCGGGCGTAGGTGGAATAGGTGTGGTAGAGGTTGCCGTCCTGGTCGCGGTAGAAGGCGCTCAGCCCGGGCAGCTCGTTTTCGCTGCCCGTGTAGGGTTCGTAGTTGTACTGGGCCGTGCCATCGGTGGCGACGCTGACACCGAAGTCCTGGTTGAATTGGCTGCCATGGGACGAGAACCAGGGGAAGTGCCAACCCATGCGCTGGCGAAACGCCTGGAACTCGGCATAGGGCGCGCGGGACACCGCCACCAGCGACACGTCGTGGTGCGCCAGGTGCAAGTTGGCGCCGTCGAAATGGTCGGCCAGGAACGAGCAGCCCGGGCAGCCCTCCTGCCAGCCTTCGGCGAACATGAAATGGTAGACCAGCAACTGGTTGCGCCCGGCGAACAGCCCGTCGAGGCCGAGCTCTCCGTCGGGGCCTTGGAAGCGGTAGTCCTGCTCGACTTTCACCCAAGGCAAGGCGCGGCGGGCGGCGGCCAGTTCGTCGCGCTGGTGGGTAAAGGCTTTTTCGTGCAGCCACAGTTGTTGCCGGGCGGCGAGCCATTGGCTGCGCGAAACCACGGCGTGCTTGGGGTGGATCATGGTGGTGACTCCAGGCTGAGGGGTTCAACCTGTGGTCGAATGGGGCGGCGGTGGAATCGACAGTGGCTGTACGTGGCCGACGAATGGTGACGCGCGTTGCCCGCGTCCCGCTGGCCTGATACGACCGCTGTAGGAGCGGCTTCAGCCGCGATCACCCGCACAGCGGGTGACAGGTACCGCATCGCGGCTGAAGCCGCTCCTACATCTGCTCGATCAGCGCCCACAGGCGCGGATCATCGTAGTCCTCGATCACCAGCCGTGCCCCGGCCTCCAGCAGCCGCTCGGCAGGCTGGGTGGTCGCCAGCCCCACAGTGAAGATCCCGGCATCGACGGCGGCCTTGACGCCCGGCAGCGAGTCCTCGAAGGCCAGCGCCTGGCCTGCGTTGGCCCCCAGGCGTTGCAGGCCGGTGAGGTAGGGCAGCGGGTCGGGCTTGGGGCGTTCCAGCTCGTCCGCGACCAGCACATGCTTGAAGCGCTCGTCCAGGCCCATGGCGCCCAGCATGTGCTCGGCATTCAGGCGTGGCGCATTGGTCACCACGCACATGCCGATGCCGTGCTGTTCGGCGTGCGCCAGCAGGTCGAGCAGACCGGGCAGCGGCGCCAGGCTTGGTGACAGCTCGCGGAACAGCGCCTCTTTGCGCTCCGCCAGCCTCTGGCGTTCGGCGCTGTCCGCGTGCGGGAACAGGTCAGCGAACAGCAGGCCGTTGGAGCGCCCGCTCACCTGTGTGTCGAACTGCTCCTGGGTCAGCGCGCGGCCGTCATGGTCGTGCAGCAGCTTGCGGAAGGCCTGCAAGTGCAGGGTGTCGGTGTCGGTGAGGGTCCCATCGAGGTCGAACAGCAGGGCGGTCAGCATCGGGTATCCTGGCGAAACGGTTGCGGATGGAGGGTCCCCGGGATTCTAGCCGCAACCGTTGGCCGCATGTGAAACGATTCAGTGGTAACCGTCGCCGATTCGAACGATAGAGTCGGCTTATTGGGTCGTGGGTAATATCGATTGGACGCTGGCGGTACGGATCTCTAGTTTCGCCAACGTGTGATCGACTGCCTGAGCGCCAAAGATGAATACCCGACCCGATGCCGTATTTGTTCCACTGAATATCGCCGTGCTGACCGTCAGCGATACCCGCACCTTCGAAACCGACACCTCCGGCGAGCTGCTGGCCAGCCGCGCGGTGGGCATGGGCCATCGGCTGGTGGCCAGGATGCTGCTCAAGGACGACCTGTACAAGATTCGCGCCCAGGTGGCGGGATGGATCGCCGATGATGGCGTGCAGGTGGTGCTGATCACCGGCGGCACCGGCTTCACCGGGCGCGACAGCACTCCCGAGGCGGTTGCTTGCCTGCTGGACAAGCAGATCGATGGTTTCGGCGAGTTGTTCCGCGCGCTGTCGATCCTCGACATCGGCACCTCGACGGTGCAGAGCCGTGCCCTGGCCGGCCTGGCCAATGGCACCCTGGTGTGTTGCCTGCCGGGCTCCACCGGCGCCTGCCGTACCGCCTGGGAAGGCATCCTGGTGGAACAGCTGGATGCGCGTCATCGCCCCTGCAACTTCGTGCCGCACCTGAAGGCGGCCAACCTGTGCGGGTCGCGCGCGTGAGCGCATTGATGTCGGTTGACGAGGCGCTGCGCCAACTGCTGGCGCTGGCCAGGGCGACGCCGTTCACGGCCGTCGAGCCGGTCGCCCTGCGTCAGGCCGATGGCCGTGTACTGGCCGAGGACCTGCTTGCGGCCATCGACCTGCCGCCCTGGGCCAACAGCGCCATGGACGGCTACGCGCTGCGCCTCGAGGATCTGCCAGGGCAACCGTTGCCGGTGTCGCAGGCCGTATTCGCCGGGCAGGCGCCGGGGCCTTTGCAGGCAGGGACCTGCGCTCGGGTATTCACTGGTGCGCCCGTTCCCGAAGGTGC
The DNA here is from genome assembly GCF_029478665.1 of Pseudomonas entomophila. Taxonomy (GTDB): domain Bacteria; phylum Pseudomonadota; class Gammaproteobacteria; order Pseudomonadales; family Pseudomonadaceae; genus Aquipseudomonas; species Aquipseudomonas entomophila_F. The sequence continues at coordinate 118,195 of NZ_JARPQB010000058.1, forward strand.
CGACTGCGTGCAGTTGCAGGAGAACTGCGCGGTCGACGGGCAAGGACGGGTGAGTTCAATGACCCCGCTGCGTCGGGGAGACAACGTTCGCCCACAAGGCAACGAGATCCGAGCGGGTTCGCTCTTGCTGGCCGCAGGCTCGGTACTGAACCCGATTTCTTTGGGGGTGTTGGCCTCGCAAGGCATCAACCAGGTGCCGGTGCTGCGCCGACCACGGGTTGCACTGCTGTCCAGTGGTGATGAGCTGGCCAGTGAAGGCGCGGTGCTGGGGCCGGGGCAGATCTTCGACAGCAATCGCGTGGTACTGGCCACGTTGCTCGAACGGCTGGGTTGCGACGTGATCGAACTGGGCTGTGTACCGGACGATCCACTGCGGCTGCGCGCGGCCTTGGCCGAGGCCGAAGGCGCCGAGCTGATCATCAGCAGCGCCGGGGTGTCGGTCGGTGATGCCGACTGCATCGGCGCGCTGCTGCGTGAGGGCGGGGAGGTAAAACTGTGGAAACTGGCGATCAAGCCGGGCAAGCCGTTCACCTTCGGGCATATCGGGGCGGTGCCGTTATTGGGGTTGCCGGGGAACCCAGGGTCGGCACTGGTGACCTTCCTGCTGCTGGCGCGACCCTACCTGCTGGCGCGGATGGGGGGCGTGCAGGTCGAGCCGGTACGCGTGCCGGTGGTGGCTGGGTTTGCCTGGCCCAAGGCAGGCAAGCGTCAGGAGTACCTGCGGGTGCGGCTCGATGGCGGGCGGGCGCGGTTGCTGGAGAACCAGAGTTCCGCGACGTTGCTCAGTGCGGCGCAGGGTGATGGGTTGCTGGAGGTGCCGGCGGGGGAGACGTTCAAGGCCGGGGATGTGCTGGACTTCATTGCGTTCGCGGGCGTTGGGGTTTATTGACGCTGTAGGAGCGGCTTCAGCCGCGATGCCGGCAGCGCGATGGCTGGCACCCGCTGCGCGGATGATCGCGGCTGAAGCCGCTCCTACAGAGCGCGTATCAAATTCAGTCTCCCTGTGCGTACATCCAACGCATCAACGAATTGCGCCCACTGATCCCCAGCTTGATCGCCGCCCGTCGCAGGTAGCTTTCGACGGTGTTGACCTTCAGCTGCAGATGCTCGGCCTGCTGTGGCGCCGTGCGCCCGGCGAGCAGCCCTTTGCACACTTGCATTTCCCGCTCCGACAAGGTGATATCGGCCTGGCGCAGGCGTTCGATGAAGCGCTGCTCCAGGCTTTCCGGCTCGCTCGGCTCAGGCTGCGCGGGCTGCAGGGCACTGATGTGTTTCTCGAGCATGGGCAGCAGCAGGGGGGAGATGTCCTCCAGCCGACTGCGTTCGACGGCGGAGAACCCATAGCGCGGGTCCGCGCGCAAGACCGTGATCTCGTAGCGGTAGCCATCCTTGCGCCGTGCCAGGTGCAGGCGCGCTGGGTCGTCGAAGGCGTCGCCCGGCTCGCCTGTGCTGAACACCGCCTCGCTGAGCAAGGTGGCGTCGGGGCGGGAAGAGCAGGCGCCAGCCACCCGCATCTGGCGAATGAGGGTGGCATCGATGGTCAGGTGGGTCTGGATCAGGTCGTGCAGCCGCTGGGGGAAATGCCGGCTGCCGGTACTGGCTATGACTTTGCCGATCTGCGGAAAAAGCAGGTGCGAATTCATCGTGTCATCCATGATGTGCTGTGGAACGAAGGCCCGTGCACGCCAGTAACCAGCATCCTTGGTTGGCGGCACGGCCGTTGGAGCTGCTTGCTATCCTAGTACAACGATTCAGTGACGGTTGAATGAAGCGGCAATAATGGCATGGCAACATCGGTTGTCGCAGGGCCGCTTCGGTTCTCCTGGCAGTCGGGTATGATGCAAGCCCTTTGCACACAACGAGGCCCGTTCCATGTCCCTGAGCGCAGAACAGATTGGCGAATTCCGCGGCTTCGCCGAACAGCTGGCCGATGCCGCTGCCGCCGCGATCCAGCCGTATTTTCGCGCAAGCCTGGAGGTCGAGGACAAGGGCGGGCGCCTGTACGACCCAGTGACCGTGGCCGACAAAGCGGCCGAGGATGCCATGCGCGAGCTGATCCAGGCGCGCTACCCGGACCATGGCATTCTCGGTGAGGAGCAGGGCGAGGCCGTTGGCAGCAGCCCGCTGACCTGGGTGCTCGACCCGATCGACGGCACCCGCGCCTTTATCACCGGCCTGCCGCTCTGGGGCACGCTGATTGCCCTCAACGACGGTACCCGCCCGGTGATTGGTGTGATGAACCAGCCGTTCACCGGTGAACGGTTCGTCGGCACGCCGGACGGTGCCTGGCGCAGTGGCACCCCCCTGAGGACCCGCGCCTGCACCGACCTGGCCTCGGCCACGCTGATGTGCACCACCCCCGACATGTTCGACACCGAGGCGCGCCAGGCGGCCTTCCACAAAGTGGCAGGCCAGGCTCGGCTGATGCGCTACGGCGGCGATTGCTACGCCTACTGCATGCTGGCGTCGGGCTTCGTCGACGTGATCGTGGAGGCGAGCCTGCAGCCCTATGACGTGCAGGCACTGATGCCGATCATCGAAGGCGCGGGCGGGGTGATCACGGCATGGGACGGCAGCTCGGCGCAGAACGGTGGCTGCGTGGTGGCCTGTGGTGACAAGGCGCTGCATGCGCAGGTGGTGGAGATGCTGCGTCACGCCATGTGATGCTGGCCTCCTGAGCACCCGCCAGCAAGCGGCCCAGGTACTGTCCGATAATCGAACGCTGTGACCTGGGCCGCTGTTCGCTATCCGCCCATCGTTTGCCCCGGCCGCATTGCCCACAGCCGGGCTTTTTGCTTAGTGTGGGCGCTATCAGCCGGCTGTCGACTGCCCCGACACACCCGTGGCGGCTGGATAGAATGACCGTGACCGACCGCGTTCGCAGCCCGCCCGGGCCGCAGGATACGGCGCCCATAACAATAACGATGGCGAGTGCCTTGCCCATGGAAAGCCGCCTGTTGAGCGAGCAAAGCTGCGTGTTCCACCGCGCCGACCCCTATGCGGTGTCCGACTACGTCAACCAGCATGTGGGCCAGCACCATATCGGCCTGTCCCGCACCACCCACCCC
>NZ_JARPQB010000059.1 GCF_029478665.1 Pseudomonas entomophila
GCGGCAGGGCGTCCGCGGCGGTGGGTTTCTCCGCGCAGGCGACGAGCAGGATGAAGCTGGTGGCAGCGATCAGCTGGCGCGGTTGCCAGCGTAGAGTGAGACGAGAGGGCATGCACAGATCCAGAATTGCAGGTCAGGTGCCGACCATACCATGCCTGTGCCTTTCATGCGCTTTCAGGCCGCCATAAAGCAAGAAGCCTCCCAATCTCTCGATTGGAAGGCTTCGCGGCGGTAGCTGCCTTTGCCCTTGTTCGGTTGTTCCTGTCGGCAGCGGAACAGCGGTTGGGCGATGATCGACTTGGCCTTGTTGGGGCCGTGCTTCTTCGGTTTCTTGCTCATGGTGGGTTCCCGGTCGGGGGTGGATTTCGCGGCGGACTTTAAGCCTTTGGCCGGATGGGGGCCAATTGATTGTGTTTATGGATTGAACGCTGTTCGCCGGCAAAGCCGGCTCCTACAGGTATGGCGGGCGCGGTCTCTGTAGGAGCGGCTTCAGCCGCGATGCAGACGACGCGGTATGTGGCACCCGCTTTGCGGGTGATCGCGGCTGAAGCCGCTCCTACTCGGACGGGAGTGTCAGGCGCTGCCCTGCCATCAGCAGCGACAGCCGGGTCAGGCCGGTCCAGGGCGAACCTTCGGCCTGCCCCTTGATCTGCGCATCGATGCGCTGGGCATCCTGCAGCAGCATGGCCCAGCGCTGCGCCGAAAGACGCTGCAGGGCCTTGCTCACCAGTGGGCGACGCTTGTCCCACACGGGGGGCCGGGCCTGGCTGAAGGCTTTGTCCAGCGGTACCCCCTGGCTGAATTGCAGGGCCAGCCCTGCCAGCAAGCGCAACTCACGGGCCAGGGCCCAGAGTATGACTGGCGGCTCGACACCTTCGCCGCGCAAGCCCTCGAGCATGCGCAAGGCATGGGCCGCTTCACCGTTGAGAATGGCATCGACCAGCCCGAAGACATCGAAGCGGGCGCTGTCGGCGACCGCGGCCTGGACGGTCTCGACGGTGATCTGGTTGCCTTCGGCGAGCAGCTTGAGCTTCTCGATTTCCTGGGCGGCGGCCAGCAGGTTGCCTTCCACCCGCGCGGCGATCAGGTCGACCGCATCACGCTGGGCCGACAGGCCGGCCTGTGACAGGCGCTGGTTGATCCACTGCGGCAACTGTTGTGTGTCCACCGGCCAGATCTGCACGAACTGGCAGTGTTCACCCTCGATCAGTGCCTTGCCCCATTTGGTTTTCTGCGCGCTGCCGTCGAGCTTTGGCAGGCTGATCAGCAACAGCGTGTCCTCGGCAGGCCTGGCGCAGTATTCCATTAGCGCGGCGGCGCCTTTGTCGCCCGGCTTGCCGGAGGGCAGGCGCAGTTCCAGCAGGCGACGCTGGGCGAACAACGACAGGCTGGCACCGGCCTGGAGCAGGTTGCCCCAGTCGAAGTTGGCGTCGGCGCTGAACACCTGGCGTTCATCGAAGCCCTGCTGGCGTGCGGCGCCGCGGATGGCATCGGCGGCTTCCTGGCACAGCAGCGGGTCGTCACCGCTGACGATATAGACGGGTGCCAGCTGGCCTTGCAGGTGCTTGTTGAGTTGGGCGGGGGACAGTTTCATAGAGAAAGGCGGGGTGCCTCAGGCACCCCGTTCCGGCTTACTTGGCCGGGACTTCCAGCGGCGATTGCTGGGGCGTCTCGTCCTGGATGCGTTGCGCTTCCTGCAGCGCGCGTGCTTCGGCCTGGGCGCGTTCGTCGGCCTTGCGCTGCAGGTCGTCGAGGCGAGCTGGCGTCAGCTGTTGCAGGCGTACCATCATGCCTTGCACCAGGTCACGGCGAATCTCGTTGCGAACCTGGGTGGCTTCCTGGCCGGAGCCGGTGATGTTGTTGCCGTCGTACACGTAGTACTTCTGCACTTGCAGTTTGTCTTCCAGCAGAACGCTATCGTTCTGGCCTTCGATTGCATAGTTGAGCACGGTGGTCAGCTCGTACTCCGCCGAACGGGAACCGCCGGTGTAGGTTGCCGCGCGCTGGGTTTCCTGCTCGTTGGTGAGCACGAGCTTGTAGGGCGCGCCGCTGTAGACCTTCACGCCGCTGTTCTGCAGCGTGGTGCGCAGTTGCTTGACCGTGTCGCCATAGGCGTTACGGGCGCTGAGGTCCAGTTCCTTGATGGTCAGTTCGGTGGTGCCAGTGCCGCGCAGCTGGAAACCGCAGGCGCTCAGCAGTACAGCGAGGCCCATTACCAGCAGATTGCGTTTGATCATGTTGTAGCTCCCTCGTGGGCCGAATACGCCCACCCGTGCGGGTGGGCGTTGCCATCAATTGGCGACGATGTTGACCAGCTTGCCCGGTACCACGATGACCTTGCGGATGGTCAGGCCGTCGGTGAAACGCAGGACGTTCTCGTTGTTGCGGGCGGCGGCTTCGATCTCTTCACGGCTGGCGGCGGCAGGCATTTCCACCTGGCCACGCAGTTTGCCGTTGACCTGCACCACCAGCGTCACGGTGTCCTGCACCAGGGCGCTTTCGTCGACCGTCGGCCAGGTCGCGTCGATCACCGCCTGCGCATGGCCCAATTGCTTCCACAGTTCGTGGGAGATGTGCGGGGTGATCGGTGCCAGCAGCAGGGTGACGGCCTCGAGGCCTTCCTGCAGCAGGGCGCGATCCTGGGCGGTGGCCTGCGGGGCCTTCTCCAGCACGTTCATCACGGTCATCACCTGGGCGATGGCGGTGTTGAACTTGTGGAACTGGCCCACGTCGCTGCTGGCTTGCTTGATCGCGGCGTGGATGGCGCGGCGGATGACTTTCTGCTCGTCGCTCAGGGCGGCGATGTCCAGCTGGCCCGGCAGGCCCTGTGCCACATGGGCCTGGGCCAGGCGCCAGACGCGGCGCAGGAAGCGGCTGGCACCCTCGACGCCGGAGTCGGACCATTCCAGGCTCATGTCGGGCGGCGAGGCGAACATCATGAACAGGCGGCAGGTGTCGGCGCCGTACTGCTCGATCATCGATTGCGGATCGACGCCGTTGTTCTTCGATTTCGACATCTTCTCGGTGCCGCCGATTTCCACCGGCAGGCCGTCGGTCTTCAGGCGTGCGCCAATGATCTTGGCTTTCGCATCGCGCTCGATCTCGACGTCGGCCGGGTTGAACCAGTCCTTGCCGCCGTTGCTGGCGACACGGTAGTACGTTTCGGCGACGACCATGCCTTGGGTGAGCAGGTTCTTGAACGGCTCGTTCGAGGTTACCAGGCCTTCGTCACGCATCAGCTTGTGGAAGAAGCGCGCGTACAGCAGGTGCAGGATGGCGTGCTCGATACCGCCGATGTACTGGTCCACCGGCAGCCAGTGGTTGGCGGCTTTGGGGTCGACCAGGCCCTTGTCGTAGTTGGGCGAGGCGTAGCGGGCGAAGTACCAGGACGACTCGACGAAGGTGTCCATGGTGTCGGTTTCGCGCTTGGCCGCAGTGCCGCATTTCGGGCAGGCGCACTCATAGAACTCGGGCATGCGCGCCAGCGGCGAACCGGCGCCGTCCGGCACCACGTTCTCCGGCAGCGTCACCGGCAGTTGGTCTTCTGGCACTGGCACGTCGCCGCAGGACGGGCAGTGGATGATCGGGATCGGGCAACCCCAGTAGCGCTGGCGGCTGATGCCCCAATCGCGCAGACGGAACTGGGTGCGCGACTTGCCGAGATCCTTGCGGATCAGCGCGGCTTCGATGGCGTCGAAGGCGCCCTGGAAGTCCAGGCCGTCGAACTCGCCCGAGTTGATCAGCTGGCCGTGCTCGCCGTAGGCGGCCAGCCATTCGCTGCCGACGTCGTCACCGGCGCTGGTGCGCACCACGGCCTTGACCGGCAGGTTGTACTTGTGGGCGAACTCGAAGTCACGCTCGTCGTGGGCCGGCACGGCCATCACCGCGCCGTCGCCGTAGTGCATCAGCACATAGTTGGCGACCCATACCGGCAGTTTCTCGCCAGTCAGCGGGTGCTCGACGAACAGGGAAGTGGCCATGCCCTTCTTCTCCTGCGTGGCCATGTCGGCCTCGGCAACGCTGCCGCTCTTGCACTCGTCGATGAACGCCTGCAACGCAGCATTGCCCTGGGCGGCCTGGGTGGCCAGCGGGTGTTCGGCGGCGACGGCCACGTAGGTGGCGCCCATCAGCGTGTCCGGACGGGTGGTGAAGACCTTCAGGGTGCCTTCATGGCCGATGCTGGCCTGGTCGTACGGGAACTGCACTTCCATGCCGCGCGACTTGCCGATCCAGTTGCGCTGCATCGTCTTGACCTGCTCGGGCCAGCCCGGCAGCTCGTCGAGGCTTTCCAGCAGCTCGTCGGCGTAGTCGGTGATGCGGAAGTAGTACATCGGGATCTCGCGCTTCTCGATCAGCGCGCCCGAACGCCAGCCACGACCGTCGATGACCTGCTCGTTGGCCAGTACGGTCTGGTCGGCCGGGTCCCAGTTGACAGTGCCGTTCTTGCGGTAGATGACGCCTTTTTCGAACAGGCGAGTGAACAGCCACTGTTCCCAGCGGTAGTAGTCCGGCTTGCAGGTGGTGACTTCACGCGACCAGTCGATGGCCAGGCCCAGGCTCTTGAGCTGGGTCTTCATGTAGTCGATGTTCTCGTAGGTCCACTTGGCCGGGGCGACGTTGTTCTTCATCGCGGCGTTTTCCGCCGGCATGCCGAAGGCGTCCCAACCCATCGGTTGCAGGACATTCTTGCCGAGCATGCGCTGGTAGCGGGCAATCACGTCGCCGATGGTGTAGTTGCGCACGTGGCCCATGTGTAGCTTGCCGCTCGGGTACGGGAACATCGATAGGCAGTAGTAAGTCTCTTTGCCTGGCTGTTCGGTAACAGCGAACGATTGTTGCTCGTCCCAGGCATTCTGGGCGGCGGCTTCTACATCACGGGGTGTGTATTGTTCGTGCATGGCTACTTTGTATTGAGAGATAAGAGACATGTTCCAGGCAGCGCGACCTCGCTGCGTCCGGCACTCCGGTGTCGTAATAGAGTGAACGCCGTAGCATACATGAGCGCCGCGCGTCGTGGGAAACCCAGTTTGCATCGCACGCCGCGCGGGCCGTTGGTCGTGACGGACGGCTGCTTTTGCCAGCGACGCTAAGCTCTTTTGTGGGGGGAGAAATTCTTACCTTCAATGAGGTGAACGGATGGGAGAGTCGCAACTACCTGCAAACAAACCGGAGCTGTACGAGCGCCTGATCGACCGCCTGGGCCTGGCACTGGAAATCGCCAGGACATCGGTACGGTTGCGCGATGAGATGCCCGCCGAACTGGAACTGCGTGGTCTGAGCCACGCCGAGTTCGAGGTGATCAAGGCCTACCTGGAATCCCTCCCGGAAGGCCGTCATGCCAGCGCCGGTGCGTACACGCAGCCGGAACCATCCACGGCCAGGATCATCTGGCTCAAGGATAGAAAGCGTTCCACCGCTCCAGCCAGATCCAGGACGCTGCCGTCCCGATAGCCGTTCAGGGTTGCAGGCGCAGGGCAACGCGCCGGTTCTTCGATACACACGCTCCGATCGGTGCCGGTCGCCCTTGAGGCCCGGCGCCGATCCTCTTAGGCTGCATGCCTTCCATGGAGGTATGTCATGCCGATTCGCTTTTTCGTCAAACAATGGTTGATGCCCCCGGGCCTGCTCCTGCTCCTGCTGCTGGCCGCCTGGTGGTGGCGACGGCGACGTCCGCGCCTGGCCGCCTTCTGTTTCACTGTTGGATTGGGTGGGCTGTGGCTGATGAGCATGCCGCTGGTGGTGGAGCAGGTGGCACGGGTGTTGGAGACCGAGCCGGCCCTTGAGGTTGGCAGCTGGAAAAACCTGGCGACGCAGGCAGATGCCATCGTGGTCCTTGGCGCCGGGCGTGAGCGGGGTGATCCGGCCTGGGGCGGTTCGGACCAGCCGACCTATGTCGCCCTGGAGCGCATGCGCTTTGCCGCCCAGTTGGCCAAGGCTTCCGGGTTGCCAGTGGTGACCAGTGGCGGCTTGCACTATGGCACGCCGCCCAGTGAGGCACAGTTGATGGCTGATCGCCTGGAGGCTGATTTCGGGGTGAAGGTCGCCTGGAAGGAAGAGGCCAGCCGTACCACCTGGGAGAATGCCGACTTCACGGCGAAGCTGCTGCAGCCGTTGGGTATTCGCCGTGTGGTGGTCGTGACCCAGGCCTGGCATATGCAGCGCTCGCGCTGGAGCTTCGAGCGAGCCGGGTTCGAGGTGGTGCCAGCACCGATGGGCTTCCTCGGCCAGGAGCATGCGCGGCCATTTGGCGGATTGCTGCCGGAAGGGCGGGCAATGTGGCAGAGCGGGCAGCTGCTGAACGAGGCGGTGGGGTTGCTGGGGTATCGGTTGTTCTATTGATGCCTGGCGTACCCGATTCCTGTAGGAGCGGCTTTAGCCGCGATGCAGGCGACACGGTGCCTGCTACCCGCTTTGCGGGTGATCGCGGCTAAAGCCGCTCCTACAGGGGGCATTGCTGGTCAGACGGTCTTGGCGATTCGCCCCGCGAGCAGCGCCCAGCCCAGCAGCAATGCACAGACGATCGCCAGCGGCCACGAGCGCCATTGCAGGTAAGGCGTGAGTTGCTGCATCGGCACCACTTCGCCATACAACACCGCCCGCTGGAACTGCGGCACTTGCGCGGTGATCCGGCCAAACGGGTCGATCAACGCGGTCACGCCGTTGTTGGTGGCGCGGATCATCCAGCGACCGGCCTCCAGCGCTCGCATCTGGGCCATCTGCAGGTGTTGCAGCGGGCCGATCGAGGTGCCGAACCAGGTGTCGTTGCTGATGGTCAGCAGCAGGTCGCTGCGCGCCGCCAGGCTGGCGGCGAACTCCGGGTAGACCACTTCGTAGCAGATGTACGGCGCGATCTGGTAACCCTTGGCCTGAAGCAGTGGCTGGTCCTCGGGGCCGCGGGCGAAGTCCGACATCGGCAAGTTGAAGAATTCGATCAGCCCGCGCAGCATGTCCTGCAACGGCACGTACTCGCCAAACGGCACCAGCTTCTGCTTGAGGTAGGTGCCGTCGCCCTCGCCGGTCACGGTGATGCCGTTGAAATAGCGGCGCTGGTGGCGCACTTCCTGGCGCACCGGTACACCGGTGATCAGCGCCGAATGCCGGTCGGCGGCAAAGCCGCCCATCATGTCGATGTAGCCCTGGGCCTGGTCCTTGAGCACGGGGACCGCGGTTTCCGGCCACACCAGCAGGTCGACGGGTTTCGAGCTGAAGCTCATGTCGCGGTATAGCGCCAGTTGTGCATTGACGTGGGCCGGGTCCCACTTCAGGTCCTGTTCCACATTGCCCTGCAGGGCGGCGACTTTCAGCGGGTCACCCGCCGGCTTGGTCCAGGCGTGGTCCTTGAGGGCCAGGCCGATGATCCAGGGCGCCACCAGCAACAGCACGCCCACGGCCAGGAACGAACGGCGTTCGCGCAGGCGATGGAGGTTGCATAGCAGGGCGGCGGTCAGCGCCAGGGCAAAGGAGATCAGCCAGACACCGCCCAGCGGGGCGAGGCCGGCCAGTGGGCCGTCGAGCTGGCTGTAGCCGGCATAGAGCCAAGGGAAACCGGTGAGGAACCAGCCGCGGAAGGCCTCCTGCAACAGCCACAGGGCGGCGAAGCACAGGGCATCGGCCAGTGGTGCTTCGTCGCGACGCAGCCAGCGTGCCCAAAGCCAGGCGGGCAGGGCGAAGAAGAACGCCAGGCAGGCGAAGAACGCCACCAGCAGGGCAATCGCCAACAGCGGCGAGGCGCCGCCGTAGGTGTTCATGCTGACGTAGATCCACCAGGTGCCGGCGCCGTACAGGCCGAAGCCGAAACACCAGCCACGGCCCAGAGCCTGGCGCGGGCTCAGCTCGCGCAGGCCGGCAAAGAACAGCGCCAGGGACAGCAGGGCCAGCGGCCAGATGTCGAAGGGCGCCAGGGCCAGGAGGGTGGAGGCGCCGGCCGCCAGGGCCAGCAGGTTACCGGGCCAGCCGGGGCGGGTGATCCAGCGCATGTCGTTCCTTAGCGGGTGATCGGTGTCAGGCGCAGCAAGTGTATCCGGCGACTGTCGGCATTGAGAACACGGAAGCGGTAGCTGCCGATCTCGGTGGTTTCGTTACGCTTGGGCAGGTGGCCGAAGGCACTCATGACCAGGCCACCGACGGTGTCGAACTCGTCATCGGAGAATGCGCTGTCGAAGAATGCGTTGAAGTTCTCGATGGGTGTGAGCGCCTTGATCAGGAAGTCGCCGCTGGGCAACGGCTTGATGTAGCTGTCTTCCTCGACATCGTGTTCGTCCTCGATGTCGCCGACGATCTGTTCGAGCACGTCCTCGATGGTCACCAGGCCCGCCACCCCGCCGTATTCGTCGATGACGATGGCCATGTGGTTATGGTTGGCGCGGAACTCGCGCAGCAGCACGTTCAGGCGCTTCGACTCGGGCACGAAGGTGGCCGGGCGCAGCAGGTCCTTGATGTTGAAGCTGTCACCGTTCTCTTTGAGGATGAGTGGCAGCAGGTCCTTGGCGAGCAGGATGCCCAGCACATCGTCGTGGCTCTCGCCGATCACCGGGTAACGCGAGTGCGCGGCGTCGATCACCGCCGGCAGGAACTCGCGTGGCGACTGGCTGGCCTTGATGCTGATCATCTGCGAGCGCGGCACCATGATGTCGCGCACCTGCAGGTCGGCGACCTGGATGGCACCCTCGACGATGGTCAGCGCTTCGCTGTCGAGCAGCTTGTTCTGATGGGCTTCACGCAGCAGCTCGAGGAGCTCCTGGCGGTTTTTCGGCTCATGGGCAAAAGCCTGGGTCAGTTTACCCAGCCAGGACTTTTGCCCGTTGCTCGATCGATCTTCGCTCATGGCGGTTACTCGTGATCCTTGCAGTGTTCAGTGTGTGATTGAGTCGGTTTCGTCGTCGGCGTAGGGGTCCGGGTGACCCAGTTCCGCCAGCAATTCTCGTTCCAGCGCTTCCATTTCCTCGGCCTCATCGTCTTCGATGTGGTCGTAGCCGAGCAGGTGCAGGCAACCATGGATGACCAGGTGCGCCCAATGCGCTTCGAGCGATTTGCCCTGTTCCCGGGCTTCGCGCTCGACCACCGGCACGCAGATCACCAGGTCGCCCAGCAGTGGGATGTCGAGCAGGTCGTCGGGAACGTCGGCGGGGAAGGACAGCACGTTCGTTGCGTAGTCCTTGTGCCGGTAAGTGTGGTTCAGCTCGCGGCCTTCAATCTCGTCGACCAGGCGGATGGTCATCTCCGAGTCGGCTGTGCGCTGGCGCAGGGCCAGCTCGCACCAGCGGCGGAAGGCGGCGTCATCGGGGGCAGCGGCGTCCGTGGCCCGTTGCAGGTCGAGTTCAAGCATCTTTGCCGGTTGCCTCGGGCTTCAACTGACGGGCTTCGAAGCGGTCGTAGGCTTCGACGATACGCTGCACCAGCGGGTGGCGTACCACGTCCTTGGGCTGGAAATGGGTGAAGCTGATGCCCGGCACGTCCTTGAGCACCTCGATCACGTGGGCCAGGCCCGACTTGGTGCCACGGGGCAGGTCGACCTGGGTGATGTCGCCGGTGATCACCGCGGTGGAGCCGAAGCCGATGCGGGTGAGGAACATCTTCATCTGCTCGAGGGTAGTGTTCTGGCTTTCGTCGAGGATGATGAAGCTGTTGTTGAGCGTGCGGCCGCGCATGTACGCCAATGGCGCGATCTCGATCACCTGGCGCTCGATCAGCTTGGCCACGTGTTCGAAGCCAAGCATCTCGTAGAGCGCGTCATAGAGCGGGCGCAGATACGGGTCGATCTTCTGCGCCAGGTCGCCGGGCAGGAAGCCGAGCTTCTCGCCGGCCTCGACCGCCGGGCGCACCAGCAGGATGCGCCGCACCTGTTCGCGCTCCAGGGCGTCGACGGCGCAGGCGACAGCCAGATACGTCTTGCCGGTACCGGCCGGGCCGATGCCGAAGTTGATGTCGTTGGCCAGGATTTCCTTGACGTAGCGCTGCTGGTTGAGCCCGCGCGGGCGAATGTTACCCTTGCGCGTGCGCAGCGAGACGCTGACTTCGTTGACGGCCGGATTATCGATGTGCTCGACGGCCGATTCCTGGAGGTAAAGATGGACGGTTTCCGGCGACAGGTCGCTGGCCTTGGTTTCTCGGTAGAGACGGCGCAGTAGCTGTTCGGCTGCGGAAGTGGTCTTGGGTTCGCCGATCAGTTCGAATTGATTGCCGCGGTTGCGGATCTCGATGGCCAGGCGTTGTTCGATCAGGCGCAAGTGCTCGTCGAACTGGCCGCACAGGTTGGCGAAACGATGGGCCTCGAAAGGTTCGAGGATGAAACGATGGGGTTGTATGGGTGCGTTCAAGGTCGTTTCTAGCCGCTCGACGGCGATGGATGTGAACTCAAGAATAACCCTTGAATGGCAGTGGCGAAAGCACTGAAACGATCAAGGGGTGTGGTCCTGCGCGGGCACCTTCGCATTCAAGCCTGCTACCGCCGCCCTTTGTAGGGGCGGCTTTAGCCGCGATGCAGGCGCCGCAGTGTCTGGCACCCGCTTCGCGGGTGATCGCGGCTGAAGCCGCTTCTACAGAGGCCGCGCCAGGTCAACGGGGCCTTGCGTCGCAAAGCGGCCGATGATCCGCCTGCAATGGATTGTGGCAGTGGAAGTTGACGATACGGTGAAGACGAGGGCTCAGGGCAAGGGCGAAAAGGGCGTGCGCCCTTCGGCGTTCTGCAATTCGAGCAGGTATTTACGGAAGATCTGGCCGAGCACCTGGGTGGCGTGCTCGAGTTCGTCGCGGGGCATCTGCTCGGTGACTTCGTCGGCCATGTCCAGGGCGTCCTCCGCCCCGTTGACCGCAGCCATTTTCAGCAGGATGTAGGCCTGCACGTTGTTGGCCTTGACGCCTTCGCCATGGAAGAACATCGAGCCTAGACGGTATTGCGCCTGGGCCTGGCCCTGCAACGAGGCCTTCTCGAACCATTTGAGGGCGAAGTCGAGGTGGCGTGGCGTGCCACTGTAGTAGAACTCGCCCAGTTCGTACTGCGCCTCGGCATCCCCGGATTCCGCCGTCCGCTCGCAGGCCTTCAGGGCGCTCTCCAGCTCTTCGGGCGCTGTATTGAGGGTGCAGCGGCCCGTCGCCGGAATCAGCAACGAGTTACCGCCCTCCGCCAGGGCCAGCAGGGGCTGAAGTAGCAACAGGCAGCCCAAGGTCAGGGCGCGGCCGGTGCGGTTCATGGGGATCGACTTACCTCTGCAAAGCTGCGGCCAATATCTCTGGTGGCACATTATGGGATAAGCAGCGCCAACCTTACAAAGATTTACTCGAATTTCTGCCTCATGGAAGGAGGGGCAGCTTCGGCGTGGCTGTGTGAACGGGGTCACACATAGAGGGTTGTTCGCCGGCAAGCCGGCTCCTACGGTCGCTGCAGGAGCCGGCTTGCCGGCGAACAGGGCCAGGTCACTTGAGCTTGGCGAAGGCGCGCTCGGCTGCATCCAGGGTGATCTGCAGCTCCTTGTCGCCATGGGCGATGGAGGTGAAGCCGGCCTCGAAGGCGCTCGGGGCCAGGTATACGCCACCTTCGAGCATCAGGTGGAAGAAACGCTTGAAGCGCTCCGCGTCGCTGGCCATCACGTCGTCGAAGGTGACGATGTCGTCGGCACCGCTGAAGTACAGGCCGAACATGGCGCCTGCCTGTGTGGTGACGAACGGTACGCCTGCGGCATCGGCGCGTTGCTGCAGGCCATCGAGCATGCGGCTGGTGAAGGCCGTCAGTTCGTCGTGGAAGCCGGGGCGGCTGATCAACTTGAGGGTGGTCAGGCCGGCGGCCATGGCCAGCGGGTTGCCCGACAGGGTGCCGGCCTGGTAGACCGGACCCAGCGGGGCGATGCAGCCCATGATCTCGCGCTTGCCACCGAAGCAGCCGACCGGCATGCCGCCACCGACGATCTTGCCGAAGGTCGACAGGTCAGGGGTGATGCCGTAATAGCCCTGGGCACCGCCCAGCGACACGCGGAAACCGGTCATCACTTCGTCGAAGATCAGCACCACGCCATGCTTGTCGCACTGCTCGCGCAGGCCTTCGAGGAAGCCAGGTGCCGGAGGCACGCAGTTCATGTTGCCGGCCACTGGCTCGACGATGATGCAGGCCACGGTCTGGCCGACTTCGGCGAGGGTCTTCTCGACTGCGGCGATGTCGTTGAACGGCAGTGTCAAGGTGTGCTTGGCGAAGTCCGCCGGCACGCCGGCCGAGCTCGGTACGCCTTGAGTCAGCAGGCCGGAACCGGCCTTGACCAGCAGGCTGTCGGAGTGGCCGTGGTAGCAGCCCTCGAACTTGATGATCGCGTCGCGGCCGGTGTAGCCACGGGCCAGGCGGATGGCGCTCATGGTCGCTTCGGTGCCGGAGCTGACCATGCGCACCATTTCCATCGACGGCACGATCGAGCAGACCAGGTCGGCCATTTCGGTTTCCATGGCGGTCGGCGCGCCGTACGACAGGCCGTGTTCCAGCTGCCGACGCACGGCGTCCAGCACGTCCGGGTGGCCGTGGCCGAGGATCATCGGGCCCCAGGAGCCGACGTAGTCGACGTAGCGCTTGTCATCCTCGTCGATGACGTAGGCGCCTTCGGCGTGCTTGAAGAACAGCGGGGTGCCGCCGACGCTCTTGAAGGCGCGCACGGGTGAGTTGACGCCGCCGGGGATGTGCTTCTGGGCTTCTTTGAACAGGGCTTCGGAACGGGACATGGGATCTTCTCTCGAAATCAGGAGGCGAACAGGGCGTTGAAGGCGCGGGCGCGGCGGGTGACTTCCTGCGCGCTGTCGGCACCGAACAGGCCGTGGATCACCGCCAGCAGGTCGGCGCCATGGGCGACCAGCGGGGCGGCGTTGTCGAGGGTGATGCCGCCGATCACCGCGATCGGCAGTTTCACGCGGGCCCGGGCCTGCTCCAGCAGTTCGAGGCTGGCGGCCGGGGCGCCCGGCTTGGTGACGGAATTGAAGAAGCGGCCGAAGGCGACGTAGCTGGCGCCTTCGCTGGCCGCTTGCTGCGCCAGCTCGAGGCTGGCGTGGCAGGTGGAGCCGATGATCGCTTGGCGGCCGAGCAGGGCGCGGGCCGGCGTCAGTGGGCCGTCGGTCTGGCCCAGGTGCACGCCGACACCCAGGCGCGCGGCCAGTTCGGCGTCATCATTGATGATCAGTTGCGTGCCGTAGCGCTCGCACAGTTTCAGCAGCGACTCGGCCTCGCGCAGGCGGCGGGCCGCGTCGTCGCTCTTGTCGCGGTACTGCAGCAGGCAGACGCCGCCTTCGAGCGCCGCCTCGACGTGGCTGAGGAAACGGCCGGCGAGCAGCTGGCTGTCGGTGATGGCATACAGACCGCGGAGCGTCATCGGGTGGCCTCGTGTCAGGAGCAGAAATCCAGGGGCAGGCGGCGCGGCACGTACTGGCCCTTGCCCAGTTGCTCGGCGTCACGCAGGGTGCGCCAGGTGTAGTCCAGGGCACTGCGCACGGCGCTTTCCAGCTGTTCGCCGAGGGCCAGGCGGCCGGCCAGGGCGCTGGCCAGGGTGCAGCCCGAGCCGTGGTAGCTGCCCGGCAGGCGCTGGCAGGTCCAGGTGTGTGGCTGGCCGTCGCGGCTGTACAGGCGGTTGTGAATTTCGTCCTCGTCGCCGTGACCGCCGGTGATCAGCAGGTGTCTACAGTACGGCAGCAGTTTTGCGGCGCATTCGTCCGCCGTGCCTTCCGGCAGTTCCGCGAGGATGCGCGCTTCCGGCAGGTTGGGCGTGGCGATGGTGGCCAGGGGCAGCAGGCGTTCGCGCAGGGCGTAGCCGACCTCGTCCTTGCCCAGGCGACCGCCACCGCCGGCGCGCAGCACCGGGTCGCAGACCAGCGGCAGGTGCGGGTGCGCGGCCAGCAGTTCGGCGATGGTATCGACCATCTCGATCGAACCGAGCATGCCCAGCTTGACCGCGGCCACCGTGGAGTCGGCCAGCACGGCGTTGGCCTGGGCCAGCACCCACTCGCGGTCGAGCACGCGGAAGTCGGAAACGTTGACGGTATCCTGCACGGTCAGGGCGGTCACGGCAGGCGCGGCGTGACAGCCTTGGGCGAGCAGGGCTTCGATATCTGCCTGCAGGCCGGCGCCACCACTGGGGTCGTGGCCGGACAGACAGAGGACAACGGGGCGGGAGCTGTAGGTATTCATGGTCGGCGAGCTTATCACCAAACCTTTTTGCGCGGATCGGTCGCTTCGCAAGATTTGCTGATCAAGTGGTCAGGATGCATTTGTGATGGTCTCTGAAAGATGCATGCTAGAGCTTCTGCATGCAAATTCGCAGTGGCCTCTGGCCATGCCGGAAAGCTATGCTAGAGTGCTCGGATAACTCGATAAACGGGTTCTGCCGGATCACGTCGTCTCAAAGGGAAAGGGGGCAACCGCGACGCGACTGGACAGGCCATGCTGGGGCTGTATGCGCTATTTGCTGATTGTGCTTCTGGGCTGCTTGCCCTTGCTCGCCGGAGCGGTCGAATTCGACGGCAGCACCGGTCGTCTGCCGCTGGGCCGTTCCATGCTGGTCTACGAGGACCACGACGGCAACGCCACGATTGCCCAGGTCAGCGCTCCCGCTTTTGCCAGCCACTTCGTGCAGCATCAGGACGAGGTGTTGAATGCCGGTTATTCGACCTCGGTATTCTGGTTGCGCATCGACCTCGACTATGCCGCCCCGCCCTCCGCCGCGCCGCGCCAGTGGCTGCTGGAGCTGGCCTATCCGCCCCTGGATCATCTCGAACTCTACCTGCCGGATGAGCAAGGGGGCTATCACCTGGCCCAGCGCACCGGTGATGCCCTGCCTTACGCCAGCCGCCAGGTCCGCCAGAACAACTACCTGTTCGAACTGCCCATGCGCCCCGGTCAGTCGACCACCGCCTACCTGCGCCTGCACAGCCAGGGCTCGATCCAGGCGCCGCTGACTCTCTGGTCGGCCGAAGCCTACCTGGAAGACCAGCCCGCCCGTCTGTACGTGCTGGGGATGATCTACGGCGTGCTGCTGGTGATGTTGGTCTACAACCTGTTCATCTACCTCAGCGTACGCGATGTCAGCTACCTCTATTACATCCTGTACATCGCCTCGTTCGGCCTTTATCAGGTGTCGGTCAATGGCGCCGGTATTGCCTATTTCTGGCCGGACAGCCCCTGGTGGGCCAATGCCGCGACCCCGTTCTTCATTGGTGCCGCCGGTCTGTTCGGTTGCCAGTTCGCCCGTCATTTCCTGCAACTGGGACGCTTGAGCCGAGGTTTCGATCGCCTGCTGATAGCACTGATGGCCGGCGGCGGCCTGGTCATGGTGCTGGCGCTGGCCCTGCGCTACGGCGTGGCGTTGCGCATGGCCACGCTGCTGGCGCTGCTGTTCACCGTGAGCATTTTCAGCGCCGGGCTGTATGCCTGGTGGCGTGGGCTGCGGGTGGCGCGCTGGTTCATCATCGCCTGGACCGCCTTCCTGCTGGGTGGGCTGGTCAACACCCTGATGGTGCTGGGCTACCTGCCGAACCTGTTCATCACCATGTACGCCAGCCAGTTGGGCTCGGCGCTGGAGGTGGCGCTGCTGTCGCTGGCCCTGGCCGACCGTATCAACAGCCTGCGCGAGCAACAGGCCCAGACCCTGCGCGAGACTGGCCGCACCCTGGAGCAGATGAATCTGCAACTGGCCCGCAGCAATCGGCTCAAGGATGAGTTCCTGGCCACCGTGACCCACGAGTTGCGCACGCCGATGAACGGCGTTATCGGCTCGCTCGAGCTGCTGCACACCCTGCCCATGAGCGCGGAGCAGGCCCAGTACCATCGCACCGCCACCGGCTCCGCCCAGGACATGATGGCGATGGTCGACGACATTCTTATCCTCACCGAGCTGCAGGCCGGCCACCTGCGCAACCAGCATGGGCCGTTCAGCCTGCGGCGGCTGATGCAGGAGCTGCGCGCGGGTTACGCCAGCCAGGCCCTGGCCAAAGGCCTTTACCTGAGCCTCGATGTACCTGCCGACCTGCCCGACAGCCTGGTGGGCGATGCGCAGAAGCTTGCTCGCTGCGTAGCCTGCCTGGTGGACAACGGCCTGAAATTCACCCATCAGGGGGGCGTTACCGTGCAGGTGCGAGGCCGCCGTACCGGGCCGGAAAGCCTGGCCTTGAGCATTACCATCAGCGACAGCGGCATCGGTTTCGACGACCTGGACCAGGCGGTGCTGTATCAGCGGTTCGCTCAGGTGGACGGGTCGATGACCCGGCGCTACGGCGGGCTGGGGGTGGGCCTTTCGATCTGCCGACAGTTGGGCGAGCTGATCGATGCCAAGTTGTCCCATGAGTCCACGCCGGGGTTGGGCAGCCGTTTCGAATTGAGCCTGACGCTGGCAGTGGCGCAGGTGCAACTGCCACCTGCTCGAGCGGCCTCTAGCCTGAGCCGCTTCTGAAGGCAACCGTTCGCCGGCCCGCCGGCGAAGCGCCCCCCAAAGAGTCCGTTTTGTCACTTTGACTCAACGGGCAGTGGTGCTTCACTGGGGCTGTCAGGCACGACCGGAACCAGGAGGCCCCGATGAACCTTCACCAGTTCGCTGAAACCCACGAAGTCACCAACCAGCCGCCCTCGCTGGACGGCGCCAATCTCTACCGCCTCGACCTGCCGCTCCAGGAGTGGTCGCGGCGTTTCGGCGCCGGCTGGGCGGAGCCGCGCATCGACGCCTACGGTGCCCTGGCGGGTGGCCCGCTGATGGCCGCGGGTTTTCTCGCCAATGCCCACAAGCCTGAGTTCAGCAGCCACGACCGCTATGGTCACCGCGTCGACTTGGTTGAGTTCCATCCCGCCTACCACGAACTGATGCGTACGGCTGTCGAGCATGGCCTGCCGTCCCTGCCCTGGGCCGAGCCGCGCACAGGCGCCCACGTGGCGCGCGCCTCGATGACCTACCTGCACAGCCAGGCCGAGGCCGGCACCGGCTGCCCGCTGACCATGACCTTCGCCGCCGTGCCGGCACTGCGCTTGCAGCCGGAGCTGGCCGGGTACTGGCTGCCGAAGATCCTTGCCCGGGAGTATGACCCCCGCAATATCGGCGACCGGCACAAGGCCGGTGTCACTCTTGGCATGGCCATGACCGAGAAACAGGGTGGCACCGATGTGCGCGCCAACACCACCCGCGCCTACCCGGTGGGCGCGCCGGGTCCGGGCCAGCCTTACGAACTAGTGGGGCACAAGTGGTTCTGTTCCGCACCGATGTGCGACGCCTTCCTGACCTTGGCCCAGACCGACAAAGGCCTGAGCTGCTTCCTGCTGCCGCGTCACCGCCCCGACGACCAGCGCAACCAGTTCTATATCCAACGCTTGAAGAACAAGCTCGGCAATTGCTCCAACGCCTCCAGCGAAGTGGAATTCCGTGGTGCCTTGGCGTGGATGGTGGGCGAAGAGGGCCGGGGCGTGCCGACCATCATCGAGATGGTGGCCATGACTCGCTTCGACTGCATGGTCGGCTCCAGTGCGCTGATGCGCCAGGCCCTGACCCAGGCGGCGCATCACTGCGCGTATCGCAAGGTCGGTGGCCGCGTGCTCAACGAGCAACCGTTGATGCAGAACGTGCTCGCCGACCTGGCGTTGGAGAGCGAGGCCGCGCTGGCCCTGAGCCTGCGCATGGGCCAGGCGCTGGACCAGTTGGATGATCCGCAGCAGGCCCATTTCTCTCGGCTGGTGACGGCGGTGGGCAAGTACTGGATCTGCAAGCGGGCGCCGGGAATGATCAATGAAGCCGCCGAGTGCCTGGGTGGTGCCGGTTATGTCGAGGACAGCATCCTGCCGCGGCTGTACCGCGAGGCGCCGGTCAACTCCACCTGGGAGGGATCGGGCAACGTGCAGTGCCTGGACGTGCTGCGTGCCTTGTCCAAGGAGCCGGGCGTGCTCGACGCGTTGTTCAGCGAACTGGGGGATGGCCATGGCGACGCGCGGCTGGCGGCGTTCATCGGCAACCTGAAAGGCGCCTTCGCCGACACCGGCGATAGCCAATACCGCGCACGCCAGCTGACCGAGGACATCGCCCTGGCATTGCAGGCCAAGCTGCTGCTCGAGGCGGGAAATGCAACAGTCAGCGACGCGTTCATCGGTAGTCGGTTGGGGGGCAGTGGACGGGCCTATGGTGCCTTGCCGCGAGGCGTGGACACCGCGGCGTTGGTGGCGCGCGCGACACCGGTATGGGCAGGTGCATAGATCCCCTGCAGGAGCCGGCTTTGCCGGCGAAGGGGCCAGTATGGCCAACACGGCACAGTGGTTACCCCAGGGACCAAGCCAGCCCTGCATGGCCGACATCCGGGGGTGTATTTGCCCGTGAACGCAGGCAAGATGACTGGCATGCATGTCCATAAGACAGGAAGCCCAGCGTGAGCCAAGCGTTTGCAGTCGTTGCTACCCCCGAACAGGCCGTCGACCGTCTGGCGGCCTTGCATGAACAGGCCACCGGGGCCCTGAGCCAGGCCCTCAAGCGCTACCTCAAGGACCGCACCGAGCCGACCGAGGCCGAGCGCGCGCTGTTCCGCTACCCGGCCCTGCGCCTCACCTACCACAGCCTGGGCGAAGTCGCCGCCACCACCCGCGCCTACGCCAAGGTCCAGGTGGCCGGCACCTACAGCGTCACCGTCACCCAACCAGCAGCCTTCCGCAGCTACCTGCTGGAGCAACTGCGCCCGTTGATGCACGACTACACCGTGAGCGTGGAAGTGGGTGTCAGCGAACAGAACATCCCGTACCCCTACGTGGTCGACCAGGGCGACGAACTGGCCGGCAGCGGTATCACCGCCGCGCAATTGGCGCGGGTGTTCCCCAGCACCGACTTGTCGGCGGCCACCGACAACATCGCCGACGGCCTGTACGACTGGGAAAGCGCCGAGACACTGCCGCTGGCGCTGTTCGACGCGGCCCGCGTGGACTTCTCCCTGCGCCGCCTGGTGCACTACACCGGCAGTGACTGGCGGCACATGCAGCCGTGGATCCTGCTCACCAACTACCACCGCTATGTCGACCAGTTCATCGGCCATGGCCTGGAGCAGCTGCGCGAGGACCCGCGCTTCGTACGCATGGTGTTGCCGGGCAACGTGATCATCGACAAAGGCATGGACCACGGCGAGGCCCAGGCGCTGGTCGCCAGCGTGGTCTGGCACCGCTACCAGATGCCGGCCTACCACCTGATCGCCGCCGATGGCGATGGCATCACCCTGGTCAACATCGGTGTCGGCCCTTCCAACGCCAAGAACATCACCGACCATTTGGCCGTGCTGCGCCCGCATTGCTGGCTGATGATCGGCCACTGTGGCGGCCTGCGCCAGTCGCAGACCATCGGCGACTATGTGCTGGCCCACGCCTACATGCGCCGTGACGGCATCCTCGACCGCGTGGTGCCGCCAAACATCCCGATCCCGGCCCTGGCAGAAGTGCAACTGGCCCTGCAGGAGGCGGCGGCGCAGGTCACCGGCGAGCGTGGCGACCAGTTGAAGAAGCGCCTGCGCACCGGCACCGTGCTCACCTACGACGACCGCAACTGGGAGCTGCGCTGGGCCCAGGAGCGGCCGCTGATCAACCTGTCCCGCGCCGTGGCCGTGGACATGGAGAGCGGCACCATCGCCGCCCAGGGCTATCGCCTGCGTGTGCCATATGGCACCTTGCTGTGCGTGTCCGACAAGCCGCTGCACAGCGAGATCAAGCTGCCGGGTTCGGCCAACGCGTTCTACAACCGCGCGGTCAGCCAGCACCTGAAGATCGGTATCGCCGCCCTGGACCTGCTGCGCACCGAGCTCAACTCGCTGCACTCGCGTAAACTGCGCAGCTTCGATGAGCCGCCGTTCCGCTGAGGATCCATGTCCCTGCCACCCCGCAACAAACCGCGCCGTCCGACGGCGCGGCCTTCCGGCCCGCGTCGCCAGCCCAAGGCGCCACCAGCCGAGCCTCGTCTGATTCTGTTCAACAAACCGTTCGATGTGCTGACGCAGTTCAGTGACGGCGAGGGGCGTGCCACGCTCAAGGACTACATCGATATCCCCGGCATCTACCCGGCCGGGCGTCTGGACCGCGACAGCGAAGGGCTGTTGCTGTTGACCAACGATGGCCGTCTGCAGGCGCGCATCGCCGACCCCAAGCACAAGTTGGCCAAAACCTACTGGGTGCAGGTCGAAGGTGAACCGAGCCAAGAGCAACTGCAACGTCTGCGCGAGGGGGTCGAGCTCAACGACGGGCCGACGCTCCCGGCCGAGGCGCGTTTGCTCGAGGAACCCGAACTGTGGCCGCGCAATCCACCGGTACGCTTTCGCAAGAGCGTACCGACGGCCTGGTTGGAACTGGTGATTCGTGAGGGGCGAAACCGCCAGGTGCGGCGGATGACGGCGGCGGTGGGGTTGCCGACCTTGCGCCTGGTGCGGGTGCGCATCGGCGATTGGTCGATCGAGGGGCTGGAGCAGGGGTGCTGGCGCGAAGTGGCTGCAAAGCTCTGACATCCGAGCTATGCGCGTACTCTGTAGGAGCGGCCTTGTGCCGCGAAAGGGCCGCATAGCGGCCCCAACAATTTCCGCCTTGGCGCTCAGACCTGGGGCTGCCTTGCAGCCCTTTCGCGGCACAAGGCCGCTCCTACAAGGGGGAGCGGGGGTTGCAAGGGCTCTAGACGCCTTCGAGGAACCCCACCACCACGCTCTTGATGATGAATGCGAGCACCCCCAGGCCGAGTACGAAGAACAGGATCAGGGTGCCGAAGCGCCCCGCCTTGGATTTCTTCGCCAGGTCCCAGACGATGAAGCCCATGAAAGCGATCAACACGGTGACCAGGACAATCATCATCCACTCTTCGAATACGGCGGGATCCATCAGTTCACTCCAGGCAGGCTGAGCAGCCGATCATACGCCCTGCGCCGGGGGATTCAACGCAGATGGGTCAAGGGCAGCTCGGTGCTGGCCAGCACCTGGTTGAGCACGAAGCTCGAGCGCACGCTGGTCACGCCTTCGATGCGGGTCAGGCTACCCAGCAGCAGTTTCTGGTAGTGATCCATGTCCGGCACCACCACCTTGAGCTGGTAGTCGGCGTCCATCCCGGTGACCAGGCTGCATTCGAGCACCTGGGGCAGGCTGCGGATTGCCGCCTCGAAGGTCTCGAAGCGCTCGGGAGTGTGGCGGTCCATGCCGATCAGCACATAGGCGGTCAGGCTCAACCCAAGCTTCTTGCGGTCCAGCAGCGCCACCTGGCGCGAGATGTAGCCGTCGTCCTCGAGTTGCTTGACCCGACGCGAGCAAGGGGAGGGGGACAGGCCGATGCGCTCGGCCAGCTCCTGGTTGGAGATGCGCGCGTCACGCTGCAATTCGGCGAGGATGCTCAGGTCGTAGCGGTCGAGCTTGCTCATGGAAAAGGCCTTTTCTGTTCAGATTGCGGCGAATTATCAATCCAGGGTGAAAAATTGCGCAAGTGCTATTTATCAGAGCAATCTTCGCAATCCCCTGCCGCACCATCCGGCCTATCTTTATCACCAGAATCACTGCCCGGACATCAGTCCACGGCGACGCGCCCCAGACGGGCGGTCGCGGCCGGCCATCCAACAGGATCCGCCAGGCCCCCGGGCTACGCACTGTCCAGAAGACGGCGCGAGGTGAGCCGGTGCCACAAGCGCCGAGCACGGACGACAATTCCCGAAGGGAGGCCGCAAGGCCTCCCTTTTTTATGTCCGCGATTTCATCTGTATGGCCAGGCGCCACGGTAAACTGCGCAGCATGCAGTCATCCCGAGCGAGAGGAACAACATGAGGTCGCGCATCTGGCAGTTGGCAGGTGTTGGTTTGCTGGGCATGGGCTTGAGCCTGAGCGCCTTGGCCCAAGGGCCGGAGGACCCCAATGGCGGGCGCGGCTCGCCGCTCAATTCCCGTGATGAAGTGCGTCAGACCCAGCCGCCGCGCCAGGGTTACTACCAGGACATCCCGCGTCGCCATGGTGACGACCGCTACTACGGGCAACGGCCGGGCGGTGACTGGGCCGGCCGCCCGGACGGCCATGGCAATGGTTGGGGCCCGGGACCGCAGTATCATCCCGGCCATAGCGTCGATCGCTTCCCGGACCGTTACTGGAAAGTGCCGTATCGTGGGCAGGATTACTTCTATTCCGGTGGCTATTGGTATCGCCCCCATGGCGGCGGTTATGTGGTGGTCAGGCCGCCCTACGGCGTGAGAGTCGGCTACCTGCCGCCCTACGCCCGTGAAGTGTGGCTGGGGGGCGCGTTGTTCTTCCTGGTGGCTGACACCTATTACCAGTACCAGGCCGACAGTCGAGAGTATGTGGTGGTCAATCCACCCACCGCCGTGCCGGCGCCAGCGCCTGTCCAGCAGCCGTACAACAGTTATGACGTGATCGCCTATCCAGCTTATGGGCAGGGGCCGGAGCAGCAGGAGCAGGATCGCTACGAGTGTCACCGCTGGGCGGTCAGCCAGACAGGCTTCGACCCTGCCACAGCGACCTACGCGCCACCAGCCAACGTGGCCGACAACTACCGGCGGGCGCTGGGCGCCTGCCTGAGTGGACGGGGCTATAGCATCAACTGACCCCTGTAGGAGCGGCTTTAGCCGCGATGCAGAAACTGCGGTGCCTGGCACCGGCCTTGCCAGTGTTCGCCAGCAAGGCTGGCTCCTACGGGGTTGTGGTGAGGCGCTGCTCAGACCGGGTCGGCATGCACCATCACATCCGCCCGCGGGTAACGCTCGCGGATGGCCTGCGAAGCCTGCACGCACAGTTCGTGGGCCTGATGCAGTGGCAGGTCCCCGGGCAGTTCAAGGTGCAATTGCACGAACCATTGGCTGCCCGAAACCCGCGTGCGCAGGTCATGCACGCCCTTCACCCCCGGAATGGTCTGCACCACCTCGAGCATGCGTTCGCCGATATCGGCCGGCAGTTCCTGGTCCATCAGGATCGCCGTGCTTTCGCGGGCAATCTGGATCGCGCTCCACAGGATGTACAGGGCAATGCCCAGGCCGAACAGCGCATCCAGCTGCGGCCAGCCGAAGCGCGCCAGAAGCAATGCCAGGAGGATGCTGCCGTTGAGCAGCAGGTCGGAGCGGTAGTGCAGGGAGTCGGCGCGCACCGCCGTGGAGCCGGTGAGGCGGATGACCTTGCGCTGGAAGGCCAGCAGCGCCAGGGTCAGTACCAGTGACAGCAGCATGACCACGATACCGGCGGCGGTGTCACCCAGCGGCTGCGGCGCTTGCAAGCGTTCCACGGCCTGCACCCCGATCAACACCGCGCTGACCGCGATGAACAGTGCCTGGGCCATGCCGGCCAGGGCTTCGGCCTTGCCGTGGCCGAAACGGTGGTCGTCGTCGGCCGGGCGCAAAGCGTAGTGCACGGCGAGCAGGTTGAGGAACGAGGCCACGGCATCCAGCGCTGAGTCGGTCAGCCCGGCCAGCAGGCTCACCGAGCCGCTCAGCCACCAGGCCACGGCCTTGGCCAGCACCAGCAGGCTGGCGACTGTCAGCGAAGCGCGGGTGGCCAGGCGCAGCAGGCGCTTGTGTTCGGCGGTCGCGGTCATGGGGGTGATTGCGTCCTTGAAGAAATCAGGCTGCCGGAACCAGGCCGTAGGCGGCCAGTTGCTCGACACTGCCACGGTGCTGGATCAGGCGTGGGTCGTTCAGCGGC
Organism: Pseudomonas entomophila; assembly: GCF_029478665.1. Classification (GTDB taxonomy): domain Bacteria; phylum Pseudomonadota; class Gammaproteobacteria; order Pseudomonadales; family Pseudomonadaceae; genus Aquipseudomonas; species Aquipseudomonas entomophila_F. The sequence goes on from NZ_JARPQB010000059.1 coordinate 23,624, forward strand.
AGGCGCTGGCCCAGTTCACTCTCGAGTATGGCCTGCAGCTTGACCTTGTCGACCTGGCCGTCGGCGTTGATGGCGGGCTTGAGCTTTAGCGGGTCGATGTGTGCGGTCTGGCCACCGGGGTAGTAGATGGCGCCGCTGGCGAAGTCGATGCCGAAGGCGATCAGGCCGGGGATGACGTAGAAGAGAATGCCGATGGCGTCCAGAGCCGCAACCACCGGGTCGATCTTGCCTTCGATCTGGCCGCGGCGGTCGGGGTAGAACAGGGTGCCGCAGGCCGTCAGCTGGGTCAGCAGCGTGGCGATGAGCACGCCACCAATGACGCGGGAAGGGATGCGCATGTGAATCTCCGGAAAAGTAGGCACTACAAGGGGTGAAGGCGCGTGCCAACACCTGAAGCTAAGACCATGATAGGGCAGGCTCGGTTCGCCGTTATACTCGGACGATTGTTCGAGGACCACCATGAATTCATTACCGATCGATGCAGTACTGCCCGAACTGCGCCAGGCCCTGCGCCTGCGCGACGAGGCGGTACTCGAGGCGCCGCCCGGCGCCGGCAAGACCACCCGCGTGCCCCTGGCCCTGCTGGACGAGCCATGGCTCGCCGGGCAGACCATCCTCATGCTCGAACCGCGCCGACTGGCCGCGCGCGCCGCGGCAGAACGGCTGGCGAGCGAACGGGGGGAGCAGGTGGGTGGCACGGTCGGTTACCGCATTCGCCTGGACAGCAAGGTCGGGCCGAACACCCGCATCGAAGTGGTCACCGAGGGTATCCTCACCCGTCGCTTGCAGGCCGACCCTGCACTGGAGGGGGTCGGGCTGCTGATCTTCGACGAATTCCACGAGCGCAGCCTCGACGCCGACCTGGCCTTGGCCCTGAGCCTCAATGGCCGCGCGCTGCTGCGCGACGAGCCGCCGCTGAAGATCCTGTTGATGTCGGCGACGCTGGAAGGCGAGCGCCTGTCACGGCTGCTTGACGAGGCCCCGGTGGTCAGCAGCCAGGGGCGCATGCACCCGGTGGATATACGCTGGAGCCGGCCGTTCCAGCCTGGCGAATTCGTCGAGCCGCGGGTGGTCGATTGCGTGCTCCAGGCGCTGGCGGATGAAAGCGGCAGTTTGCTGGTGTTCCTCCCCGGCCAGGCCGAGATCCGCCGTGTCCATCAGTCCTTGCAGGAGGCTTTGGGCGATCGCCCCGGCATCCTGCTTTGCCCGTTGCACGGCGAGCTCGACCTGAATGCCCAGCGCGCCGCCATCGAGCCGGCGCCCAAGGGCCAGCGCAAGGTGGTGCTGGCCACCAATATCGCCGAGACCAGCCTGACCATCGACGGCGTGCGCGTGGTGATCGATGCCGGTCTCGCCCGGGTGCCGCGCTTCGACCCGGGCAGCGGCATGACCCGCCTGGATACCCAGCGCATTTCCCGCGCCAGCGCCACCCAGCGTGCCGGCCGGGCGGGGCGCCTGGAACCGGGCGTGTGCTATCGCCTGTGGTCCGAGGCACAACACGATCAGTTGGCCGCACATGGCAGCGCCGAGATCCTCCAGGCCGACCTGGCCGGGCTGGCCCTGCAGCTCGCGCGCTGGGGCGTGCCTCCGGAACAGCTGAGCTGGCTCGACCAGCCACCGGCTGCCGCCTACGCTCAGGCCCAGGACTTGTTGGCGCGGCTCGGTGCCTTCAAGCCCGGCAGCCGCGACAACCTGAACGAACATGGCCAGGCCATGGCCGGTTTGCCCGCGCACCCGCGCATCGCCCACCTGCTGCTGCGCGGCCAGGATTTGGGGTTGGCCGACATGGCCTGCGACGTGGCCGCCTTGCTTGGCGAGCGCGATATCCTGCGTGGCGGCGGTGCCGACCTGCACACTCGGCTTGCCCTGCTTGGTGGCGAAACCCGCGCGAGCCGCGGCGGCCAAGGTGGTGTGCAACGCGCGCGCCAACTGGCGCGCCAGTATCGCGGGCAACTGCGTGGCAAACCGCGTGCGGCAGTGGCCGATCCCGACCACCCGCGCTGGCTCGGCGCGCTGCTGGCGCTGGCTTATCCGGACCGCGTGGCACAGCAGCGCCGCGAGGGTGGCGCCGAATACCGCCTGGCCAACGGCCGCGCGGCGATGTTCAGCGAAGTCGATGCGTTGATGAAATGCCCATGGCTGGTGATCGCCGACCTGGGCAGCCGCCAGGGGCAGCGCGAGGAGCGCATCTACCAGGCCGCCGACTTCGATCCGCAGTTGTTCGAAGACGTGCTGGCCGAGCAGGTCGAATGCCTCGACCTGCTCGATTGGGACGAGCGCGAACAGGTGCTGCGCGCCGAACGCCAGCGCAAGGTTGGCGAGCTGGTGCTCAGCCGCGAACCCCTGACTGGCCTGGACGATGACACCCGCGCGAAGGCGCTGCTGGGCCTGGTGCGGCGCAAGGGCCTGAACCTGCTGACCTGGACGCCCGAACTGCGCCAGTGGCAGGCCCGTGTCGCCCTGTTGCGCCAGCTCGACCTGCAGCAGCAGGGCGCGAGCGAATGGCCGGATCTGGGCGACGCAGCGTTGCTGGCCAGCCTGGAAGACTGGTTGCAACCTTACTTGGGCAAAGTCTCGCGGCTGAGCCATTTCGCCGCCCTGGACCTGCCGTCGCTGCTACGCAACCTGCTGCCCTGGCCGCTGCCCCAGCGCCTGGAGGAACTCGCCCCCTCGCACCTGGCGGTTCCGTCGGGTTCCAGCATCCGCCTGGACTACAGCGAGCAGCCGCCGATCCTCGCCGTGCGCCTGCAGGAGCTGTTCGGCCTGGCCGACACGCCACGCATCGCCAACGGCCGGCAGCAGGTCAAGCTGCACTTGTTGTCGCCGGCGCGCCGGCCCGTGCAGGTCACCCAGGACCTGGCCAACTTCTGGCGCACGACGTACGCCGAGGTGAAGAAGGACTTGAAGGGACGCTACCCCAAGCACTACTGGCCGGACGACCCGCTGGTGGCCGAGGCCACGGCGCGGGCCAAGCCGAGGGGTACCTGATTGCGCTCAGGCGCCGGCTTCGCTTTCGAGCAACATGAACAGGCGATACAGCACCACGGTACTGAACAGCTGGAGGAAACCGCTCAGGCTGTCCAGTACCAGCTGTACACCCGGCTGCGGCTCGGGGAATGCGGTCAGCAGCAGGCCGTCGATCAGCCATAGCGGGGCCAGCACCGAGAGCATGCAGACCATGATGCGCAGGAAGTGCCCGGTGGTCATGCGCGCGCTGGTGCGCATCGACTCGATCACCGGCAGGCCGCGCAGCACCAGCAGGTATTCGGCGAACACCAGGTTCACCATGATCCACACGCCCGGGAAGATGAACAGCGCCAGGCCCGCCATGATCAGCAGCGAACTGATCAGGATCAACAGGGCCAAGGCCGGCCACAGCTGCACGGCGCGGGCGAACAGGTCGCGCTTGGCGATCGCCTGGCCGTTGCTGCGGGTGTCGAGGTAGAGGATCAGCGCGGCGCTGTACAGCGGGTAGAACAGCAGGCTGACCAGCATGCCGTAGGCGGGGGAGGCTTGTTCGCCCAGTTGCTGGTAGAGCAGTTGGGTGCCCAGGGCCTCGAGCATCACCAGTGGCAGGCACAGCTGGAGGATGCTCGTCAGGTGACGGCGGAAGAAGTACAGGGAGTCGCGCAGAACGCTCAGCGGATTCATCGGTCAACATCGCATGGCAGAAAAAGCAGGGCATCACTTTAGCCCAGACCGCCCGCTTGCTGAAAAAAGTTTCATGGCCCGGTTAATTGAATCGCAGCGCCCGGCCCCCCATCTTTGACGCTGTCCGATGTCCTGTTCCGCGCACGAGGTTGCCCTGATGAACACTGAAGAACAAACCCTGATCGACGGCCTGTTCAGCCGTCTCAAGCAAGCCGAGGATCCCGCCCAGCCGCGTGATGCCCAGGCCCAGGCGCATATCGAGGAACGCCTGCGCCAGCAACCGGCGGCGCCGTACTACATGGCCCAGGCGATCCTGGTGCAGGAAGCGGCGATCAAGCGCCTGGACGAACAGAACAAGCAGTTGGAGGCCGACCTCAAGCAGGCCCGCGCGCAGCTCGAGGCAACCCGTTCGAGCAGCAACAGCGGCGGTGGCGGTTTTCTCTCCAGCCTTTTTGGTGCAGGTGCCCGCAACCCGGTGCCGGAGCCACAACGCTCGGTCGCGCCAGCGCCGTCTACTGGCGGTGGCTGGCGCGAACCGGCGCCACAGGCCTATGCCCAGCCCCAGCCGCAACCTGGTTTCGGCGCGGCGCCCGCGCCGGCCCGCAGCGGTGTCAGCAGTTTCCTCGGTGGCGCGGTGCAGACCGCCGCCGGTGTTGCCGGGGGCGTGCTGCTGGCCCAGGGTATCAGCAGCCTGTTCAACCACAACTCGCAACCTGAACAAGTCGTCGAGGTGATCAAGGAGGAGCCGGCTCCGGCCAGCGACCACGGGGGTTGGAACGACCAGGACGGCCAGCGCCAGGTGGCCGACAACAGCGGTTGGGGCAACGACCAGGGTGGGTATGCCGACACCGACTACGGCAACGACGATGGCGGCTTCTTCTCTGACGACGACACCTTCGTCTGAAGGGTCTGGCATACTCGTTGGCATCCTGGGGCGCGTTGCGCCCCGTTCGCGGCACAAGGCCGCTCCTGCAGGCATCACACCGCCCTTGCAGGAGCGGCCTTGTGCTGCGATTGGCTGCGCAGCAGCCCCTCTCACGCATTCAACGAGGTGCCCTGGCTTGAAGAAGATCGCGCTGTTCGCCGATGTGCAGAACCTCTACTACACCGTGCGCCAGGTCCATGGTTGCCACTTCAACTACACCACGCTGTGGGCCGAGGTCAGCCGCGAAGGCCAGATCGTCGAGGCGGTGGCTTATGCAATCGACCGCGGCGACAGCAAGCAGCAACAGTTCCAGCAGATCCTGCGCAACCTCGGTTTCGAGGTGCGCCTCAAGCCGTATATCCAGCGCGCAGATGGTTCGGCCAAGGGCGACTGGGATGTGGGTATCACTCTCGATGTGATCGAAGCGGCGGAGCGGGTCGACCAGGTGGTGCTGGCTTCGGGGGATGGTGATTTCGACCTGCTGCTGGAGCGGGCGGCAAAGCGCCACGGTGTCGAGACGGTGGTGTATGGCGTGCCAGGGCTGACGGCGTTGTCGTTGATCCGTTCGGCGAGCCACTACGTGCCGATCGAGGGCAAGCTGCTCCTGCGCCACTGACATTCCTTGTAGGAGCCAGCCTTGCTGGCGAACCGCGGCAAGCGGGTAAACCCCGGCAAGGCGTTGCCTTGCGTTCGCCAGCAAGGCTGGCTCCTACAGGGGCGTGTGGTGTCAGGGTTTTCTGGGGTTGGTTTCCAGGTGTGCCAGCGGCACCCGACGTTCCACCGCGCTCGACAGCACGATCGAGGTCTTGCTGAACCCCAACTGCGACACTCGATTGATCAGCGCCTCCAGCTCCCCCATCGACGCCACTGCCGCCTGCATGATCACGCAAGGGTCGCCGGTGACCCGGTGGCATTCGATCAGTTCGGGGATGCGGGTCAGGGCGTCGTAGGCCTGCTGGTTGCCATGGCTGGCCAGGCGCAACTCGATCACGCACTGGATCGGCAGGCCGATCTTCTCCAGATCGACCTTGGCCGTGTAGCCACTGATCACTCCGCTGGCTTCGAGCTTGGCCACTCGCTCAGCCACCGCGGGGGCGGAAAGATTCACCTGGCGCGCCAGCTGGGCGTAGGTGGCTCTACCGTTTTCCAGTAGGGCGGCGAGCAGCATGCGGTCGTATTTATCCATGGCGTTTCCTGGTGGCTTTGCAATCAACGGTGAGGGTTGAAAATTACCGTTCATAGCAAAGTGTTCGGGTGATTTAAACGTGTTTTGTAACTTATGTTCGCCGGGTGCCCTTCTTAAACTAGGTCACCCGTAAACGGATTTCGAGCCCAACACCATGCCTGCCTCCCGTCGTTTCCCGCTGTTGCTTGTCGGTGCCTTCCTTGCCCTGTACCTGGTCTGGGGTTCGACCTACCTGGTCATCCGCATTGGTGTGGAGTCATGGCCGCCGATGCTGATGGCGGGCGTGCGCTTCGTCATCGCAGGCTGCTTGCTGTATGGCTTCCTGCGTTGGCGCGGCGTGCCCGCACCCACCTGGCCGCAGTGGCGGGCGGCAGGGGCGATCGGCTTTTTGCTGCTCAGTTGCGGCAACGGTGGCGTGACCCTGGCCGAGCACGCGGGGGTGGCCTCGGGCGTGGCGGCCCTGGCGGTGGCGACCGTGCCGCTGTTCACCCTGGTATTCGGGTTGATGTTCGGTCACCGCAACTCGCGCCTGGAATGGGCGGGGATTGCCCTTGGGCTGGTCGGTATCGGCATGTTGAACATGGGTTCGAACCTGCAGGCCAGCCCCATGGGCGCGGCGCTGATCCTGTTCGCGGCGGCGGCCTGGGCTTTCGGTTCGGTGTGGAGCAAGAACCTGCCCCTGCCCCAAGGCGCCATGGCCAGTGCTGCCGAGATGCTGGTAGGGGGTGTCGTGTTGCTGATTGCCAGTGCCCTGAGTGGTGAACGCATGACGCAGATGCCCACCGCCGCAGGTTGGGGGGCGCTGGCCTACCTGGTGTTCTTCGGTTCGATCCTGGCGTTCAGCGCCTACATGTACCTGCTCAAGCACGTGCGCCCAGCGGCGGCCACCAGCTACGCCTACGTCAACCCGGCCGTGGCGGTGCTGTTGGGGATTGTCTTCGCCGGTGAGCAGATTGGCGCCGAGGAGTGCGTGGCGATGGCGGTGATCATCGGTGCGGTGGTGCTGATCGGGTTGCCGCAGTGGCGCAAGGCACCGGAGCAGCCAGCGGGGTTGAAGGAAGAAATGTGCAAATAGCGGCTATTGCCTGAAAAACAAGGCCTGCTGTAGGAGCGGATTCATCCGCGGATGGGCCGCGAAGCGGCCCCCCGGAGCTTAAAGGCTACGCGCGCCAAAGGTGTCACACTGGTTCAGGTCACCACTGGAGAACCCCGCCTTGAACCAGCGCACCCGCTGCTGCGAGGTGCCATGGGTGAACGAGTCCGGCACCACGCGGCCCTGGCCCTGCTGCTGCAGGCGATCGTCGCCAATGGCGTTGGCGGCATTGAGTGCCTCTTCCACATCCCCCGGCTCGAGCCAGTTCAGGCGCTTCTGCGCCTGATAGGCCCAAACGCCAGCCAGGCAGTCGGCCTGCAGTTCCTGGCGCACCAGCAAGCCATTGTCGCCCTCCATGCGTTGGCCATTGCGCCGGGCCGCGTCGACTTTGGCCGAAACCCCGAGCAACGTCTGCACGTGGTGACCGATCTCATGAGCGATCACGTAGGCCTGGGCGAAGTCGCCGGCGGCGCGGAAGCGGGTTTCCATTTCGCGGAAGAAGGTCATGTCCAGGTACACCCGTTGGTCACCCGGGCAATAGAACGGACCGACCGCCGATGAGGCGAAGCCACAAGCAGAGTTGACCTGGCCGCTGAACAGCACCAGCTTCGGATCGCGGTATTGCTTGCCGGCCTGGGCGAACAGGGCTTTCCAGGTATCCTCGGTGTCGCCAAGGATCGAGGCGACGAACTCGGCCTGTTCATCGTTGGCCGGTGGCGCCTTGCTGCCCACATTGGCTGGCGCGGTCTGTTGCTGTTCCATCTGCCCGGCGAGTTGGCCGAGTATCTGGAGGGGGTCCTGCCCGGTCAGCCAGCCGATACCGACGATCAGCAGGATGGCGCCCAGCCCCAGGCCCTTGCCGCCCCCGAAGCGCATCC
>NZ_JARPQB010000006.1 GCF_029478665.1 Pseudomonas entomophila
TTGGGGGTGCTTGGTCCGGGGTTGCGTGGGGTGGTGGCGCCGTTGGCGCAGCAGGCTTTTGTGGGTGGGTTTGAGACGGTGTTGCAGGTTGCGGGGGGGATGGCGCTGGTGTTTGCGGTGGTGGTTGGGGGGCTGCTGGGAAGGCCTCTGCCACAGACTCAAGGGCAAATCGTAGGTGTATGAAAAAGGCACTTGGTTAACCAAGTGTATTTTTTGGGTTTGGTGGGAAGGGGATTTGAACCCGCATCCATACCAGGCCGTCTGGCCATCATCTCAAAGACGCTGCATTTCCTATGGTTTGGCTCGATTTGACGGTAAATCAGTTGCAGAGCTGGCGCTCCTGCGATTGTTGAGTATCCCTTTATCGCGCAATATTGCGCAAAAGCGGTCGGAAGGATGCCGAATCCTGTAGAATCTCGGCCCGCGAAAAAAGGGGGATTTATGGCTCACACGGCACAGACAAAACAGGCTCGACAGGCAGACCAAATGGCTGCTGAGTCTTCGAGCCAGGCACTTGCCTCCGCCAGAGTCATGGCTCGCGCCCTGGCTACCACTTTTCCAGCAGATCACCAACTGTCTCTGGCACGTGCGTTCGGTGTTCGTCTGATCGAGGCTTGGTGGTGTGGTCTGACTAGCGTCGACATCGTACCCCAGGAATTGCGCTCTCCGCTCCAGCCGTTTCCTACCGAGCCCCTGCCAGAGGCCGCCGCCGCACTCGCGGAAACCATCGGTCGCACTGCCGCGAAATTTGATGCCGAGACCGCCGCTTATCAGATTGGCCTTACCTATACCGGTATGCTCCCAGCTGAACATCGCGGGGAATTCGGAATTTTTTACACTCCCCCTGCCTTGACTGAGCGTTTGCTCGACCAAGTAACGGCCGTGAATGTTGACTGGGCGAAGTGCCGCGTACTTGATCCGGCCTGCGGCGGAGGAGCTTTCCTGGCACCTATCGCCCAGCGGATCATGGATGCGCAGAAGGACTGCAGCCCGAAGTTGCTAATGCAGAGCATCGGCAACCGCTTGCGCGGCTACGAGATTGATCCCTTTGGGGCATGGCTCAGCCAGGTTACCCTGGATGCCGTGGTATTGCCGATTAGTCGTCTGGCTGGGCGCAAGCTGCCCGTCATGGTTACGGTTTGCGACTCGCTTCGCCGTAACCCACCCAAAGACCGTTTTGACCTTGTGATTGGCAATCCTCCATACGGCCGCGCCAAGCTCGATGCTGAGATTCGCGAGCGCTACAAGCGCTCGCTGTATGGTCATGCCAATCTGTATGGGCTGTTCACCGATTTGGCACTCCGCCACACCAAGATAGGCGGCGTGATAGCCTACGTCACCCCGACCTCGTTCCTGGCCGGTGTCTACTTTAAGAACCTGCGAGCTTTGCTGGGGCGCTCAGCTCCGCCACTGACCATCGACTTCGTCACTGCTCGTAAGGGCGTTTTTGATGATGTGCTACAAGAAACGGCCCTGACGACCTATCGTCGCGGCGGGGATAGCGCTCCAGTTGCAGTTGCCGAGATTGCTCCCTCTAGCGAGGGGTTGGAAGTCCAAAAGACGGGCGAGATACTCCTCCCAGCTAATGATCCATCCCTGCCTTGGCTCTTGCCCCGTACCACCGCGCAAAGCGCTTTGGTCGAGCTCCTGACACGTATGCCCCATCGTCTATCCGACTGGGGCTATGGCGTGAGTACCGGACCTCTAGTTTGGAACCGTTTCAAGAGTCAGCTTGCACACCGCCCAAGCAGCAAACGCTTGCCGCTAATTTGGGCTGAGGCAATCACTGCCGATGGCCATTTTGTGTTCCGTGCAGACAAGAAGAACCACGCACCCTACTTCGAACTGAATGCTGGAGACAGCTGGCTGGTGACCACTAAGCCTTGCGTTTTACTGCAACGCACAACGGCCAAGGAACAAAGTCGTCGCCTGATTGCCGCAGCATTGCCTGCTGAGTTCCTGAAAAAGCATGGGGGTGTCGTCATAGAGAACCATATCAATATGATTCGACCAATTACCGAAACACCACAGGTTAGCGCCGAGGTGCTGGGGGCATTTATCAATAGCGCAGCCGCAGATCGCGCGTTCCGCTGCGTAAGTGGCTCTGTCGCGGTTTCTGCGTATGAGTTGGAGTCGCTGCCGCTGCCTGGTCCAGAGAAACTCGTGGAGTTGGCCCAGTTGGTCTCCGAAGGTGCCGATCGCGACTCCATTGAGGCTGCATGCAATCGATTGTTTGAAGGGGATATGTAGTGCTGCCACCTTATGTACCAAGGGAGTTGGTCGCTGAGAGGCTCCTGCTAATCTTCCCGGAAGGAACTCCAAATCGGATTTATTGCACTCGTGAATTAGCCGCAAGCACTGTATTTGCCATGCTTTATATCGGGGCCGTTGAGCACTCCAGCGTTCGACTGGGGCCTGTGCATGTCTATCGCATGACTGACGTGCAGGCAGCGAATAACAGCGACGAGGAGCGCCTCTGCTACAGGACTAACTTACGCAAGAAGTCTTACGAGGTTCCCGGTAAGCGCTGGTACGCCGACAACACTCGTGAACCCATTCGCGATGAGACCCTCCGCGAAGGTCTCGTTGCAGTTGGTGCTGTCATGGAAGACAAGGATGTGCCGACTACATCCGGTAAGCCGCGTTACGCAATCAAGACTGATCTGGCCGCCTTGTTCGACCCTGCGCTCCAGGGGAAAGAGTTAGAAGGCGCTATTCTTGAGTGGCAATCTGAGCATTTGAACAAGGGTGCGCTTGCGAGGATTTCGCTGATGCGTATGGGCGCTGCCGATCAGGAAGGCGTGCTTGTTCACTTCCCCAACGGTGAAACGCGAGCACTCTCTCATGGCCCCAGCTCAATGATATCTCGGGCAGTCGTTGAGGCTTTTGCCAAGCATTTCCTAGAGAAGCCGGTCGTGCTTTGGCTCAGTGAGTCGAGCAACAAGGTCGCCATGCAGGACCTGCGCATGGCTTCCACCATTGGACTCGACATCGAGGCACAGAAGAACCTACCCGATCTAATCTTGGTGGATCTCGGACCGAGCAACCCGCTGATCGTATTTATCGAAGTTGTGGCCACCGATGGTGCGATCACTGCGCGCCGCCAGAAGGCACTGTTCGATCTGACGGACAAAGGCGGCTTCAAACGCTCGCAAGTAGCGTTTGTCACTGCGTATGCAGATAGGGAGTCAGCAGGCTACAAGAAGACCATCACAGGCTTGGCTTGGGGCTCGTTTGCTTGGTTTATGAGTGAACCCGATAAAATTCTAATGCTCCGTGATGGAGTCAGTCCTCTGTCTAGCTTGAATCAGCGGCTAGCTCCTTAGAGAGCACAAGCAACAGAGAGCACAAGCAGCGCGCAAGGGGAAACTTGGCTGGGTCCAATCAGTTATCAATTCAAGTACATCATTTCTCGAGAAGTACTTTAGGAGGCTGTATGGCGGATAAGGAATGGGCCGAAGTAGCGTACGCCGCAGTGCGTCAGGTCGCTGAGAGACAGTTAGAGTTCACGCCTGACGATATATGGGCAACTGGACTTCAGAAACCAGGTGATGCGCGCGCCCTAGGTGGTGTGATGCGTCGGGCTCACAGGGAGGGGCTGATAGAAAAAACAGGGCGTGTACAACCGACTACGCAACCAGAAAGCCACGGTACCGATATAACGGTCTGGCGTTCACTAATATTTGTCGCCGCAGGCGTATAGCAGCGTACTTGATCAGCCCAGAGGCTATGAGGTCGGATACCGCTGGTGAGCCAGTAGTTCTGTATACCTCTCGGGCTCTTGAGAACGCAGGCATGCTCTTCGTAGCTCTCAGTTCTGTCTGCCGTGCTTTCCATTCACACAAGCGATCAGCATTGCTACAGTCTCGCCTCGATTCTGTGAAAGCAATGAGTATCAACATGCCCGCGATGTGGATGATTCGAGGTGATGGTGGCCGTCTCTATGACGATTTCAGGGATCGCAGTCTTGCTGCCATTGGGTGGGCTCAGCTAGCGCTTGAGGCCAAGCCCGGCGTTTCCAGGAAGGCATTGATCCAAGCCTATAAAGACCTTCAACCAGGAATAAAGGACGCGAGTGCCGTAGCGGGGGCGTCGCAGGTCTTCCGTTTCGTTAACGAAATCAACATTGGCGATACGGTTGTTACCTATTCCCCTGCAAACCGGACCTACCTGGTAGGTCGCTTCACTGGAGCGTGCCTGCTCCGCCCCGATCTGGCAGATGATGGTATGTCTTTGACCCGACCTGTTGAGTGGTACACGCAGGAGGTCGATCGCGACAAGCTAACAGGCGCCAGCAGAAATAGCCTGGGGTCCACGCTAACCGTATTTAAAGTTTCTGAGGATGCTCAGAAAGAGCTACTTGCCCTTGCTACTGGAAAAAACATCTCCACACCACCGAAAGACTTGATTGAAGATTCCGAGGTTCTGGAAGACCCGTTGAAGGGGGTTCAGGAAATTGCGTTTGAGCGGATCAAAGACCAAATCAACAGCCTGGATTGGGCTGAGATGCAGGAGCTGGTGGCCGGAATTTTACGAGCAATGGGCTACAAGACACTGGTGTCTCCGGCCGGTGCTGATCGCGGCAAAGACATTATTGCTTCACCCGATGGTTTCGGATTTGAGCCTCCGCGCATCGTTGTGGAGGTCAAGCACCGGAATGCCCGTATGGGAAGTAACGAGATCCGTAGCTTTCTCGGCGGCAGGCACAAGGATGATCGAGGACTGTACGTGAGTACTGGCGGATTCACGAAGGAGGCGTTGTATGAGGGGGAGCGAGCCAATGTGCATCTGACGATGTGGACACTGGATGAGCTGGCTCGGACGCTGATGGCGCATTACCCAGCCACCGATCCGGAGACGAAGCGGTTGGTACCGTTGACTTACTTCTATATGCCTGCGTGAAACGTGCTATGACCGGATCCTAGGCACAAAAAAAGACGCCCGAGGGCGTCTTCTTCTTTGGATTTGGTGGAGCCGGGGGGATTTGAACCCCCGTCCGCCAGTACTCCGCTGTCGGTACTACATGCTTAGCCGTGTCTACTGATTTAATCCGCAGCCGCCCGACGGGCAGGGTGCTTTGGATGAGTTGGGTAAGTTTTAGTCGCTTCGCCCCCAACGTGCTGCACGACGATCCTGTTCTGTATGACAATCATTTCGGGTTTACAGGCATCCCCTGATGATTGCTGGACCCGAAGGTACCAGGAGTGCATGTCAGCTGCAGTTAAGCAGCGAGAGCAGCACCGTATTGGTCGTCATTGGCAACTATAGAAAGTTGCAACAGTGGATTTACGAGTTCTGTTACCAACTCGGCATGCACCTAGAGTTTCGCTACCGGCGTCGAATCCTAATCGGCCCCACACTCAGCTCTAGCTGACCGTACCTTTCGGCACGTGAGGCGGAGTATACGCCTTTGCGCGCGCTGCGTCGACAGGTGCGCCGTTTCAGGTGCCGTTGCCGCCTTTCTCGGTTTTCTCCAGGCGCTCGAGCACTTTGCTGGTGATGGCGATGCATTCCTTGGTGTCGCCGGAGGCCTGGGCGGCCTTGGCTTTGTCCACGTGCTCGGTGAGGGCCTTGTCCAGGCCTTCGGAGGTGGCGCCGGCGGTGGCCATGGCGTCGTCGATCTTCTGCAGGTTCATGGCGCACAGGTCGTCGGCGGCGAAGACGGGCGAGGCCAGCAGGGTTGCGGCCGCGAACAGGGCGGATAGCGCAGTGCCTTTCATGGGGGTCTCCTCGTTAGGCCTCTGGAGGGTGGGCCTGATTGGTGGACTGTGCGGTGTTGGCGGGGGTTCCATCGGAGTTGTGAAGCACGCTGGCCTGTAGGGGCGGCCTTGTGCCGCGAAAGGGGCGCGTAGCGGCCCCCGGGTTTCAGTGTTGAGCAAAGATCGCCGGGGCCGCTTGGCGGCCCTTTCGCGGCACAAGGCCGCTCCTACAGGAGGTGGCGGTGGGGCTTAGTGAGGGGACTTTTCCAGGGCTAGCTCCATGTCGTCGATCAGGGCCTTGGCCATGGCGCTAAGGATGCGCGCTGAACTGCCGGCGAGCAGGTCGCCTTCCATTTCGGCTTCGCAGGTCAGGTGGCGGATGCAGCCAAGCAGTACCGACAACTCGCTGAAGGCATCTGCGAACGGGATGTCGGGTTGCACGCTGAACATGTCCATGCAGCGGGTCTTACCGGGAGTGACGGTCATGGTTGCACTCCTGGCTTGTGTTCGAGCAGCGCGCAGGCGAGCTGGCCGAGGTAGTCGCTGGCGGTGAACAGGCGGTCGCGGTAGGCGCCGGGTTCGGTCTTGAAGTAGACGTCGAGTACATCGGAAATGGCGGTGGCGACCTCGACGGCGGCGGCCATGGCGTCTTCGCGGGTTAGGGTGGGGGAGATGGTGAGGTAGGACGCGATGTGGGGTGGGTCTGGGACGAGCTTTTTCATGGTGAACACTCCGGCGCATTGAATGAATGCTGCCAGCCGTGCCTTTCTCACGGGACGAAGGGTGGCAGCCTTGCACGGGGTGAGAAACCGAGGCGCAGGAGGAACTCGGCCAGACCGAAGTCTGCCCATGCACGGCTGCCATAACAGGATTGCCGAACTCCTAACACCTCGGGTTCTCACGCCCGGTCACCAAATGTGGCGACGGAGTGACGTTATCCTTGGGGTATTTCCCCGGCAACGCGGCGGCTTCCGACAGGTGCGTAGGATAGGTCCCAAGCTGGTTTGGTTTGAAGCATTTGGTTGCAGGTTCGGAAATGTCGTACGGCTTGAGGGTGGTTCGCCGGCAAGGCCGGCGCCTACGAGGGGGCAGTTCGCAAGGCTTTGGGAGCGGGTTTGCCCGTGAAGCCGGCACTGCGGGGGATGGCACCGGCTTTGCCGGTGTTCGCGGATAAATCCGCTCCTACAGGGACCGTGCCGGGCTTGGTATCGGCACCGTACCTGTAGGCGCTGGCCCGGGTGATTTCAGATCGCGCGGGCCCTTGTCACGCGGTCTACGAGGTACACGAGGCCGTGATAGTCGATGCCGCTATGGCTCGACAAGCCGATCTCGCAGGTGCGGCTGGTGGAGATCCCTTCGCTGCAATACTGCACCGCGTCCTTGAGGGTGCGCAGCGAGTGGGCGTTGAGCTCCGGGGTGGTGAAGCCTTTGTCCCCGGCAAAGCCACAGCAGTGAATGCCTTCGGGGATCACCACCTGCTTGCTGCAACGCCGCGCCAGGTCGATCAGCGCCTGGCTCTCGCCCAGGTGCTGGGTGCTGCAGGTCACGTGCACCGCCACCGGCTCGTCCTGGGGGGTGAACTCCAGTTTGTCGACCAGGTGGGTGCGGATGAAACGCACCGGGTCGTACAGGTCCAGCCGGGTTTCGCCCAGGTCCTGCACCAGGCGCAGGGTGCAGGGGCTGGTGTCGCAGTAGATCGGGTCGAGGCCGCCGCGGCTGGCGTGCAGCAGCGCGGTGATCAGCTCCTGGCGCTTGTGCTCGGCCTGCTCGGGGTAGCCCTTGGAGGCGAACGGCTGGCCGCAGCACAGGCTGTCGGGGTTGTCCGGGAACACCACCTGGTAGCCGGCCTTCTCCAGCAGGGCGCGGGTCTTGTCCAGCAGCGAGCTTTGCTCGCGGTCGGCGTAGGCCGGGCCCATCACCCGCGATACGCAGGCGGCCAGGTAGACCACGCGGGGGCGGGCATCGTGGCTCGGTGCGCTGAATTCGATGGCGCGCAGCGGCTGCGGCATGGCGGGCGTCCACTGCGGCAGGCGGCCTTTGCTGGCTTTGCTCAGGCTGGCGCTCAGGCGGCTCATGCGTGGGGCGCCGAGCAGCTTGCGCGCGCCGTTGGCGGCGGCCAGGGTGAAGCGGGCGCCGCGCAGGGTGGCGTGGAAATGCTCGGCCAGCCAGTCGGCGGCCTTGCCATGCTCGGCCGCCTGGCCGCGCAGCTTCTTCACCAGCTCGCCGGTGTTGATGCCCACCGGGCAGCGCTGGGCGCACAGGCCGGTGGCGGCGCAGGTGTCGAGGCCCTGGTACTGGTAGGTGCGCAGCAGCTCGCGGGTGTCGGCGCCGGCGCGTTTCTTCGCCTGGATGTCGCGCCACATGACGATGCGCTGGCGGGGGCTGAGGGTCAGCCCTTTCGATGGGCACACCGGCTCGCAGAAGCCGCACTCGATGCACTTGTCGACGATCTCGTCGGCGGCCGGCAGCGGCTTGAGGTTTTTCAGGTGGATGTCCGGGTCGCTGCTCAGCACCACGTCTGGGTTGAGGATGCCGTTGGGGTCGAGCAGGCGCTTGAGCTGCCACATCAGCTGGTAGGCGTCCTTGCCCCACTCCAGCTCGACGAAGGGCGCCATGTTGCGCCCGGTGCCGTGCTCGGCCTTGAGCGAGCCGCCGAACTCCACCGCCACCAGTTGCGCCACGTCGTCCATGAAGGCTTGGTAGCGCGCCACTTCTTCAGCGCTGTTGAAGCCTTGGGTGAACACGAAATGCAGGTTGCCCTCCAGGGCGTGGCCGAAAATGATCGCCTCGTCGTAGCGGTGTTTGTCGAACAGCTGGATCAGGCGGTTGACGCCCTCGGCCAGTTGCTCGACGGGGAAGGTCACGTCTTCGATGATCACCGTGGTGCCGGTCTGGCGCACGGCGCCGACGGCGGGGAAGGTGTCCTTGCGGATTTTCCACAGCTGGTTGTACACCGTCGGGTCTTCGCTGAAGGCGACGTTCTGCTCCAGCGGGAACTCGGCGATGGACGCCATCACCTGGTCGAGCTGTTCGTGCAGCAGGCTCTGGCTGGCGGCGCGGGATTCGATCAGCAGGGCGCAGGCGTTGGCCGAGAGGCCTTTCACCCACGCCGGCATGCCAGGCATGTCCTGCACCGAGCGCAGGCTGCGGCGGTCGAGCAGCTCCACGGCGGACACCGGCTGCGGCTTGAGCAGGGTCACCGCCCGGCAGCAGCTTTCCACGCTGGGGAACACCAGCAGCGCACTGGCCTTGTGCGGGTGGTCGGGCACGGTGTCGTAAGTGACGGCGCTGATGAAACCGAGGGTGCCTTCGGAACCAACCAACAGATGTTGCAGGATGTCGAGCGGCTGGTCGTAGTCCACCAGCGCGTTGAGCGACAGACCGGTGGTGTTCTTCAGTCGGTACTTGTGCCGGATGCGGTCGGCCAGCTCAAGGTTGGCGCGGGTCTCGCGACCCAGGCGGGCCAGTTCGTCCAGCAGGCCGGCATGGCTTTGCTCGAACGCGGCGACGCTGGCCGGGTCTTCGCTGTCCAGGCGGGTGCCGTCGACCAGCACCAGGCGCAGGCCAGCGAGGGTGTGGTAGGTGTTCTGCGCGGTGCCGCAGCACATGCCGCTGGCGTTGTTGGCGACGATGCCGCCGATCTTGCAGGCGTTGATCGAGGCCGGGTCCGGGCCGATCTTGCGCCCGAAGGGGGCGAGCCAGGCGTTGGCCTGGGCGCCGATCACGCCGGGTTGCAGGCGGATCTGCGTGCCCTGGCCGCGAATCTCCCGGCCGTTCCAGTTATCACCGAGCACGATCAGCACCGAGTCGCTGATGGCCTGGCCCGACAGGCTGGTGCCGGCGGCGCGGAAGGTCACCGGCACGCGCTCGCGCTGGGCCAGCTTCAGCAGCGCGACCACTTCGTCTTCGGACTCCACGCGCACCACCAGCTTGGGGATCAGTCGGTAGAAGCTGGCGTCGGTGCCAAAGGCCAGGGTCGAGGTCGGGTCGTCGAAGCGGCGTTCGGCGGGGATCAGGCGCTCGGCATCACGCAGGAACGCGGCGGGCAGGCTCATGCAGTCTCCTCGCGGGGCCGCGGCGTCTCGTGCGCGGCGTGCCCCGGGCAATCAGGCGTTGGCGGGCGCGTTCAGGCGCCCAGTTCGCGGACCAGCGAGTCGCGGGTGATCTCGCTGATGGACTTGGCGCCGGTCAGCACCATGGCCACGCGCATTTCTTTCTCGAACAGCTCCAGCAGGTTCTTCACCCCGGCCTCGCCGTGGGTGGCCAGGGCATAGAGGAAGGCGCGGCCGATCAGCACGGTGTCGGCGCCCAGGGCGATCATGCGCACCACGTCGAGGCCGCTGCGGATGCCGGAGTCGGCGAGGATCTTGATGTCGCCCTTCACCGCGTCGGCGATCGCCGGCAGGGCGCGGGCGCTGGACAGCACGCCGTCGAGCTGGCGGCCGCCGTGGTTGGAGACGACGATGCCGTCGGCACCGAACTTGACTGCGTCGCGGGCGTCGTCGGCGTCGAGGATGCCCTTGATGATCATCGGGCCGTCCCAGAATTCGCGGATCCACTCCAGGTCTTTCCAGGAGATGGACGGGTCGAAATTGTTGCCCAGCCAGCCGATGTAGTCGGCCAGGCCCGTGGGGTTGCCACGGTACTTGGAGATGTTGCCCAGATCATGCGGGCGGCCGAGCAGGCCGACATCCAGTGCCCACTGCGGGTGGGTCATGGCCTGCCACACGCGGCGCAGCGGCGCGTTCGGGCCGCTCATGCCGGAGTGGGCGTCGCGGTAGCGGGCGCCGGGCACGGGCATGTCGACGGTGAACACCAGGGTCTTCACGCCGGCCGCTTTCGCCCGCTCCAGGGCGTTGCGCATGAAGCCGCGGTCCTTCAGTACATACAGCTGGAACCACATCGGCCGGTCGATGGCCGGGGCCACTTCCTCGATCGGGCACACCGACACCGTCGACATCGTGAATGGGATGCCATGGGCCGCCGCCGCGCGCGCCGCCTGCACTTCGCCACGGCGGGCGTACATGCCGGTGAGGCCGACCGGGGCCAGGGCCACGGGCATGCTCAGGGTTTCGTCGAACAGACGGGTCTTAAGGCTCAGGTCCGACATGTTCTTCAGCACGCGCTGACGCAGGGCGATGCTGGCCAGGTCGGAAACGTTGTGGCGCAGGGTGTGCTCGGCGTAGGCGCCGCCGTCGGCGTAGTGGAACAGGAAGGGGGGCAGCTTGCGTTGGGCCGCGGCGCGATAGTCGGTGGAGGCGGAAATGATCATGGATTCTCGCAGCGTGGGTTGGGGGAGATGCCGGGCGCCAGGGCGCCCGGCCCCTTCACTTTAGTGATGAACCAGCATGCCGGTCAGCCAGTAGGCCTGGATCAGGGTGATCAGGCCGACGATGGTGGCGAAGAACAGGCTGTGCTTGACGGTGAAGCGGAACAGGTCGGATTCCTTGCCCACCAGGCCGGTGGCGGCGCAGGCCACGGCGATCGACTGTGGCGAGATCATCTTGCCGGTCACGCCGCCGCTGGTGTTGGCCGCCACCAGCAGGGTGTCGTTGACCCCGATCTGGTGCGCGGTGGTGGCCTGCAGCGAGCTGAACAGGGCATTGGACGAGGTGTCGGAACCGGTCAGGAATACGCCCAGCCAACCTAGGAATGGCGAGAAGAACGGGAACGCGGCGCCGGTGCCGGCCAGTACCAGGGCCAGGGTCGAGGACATGCCCGAGTAGTTGGTGACGAAGGCGAAGGCCAGCACCATGCCGATCGACAGGATCGGCCAGCGCAGCTCCCAGAAGGTCTCTTTGAAAGTGGTCAGACCAGTTTTGACGTTGATCTTCAGCACCCACATCGACACCAGTGCGGAGAGGAAGATCGCGGTGCCGGTGGCGGAGATCGGGTCGAGCTTGAACACCGCCGGCATGGCGGTCGGCGCGGTGACGATCGGCGCGGTCTTGATCACCAGTTGGTCGAGGTGCGGGATGGCGAAGTTGAACACGAAGTTGTACATCGCGCCGCCCGGGGCGAAGGCCGCCTTGAACGGCTTCAGCGTCCAGATCGTGACCAGCACGGTCAGGATCAGGAACGGCGACCAGGCCTTGAAGATCTCGCCCAGGCTGTATGGCGAAGGCTGGCTGCCACCGCTGCTGACCACGGCGGCGCCGACGCTGCCCTTGGCTTCGGCGAACGAGCGCTTGGGCTGCCAGACTTTCAGGAACAGGGTCAGGGCGATCAGGCTGGCCAGGGCCGAGGTGATGTCCGGCAGCTCCGGGCCGATGAAGTTCGAGGTGAAGTACTGGGTGACGGCGAAGCTTGCGCCTGCGACCAGGGCGGCGGGCCAGGTCTCTTTCACGCCGCGCAGGCCGTCCATCATGAACACCAGCCAGAACGGCACGAACAGCGACAGCAGCGGCAGCTGGCGGCCGGTCATGGCGCCGATGTGGAAGGCGTCGATGCCGGTCACTTGCCCTGCGACGATGATCGGGATGCCCAGGGCGCCGAAGGCCACCGGCGCGGTGTTGGCGATCAGGCACAGGCCGGCGGCGTACAGCGGGTTGAAGCCCAGGCCCACCAGCAGCGCGGCGGTGATGGCCACTGGGGCGCCGAAGCCGGCCGCGCCTTCGAGGAAGGCACCGAAGCAGAAGCCGATCAGCAGCACTTGCAGGCGCTGGTCGTCGGTGATCGACAGCACCGAGCTGCGGATCACTTCGAACTGGCCGCTCTTGACCGTGAGTTTGTAGAGGAACACCGCGGCGACGATGATCCAGGCAATCGGCCACAGGCCGTAGAGGAAGCCATAACCCGCGGCGGCCAGGGCCATGTCGACCGGCATCTGGAAGGCGAAGATCGCCACCAGGATCGACAGCGCGAGGGTGATGCTGCCGGCGACGTGGCCTTTGAGGCGGAACACGGCGAGGGCGAGGAAGAAGAACACGATGGGGATGACCGCCGCCAGCGCGGACAGGCCAAGGCTACCAAGCGGGGTATAGAGTTGTTGCCAGGTTTGCATATGGGGTGGCCCCTAATTGTTGTTGGTCAAGGCACTGGCATTGGATAATTGGTAAGACCAATTTACAATGGCTGGGCGCTAGGTTAAGAGCCCGGTCATGGCTGTGTCAATTTGTCCTACACAAAACTTTGGTCGAGCGCCGATGAGCGGCCGTTTGGATGAGTGGGGTCGCAGTGGCGACGCATTCGGGTTTTTCTACGGCCGTTTTGGCCGGTGTAGGAGCGGCCTCGTGCCGCGAACGGGCCGCAACGCGGCCCCTGCGTGGCGGAACATCTGTCGCCCCGCTGCGGATAAGCGCAGAATAAGCGCCCCCGAAATCGGTGCCGGGGCATGTGGAGAGCAAGCAATGGTTTTTGATCAGGTCCGCCAGCGGCGCCTGTCCGACGACATCGTCGATCGGTTGGAAGGGATGATTCTCGAAGGCACGTTGACGTCGGGGCAGCGCCTGCCCGCTGAGCGTGTCCTGGCCGAGCAGTTCGGCGTGTCTCGCCCGTCGCTGCGCGAGGCGATCCAGAAGCTGGTGGCCAAGGGGCTGCTGGTCAGTCGCCAGGGCGGTGGCAACTACGTGGCCGAAGCCTTGGGTTCCACCTTCAGCGACCCGTTGTTGCAGTTGCTGGAGCGCAATCCGGAGGCCCAGCGCGACCTGCTGGAGTTCCGCCACACATTGGAGGCGTCATGCGCCTACTACGCGGCCCAGCGGGCCACCGAGCCTGATCGCGAGCGATTGAAGATCGCGTTCGATGCGCTGCAGGACTGCTACAACCGTGTCGGCGAAGTCGACCGGGCAGAGGAGGGCGCGGCCGATGCGCGTTTCCACCTGGCCATTGCCGAGGCCAGTCACAATGCCGTGTTGCTGCATACCATCCGTGGGTTGTTCGACCTGCTCAAGCGCAACGTGGTGACCAATATCGGCGGCATGTACCAGCAGCGCAGCGAAACGCGCGACATGCTGATCAGCCAGCATCGCGAGTTGTACCAGGCGATCGTCGAAGGGCGCGCGGAGGATGCGCGGGAGGTTTCCAGCCGGCACATTCTGTATGTGCAAGAGGTGCTGGAAGAAGCGCAGCAGCAGGCTCAGCGGGTGGCGCGAGCGGAGCGGCGCAGCGGGCGTTGAGCGTCGTGGCTTATCGCGGATGAATCCGCTCCTACAGGGGTGTGGAACCTGTAGGAGCGGATTCATCCGCGATGCAGGCGCCGCAATGCGAAGGGCTGCTTACTCTTCCTTGCCCTTGTTGCGCATGGTGCGCTGCAGCTCGCGGTTGGAGTCGCGCTCGCGCACGGTGTCGCGCTTGTCGAACTCCTTCTTGCCCTTGCCCAGTGCGATCTCGCACTTGATCAGGTGCTTGCTCCAGTACAGCGACATCGCCACGCAGGTGTAGCCCTTCTGCGCCACGGCCGCTTCCAGGCGCTCCAGCTCGCGCTTGTTCAGCAGCAGCTTGCGGGTGCGGATGGGGTCGGCGATGACGTGGGTGCTGGCGGTGGTCAGCGGGGTGATGTGGCTGCCGAACAGCCAGGCTTCGCCATCCTTGAGCAGCACGTAGCTGTCGGTCAGGTGCGCCTTGCCGGCCCGCAGGCTCTTTACTTCCCAGCCGGACAGGACCAGCCCGGCCTCGAACTTGTGTTCGATGAAGTAATCGTGTCGCGCCTTCTTGTTCTGCGCGATGGTCCCGGTCGGATGTTTCTTTTGCTTAGCCATAGGGGCGGCATTATAGGGAGAGTCCGCGTCCTCGGCTACGGGGTTTAGGTGCGCTTGAGCCAGTTGTGTGAATCCCGGACAATACAGGCCTCGTTCTGCCGCGCAGAACCGTATTCGAGGCGCTGCAACGCGCCACCGCCCAGATTGGAAGTGACGCCTGGATGACTACCCATATTCAACGCTCCGCCCTGCTGCCATACCCTGCCCAGGCGCTCTACGACCTGGTCAACGATGTGGCCAGCTACCCGGAGTTCCTGCCCTGGTGCTCCGCCTCGACGGTGCTCGAGGCCAGCGACACGCACATGCGCGCCAGGCTCGAAGTGGCCAAGGGTGGGATGAGCCAGCAATTTGTCACTAGCAATGTGCTGGTGCCGGGGCAGTCGATCGAGATGAACCTGGAGGAAGGGCCGTTCACCCAGCTGCATGGGGTGTGGGTGTTCAAGCCGCTGGGCGACAAGGCCTGCAAGATCAGCCTCGACTTGTCGTTCGATTACGCTGGGGCTTTGGTGCGTGCCACCCTGGGGCCGTTGTTCAACCAGGCGGCCAATACCATGGTCGATGCCTTCTGCCAGCGCGCCAAGCAACGCTATGGCTGACACTTCGCTGCGCATCGAGGTTGTCTGAGCCACGCTTGAGCATCAGTGGCTGCTGGCGTGCGAGGTGCCGGCCGTTTCGGCTCGGCGAGCGGCTAAAGCCAAGGCGGCACGCGAACGTTGAGTGCCCCTGGCCTACCAAGCAGGCAATAAAAAGCCCGGATCCAGTCCGGGCTTTTTTTGTCGCCGCAATTATTGCGGAGAGGTTTCCAGCGGTGCTGGCGTCGGGACCGGGGTGGTCTCGATGGTGTCGATCTCTTTCTGCAGGGTGTCTTCCAGCGAACCTGGCTTGGCCGGTTTTTCCTGCGGCTGGCTTGGTTGCTTGTTTGGGCTTACCGTGGTGTCGCCGCTGCCGCCGAGGATCTCCTGGTCGCGGCTCACGCCCGGCATGAAGTCGCCGGACAGGCTGACCAGTTGGTCGCTTTCGTTGAAGAAGATGCTCATGCGCTCTTGCTGACGCTGGCCGCCACCAGGCTGCAGGCTATAGAGATAGTCCCAGCGATTGGTGTGGAAGGTGTCCTGGATCAGCGGGTTGCCCATGATAAACCTTACTTGCCGACGGGTCATTCCGGGGCGCAATTGGTCTATCATGTCCTGCGTGACGACATTGCCCTGCTGGATGTCGATTTTGTAAACCCCGGGAAACGAGCAACCGGCGAGTGCGAGCAGTCCCACGAGAGTGAAACTGGTTAGCAAGAGCTTGGTGTTGTTTTGCATCGGTGGGCGACTTCCACTATCTTGGCTGGACAACGTAAACCCCGATCATACCCGTATTAAGAGAAGCTGCGAAGCAGCATCGGCGAGAAAGCTGACCATGGTTGAAAATAGCGAATTGCGCAAAGCGGGCCTCAAGGTAACCCTGCCTCGAGTCAAGATCCTTCAGATGCTCGACTCCACCGAGCAGCGTCACATGAGTGCCGAGGATGTCTACAAGGCACTGATGGAAGCTGGCGAGGATGTCGGTCTGGCGACCGTGTATCGCGTACTGACCCAGTTCGAAGCGGCGGGTCTGGTGGTTCGCCACAACTTCGACGGCGGCCACGCGGTGTTCGAGCTGGCCGACGGCGGCCACCACGACCACATGGTCAACGTGGAGACCAGTGAGGTCATCGAATTCATGGATGCTGAAATCGAACGCCGTCAGAAAGAAATCGTGGCCGAGCACGGCTACGAGCTGGTGGACCACAATCTGGTCCTCTATGTGCGTAAGAAGAAGTAACGATTTCGATCGTTATCAACAGCAAAGGCGACCCTAGGGTCGCCTTTGTGCTTTCGGGGGAAAACTGCAGCCCCCCGTAGGAGCGGCTTCAGCCGCGATCACCCGCAAAGCGGGTGCCAGGCACCGCGTCGCCGGCATCGCGGCTAAAGCCGCTCCTACAGGCGAACAGGTCTCAAGCCTTGCCGCTCACCACCATCTTGCGCGCATGGGCCAGTGATTCCTTGGTCAGGTCGATCCCGCCAAGCATCCGCGCCACCTCCTCGACCCGCTCGCGCTTGCCCAGGCTGGCGACGGCGGTGTGGGTGGTGTCGCTGTTGCGCACCTTGTGCACGAACAAGTGATGGTGCCCCTGCGCTGCGACTTGGGGTAGGTGAGTCACGGTCAGCACCTGGCCGCGGTCACCCAGCCGGCGCAGCAGCTGGCCGACGATCTCTGCTGTGGGGCCACCAATGCCTACGTCCACTTCGTCGAACACCAGCGTCGGGATGCGCGAGGTCTGCGCGGTGATTACCTGGATCGCCAGGCTGATGCGCGACAGCTCGCCGCCCGACGCGACCTTGGCCAGCCCTTTGAGTGGTTGGCCGGGGTTGGCGCTGACCAGCAGCTCGATCTGCTCCAGGCCATGGGGTGAAAGCTCGCCGTTGTCGAAGGGCGTGAGCGCGATGCAGAAGCGCCCGCCCGGCATCCCCAGGCGCTGGATCTCCTGCTCGACGGCAGTGGCCAGTTGTTTCGCGGCCTGCTGGCGCAGGGCGCTGAGCTCGCAAGCCTTCTCTTTATAGTGATGGGCGTAGGCTGCCAGCTCTTCGCCCAGGCGTTCGATCGACTCGTCGCTGGCGTTCAGGCCCTCCAGCTCTTCCATCAGACGCTGTTGCAGGTGCGGCAGCTCGGTGGGGTGCACGCGATGTTTGCGGGCGAGGGTGTAGATGGTGTCGAGCCGCTCTTCCAGAACCTGAAGGCGCATGGGATCGGCGTCGAAATGGTCGAGGAAGCGATTGAGTTCGCCGACCGCTTCCTCCACCTGGATCTGCGCGCTGGCGATCAGGTTGACCGCCTCGCCCAGCGCCTTGGGGGCGTTGCTGACGGCGGTGAGCCGGCTGAGGCTGACGGTCAGGGCGTTCAGTACGTTGCCCGAATCGCTTTCGCTGCACTGGTCGATGACCTGGCGGCAGATGCCGAACAGCGCCTCGGCATTGGTCAGGTTCTTGTGCTCCTGCTCCAGCTGCTCCAGTTCGTGCTCGCCCAGCCCCAGGTTGTCCAGCTCTTCGAGCTGATAGCTGAGCAACTGGTGACGCGCGCGCTGCTCGTCCCCTGAATTGCTCAGCCGCTCCAGTTCAAGGCGGGTCTGGTTCCAGCGCTTGGCGGCCAGCTGTACCTGGCGTGCGAGATCAGTGGCGCCGGCGTACTCATCCACCAGGCGGCGGTGGGTGTCGGTTTTCAGCAGCGACTGGTGCTCATGCTGGCTGTGGATATCGATCAGCAGTTCGCCCAGCGCCTTCAGGTCGCCCAGCGGGCAGGGCGTGCCGTTGATGTAGCCACGGCTGCGGCCTTCGGCAGTGATCACCCGGCGCAGGATGCACGGGCCGTCGTTTTCCAGGTCGCGCTCCACGAGCCAGTCGTGGGCTTCGGGGATGTCGACCAGGTCGAAGGTGGCGAGGATGTCGGCCTTGTCCGCGCCCGGGCGCACCACGCCGCTGTCGGCGCGATCGCCCAGGGCCAGGCCGAGGGCGTCGAGCATGATCGACTTGCCGGCCCCGGTTTCGCCAGTGATCACGGACATGCCGCGGGCGAGTTCGAGGTCGAGGTGTTCGACGATGGCGTAGTTGTGAATGGACAGGTGCACCAGCATGGGGCGGCTCCCGAGGGGTCATGTCTGGATATTTATACAGTGCTTTTCGCGGCTCTGCCAATAGCCGCCGATGAATGTCGAAAAGCGCCTCGCCCCTTGAACCTGGTTTTTCCGGCCCCATATAGCCGGCAAGACATGGCGAGCCTGGCTCGTACAACAGAAATTGCGGAGGAGAAACCTAATGGCTGACGAACAGCTGGATGAGAAGAACCTGAATTCCGAAGAAACCGGCGCAACGAATGTCGATGCCCGCGTCCAGGAGCTCGAGGAGCAGCTGGCCGCCGCCAAGGACCAGTCCCTGCGCGCCGCCGCCGACCTGCAGAATATCCGCCGCCGTGCCGAGCAGGACGTCGAGAAGGCCCACAAGTTCGCCCTGGAGAAGTTCGCCGGCGACCTGCTGCCGATCATCGACAGCCTGGAGCGTGGCCTGGAACTGTCCAACGCCGATGACGACACCATCAAGCCGATGCGCGAAGGCATCGAGCTGACCCTGAAGATGTTCCACGACACCCTCAAGCGCTACAACCTGGAGGCCCTCGAGCCGCACGGCGAGCCGTTCAACGCCGAGCACCACCAGGCCATGGCCATGCAGGAAAGCGACAAGGTCGAGCCGAACACCGTGGTCAACGTGTTCCAGAAGGGCTACCTGCTCAACGGCCGTCTGCTGCGCCCCGCCATGGTGGTGGTCAGCAAGGCGCCGGCACCGGCGCAACCTTCTATCGATGAGAAGGCTTGAAATCCGCCGGGGCATCCCCATCTAGGTGTCAAGCATTCAAATATTACCGCAGTTGGCCAATGTAGCCGCTGCCACCTAATTCAAGTTTCGGGAGAGTAAACATGGGTAAAATCATCGGTATCGACCTGGGGACCACCAACTCCTGCGTCTCCGTGCTGGAAAACGGCACCGCCAAGGTTATCGAGAACGCCGAAGGCGCGCGTACCACCCCTTCGATCATCGCCTACGCCAACGACGGTGAAATCCTGGTCGGCCAGTCGGCCAAGCGCCAGGCGGTCACCAACCCGAAGAACACCCTGTTCGCGGTCAAGCGCCTGATCGGCCGCCGTTTCGAAGAGGAAGTGGTTCAGAAAGACATCAAGATGGTCCCTTACAAGATCGTCAAGGCGGACAACAACGACGCCTGGGTCGAAGTGAACGACCAGAAGATGGCGCCGCCACAGATTTCCGCTGAAATCCTGAAGAAGATGAAGAAAACCGCCGAAGACTACCTCGGCGAGCCAGTGACCGAGGCGGTCATCACCGTTCCGGCCTACTTCAACGACAGCCAGCGCCAGGCTACCAAGGACGCCGGCCGCATCGCGGGCCTTGAAGTCAAGCGGATCATCAACGAGCCGACCGCAGCCGCACTGGCCTATGGCATGGACAAGGCCAAGGGCGACCACACCGTGATCGTCTATGACCTGGGTGGCGGTACCTTCGACGTTTCGGTGATCGAGATCGCCGAAGTCGACGGCGAGCACCAGTTCGAAGTGCTGGCCACCAACGGTGACACCTTCCTGGGTGGTGAAGACTTCGACATGCGCCTGATCGACTACCTCGTCGACGAGTTCAAGAAAGAGTCCGGCATGGACCTGCGCAACGACCCGCTGGCCCTGCAGCGCCTGAAAGAGGCTGCGGAAAAGGCCAAGATCGAGCTGTCGTCCGCCCAGTCGACCGACGTCAACCTGCCGTACATCACTGCAGACGCGACCGGTCCGAAGCACCTGAACGTGAAGATCTCCCGCGCCAAGCTGGAGTCGCTGGTGGAAGACCTGATCCAGCGCACCATCGAGCCTTGCCGCATCGCCCTGAAGGACTCGGGTATTGATGTAAGCAAGATCGATGACGTGATCCTGGTCGGCGGCCAGACCCGCATGCCGCTGGTGCAGAAAACCGTTGCCGATTTCTTCGGCAAGGAAGCGCGCAAGGACGTCAACCCGGACGAAGCCGTCGCCATGGGCGCCGCGATCCAGGGCGCCGTTCTGGCCGGTGACGTGAAGGACGTGCTGCTGCTCGACGTCAGCCCGCTGACCCTGGGTATTGAAACCATGGGCGGCGTGATGACCGCGCTGATCGAGAAGAACACCACCATCCCGACCAAGAAGTCGCAGGTGTTCTCGACCGCCGACGACAACCAGGGCGCCGTGACTATCCACGTGCTGCAGGGCGAGCGCAAGCAAGCTGCGCAGAACAAGTCGCTGGGCAAGTTCGACCTGGCCGATATTCCGCCAGCACCGCGTGGCGTGCCGCAAATCGAAGTGACCTTCGACATCGACGCCAACGGCATCCTGCACGTCGGCGCGAAAGACAAGGCCACCGGCAAGGCTCAGTCGATCGTGATCAAGGCCAACTCCGGCCTGTCCGACGAAGAAGTCGAGCGCATGGTGCGTGACGCCGAGGCCAACGCCGAGGAAGACCGCAAGTTCGAAGAGCTGGCCGCTGCCCGCAACCAGGGTGACGCGCTGGTCCACTCGACCCGCAAGATGGTCGCTGACGCCGGTGACAAGGTCACCGCTGAAGAGAAAACCGCCATCGAAGCGGCCGTGGTTGCCCTGGAAGCCGCCGTCAAGGGCGACGACAAGGCTGCCATCGACGCCAAGGTCGAAGAGCTGTCCAAGGTTTCGGCTCCGGTAGCCCAGAAGATGTATGCCGAGCAAGGCGAGCAGGCTCAGGGCGGCGCCCAGCAGCAGGCCGAGCCGGAAGCCAAGCACGATGACGTGGTTGACGCCGAGTTCGAAGAAGTCAAAGCCGACGACAAGAAGTAAGCGTTGCATGTTGTCGGCCAGTTCATCGCCGTTTGGCGGTGAACTGGTAGGATGTCGCCGCGCGGGGGCTTGCTCCCGCGTTGGCGTGTCTGGAACACGAGAATTATTTACAGCATCTGTCTGGGCGCATTCGCGTATGGCGGCAGGTGCTGGCGGCATGGCGCACAGATGCGCAGAGGTATGCCGAACGCCCCCAAGAGTGCATATGACCTATGGCAAAGCGTGATTTTTATGAGGTCCTGGGTGTCGAGCGCGGCGCCAGCGAAGGCGACCTCAAGAAGGCCTACCGCCGTCTGGCGATGAAGTTCCACCCGGACCGCAACCCGGGCGACAAGGAATCGGAAGACAAATTCAAGGAGGCCAACGAGGCCTACGAAGTGTTGTCCGATGCCAGCAAGCGCGCGGCCTACGACCAGTACGGCCATGCCGGTGTCGACCCGAGCATGGGTGGCGGCGGTGCCGGCTTCGGTGGCGCCAACTTCTCCGACATCTTCGGTGATGTCTTCAGCGATTTCTTCGGCGGTGGCCGTGGCGGTTCGCGCAGCGGCGGCGCCCAGCGCGGCAGCGACCTGCGCTACACCCTCGAGCTGAATCTCGAAGAAGCGGTGCGTGGCACCACGGTCAGCATCCGCGTCCCCACGCTGGTCAACTGCAAGCCGTGCGACGGTTCTGGCGCGAAGAAGGGCTCGACCCCGTCGACCTGCCCGACCTGCGGCGGTATCGGCCAGGTGCGCATGCAGCAGGGCTTCTTCGCTGTGCAGCAGACCTGCCCGCGTTGCCATGGCCAGGGCAAGATCATCACCGACCCATGCACTTCGTGCCATGGCGAAGGCCGTGTCGAAGAGTACAAGACCCTGTCGGTCAAGGTGCCGGCCGGTGTCGACACCGGTGACCGCATCCGCCTGTCCGGCGAGGGCGAGGCGGGCACCCACGGTGGCCCGACCGGCGACCTCTATGTGGTCATCAACGTGCGCGAGCACGATATCTTCCAGCGCGACGGCAAGCACCTGTACTGCGAAGTGCCGATCAGCTACACCGACGCCGCCCTGGGTGGCGAGCTGGAAGTGCCGACCCTCGATGGCCGGGTGAAGCTGAAAATCCCCGAAGGCACCCAGACCGGCAAGCAGTTCCGCCTGCGTGGCAAGGGCGTTGCGCCGGTGCGCGGTGGTGCGGCGGGCGACCTGCTGTGCCGCGTGGCGGTGGAAACCCCGGTCAACCTCAGCCGTCGCCAGCGTGAGCTGCTCGAAGAGCTGCGCGACTCGCTCGAGGGCGACAGCTCCCATTCGCCCAAGGCCAGTGGCTGGTTCGAGGGTGTGAAGCGCTTCTTCGGCGATCTCTGAGAGGGAACAGGCTATGCGACGTATTGCGGTAATGGGCGCGGCTGGGCGGATGGGCAAGACCCTGATCGAAGCCGTGCAGCAAACCCCGGGTGCCGGGCTGACCGCGGCGATCGATCGCCCGGACAGCTCCCTGGTCGGGGCGGATGCCGGTGAGCTGGCGGCGCTGGGGCGGATCGGCGTGCTGCTGTGCGACGATCTGCACAAGGTTGTCGATGAGTTCGACGTGCTGATCGACTTCACCCACCCGTCGGTGACGCTGAAGAACCTGGCGTTCTGCCGCAAGGCCGGCAAGGCGATGATCATCGGCACCACTGGTTTCAGCGTCGAGGAGAAGCAGCTGCTGGCGGAGGCGGGCAAGGAGATCCCGATCGTCTTCGCCGCCAACTTCAGCGTTGGCGTCAACCTCAGTCTCAAATTGCTGGACATGGCGGCCCGCGTGCTGGGTGACGATGTGGACATCGAGATCATCGAGGCCCACCACCGGCACAAGGTCGATGCGCCGTCGGGTACCGCGCTGCGCATGGGCGAAGTGGTCGCCAATGCGCTGGGGCGTGACTTGCAGGAAGTGGCCGTTTACGGCCGCGAGGGCCAGACCGGCGCCCGTGATCGCAAGACCATCGGCTTCGCCACCGTGCGTGCGGGTGATGTGGTCGGTGATCACACCGTGCTGTTCGCCGCCGAAGGCGAGCGCCTGGAGATCACCCATAAGGCGTCGAGCCGCATGACCTTCGCCAAGGGCGCGGTGCGTGCCGCGCTGTGGCTGGATGGGCGCGAGCCTGGCCTGTACGACATGCAGGACGTGCTCGAGCTGCGCTGATTTCAGGGCCTTTGTAGGAGCGGCTTCAGCCGCGATGCAGGCGACGCGGTGGCACCCGCTTCGCGGGTGATCGCGGCTGAAGCCGCTCCTGCAATGGATTGCGCCATTTCCCTCTGTCGCAATCCTGTGTTTTAGAGACACATTCCAGGTAGACCCAAAACGCATTTTTCTGTAAGCTACAGCTTTAGTGTGTCCACTAAAAGCGCGCAGACTAATTCAGCATAAAAGCGGGGTGACGTGTCCATACGTCATTCCGCTTTTTTGCAACCTGCGATCGCCCTTTCAGGCTTGATTTACGGGAGGTCTTCTTGACTAAGCCAGCCATACTCGCCCTTGCTGATGGCAGCATTTTTCGCGGTGAAGCCATTGGAGCCGACGGTCAGACCGTTGGTGAGGTCGTGTTCAATACTGCAATGACCGGCTACCAGGAAATCCTCACAGACCCTTCCTACGCCCAGCAAATCGTTACCCTGACCTACCCGCACATCGGCAATACCGGCACCACCCCGGAAGACGCCGAATCCAATCGCGTCTGGTCCGCCGGCCTGGTCATTCGCGACCTGCCGCTGCTGGCAAGCAACTGGCGTAACACCCAGTCCCTGCCCGACTACCTGAAAGAACACAACGTCGTCGCCATCGCCGGCATCGACACCCGTCGCCTGACCCGCATCCTGCGTGAGAAGGGCGCCCAGAACGGCTGCATCCTGGCCGGTGACAACATCAGTGAAGAGGCCGCCATCGCCGCCGCCCGCGCCTTCCCGGGCCTGAAAGGCATGGACCTGGCCAAGGTCGTCTCCACCAAGGAGCGCTACGAGTGGCGCTCCAGCGTGTGGGAGCTGAAGACCGACAGCCACCCGACCATTGAAGCCGCCGACCTGCCGTACCACGTCGTGGCCTTCGACTACGGCGTCAAGCTGAACATCCTGCGCATGCTGGTCGCCCGTGGCTGCCGCGTCACCGTGGTGCCTGCACAGACCCCGGCCAACGAAGTCCTGGCGCTCAACCCCGACGGCGTGTTCCTGTCCAACGGCCCAGGCGATCCCGAGCCGTGCGACTACGCGATCCAGGCGATCAAAGAGATTCTCGAGACCGAGATCCCGGTGTTCGGCATCTGCCTCGGCCACCAGCTGCTGGCCCTGGCCTCCGGCGCCAAGACCATGAAGATGGGCCACGGCCACCACGGTGCCAACCACCCGGTCCAGGACCTGGACACCGGCGTGGTCATGATCACCAGCCAGAACCACGGTTTCGCCGTCGACGAAGCCACCCTGCCGGGCAATGTCCGCGCCATCCACAAATCGCTGTTCGACGGCACCCTGCAGGGCATCGAGCGCACCGACAAGAGCGCGTTCAGCTTCCAGGGCCACCCTGAAGCGAGCCCAGGCCCGACCGACGTCGCGCCACTGTTCGATCGTTTCATCGATGCCATGGCCAAGCGCCGCTGAGCATCCTGCAGCAAGGCCCCGGGCCGGCAATCGCCGCGCCCGGAAGCGCCTGACCCAGATTGTTCAAGACGGCTTGCCGACTGACCCGCGGATTTGAGTGACAACCATGCCAAAACGTACAGACATCAAAAGCATCCTGATTCTCGGCGCTGGCCCGATCGTGATCGGCCAGGCCTGCGAATTCGACTACTCCGGCGCCCAGGCGTGTAAAGCCCTGCGCGAGGAAGGTTTCCGCGTCATCCTGGTGAACTCCAACCCAGCCACCATCATGACCGACCCGGCCATGGCCGACGCCACCTACATCGAGCCGATCAAGTGGCAGTCGGTGGCCAAGATCATCGAGAAAGAGCGCCCTGACGCGGTGCTGCCGACCATGGGTGGCCAGACCGCGCTGAACTGCGCCCTGGACCTGGAGCGCCACGGCGTCCTGGAAAAGTTCGGCGTGGAGATGATCGGTGCCAACGCCGACACCATCGACAAGGCTGAAGATCGTTCGCGCTTCGACAAGGCGATGAAGGACATTGGCCTGGAGTGCCCGCGCTCCGGTATCGCCCACAGCATGGAAGAGGCCAACGCAGTCCTCGAGAAGCTCGGCTTCCCGTGCATCATCCGCCCGTCGTTCACCATGGGCGGCACTGGCGGTGGTATCGCCTACAACCGTGAAGAATTCGAAGAAATCTGCACCCGTGGCCTGGACCTGTCGCCGACCAAGGAACTGCTGATCGACGAATCGCTGATCGGCTGGAAGGAATACGAGATGGAGGTGGTCCGCGACAAGAAGGACAACTGCATCATCGTCTGCTCGATCGAGAACTTCGACCCGATGGGCGTGCACACCGGTGACTCGATCACCGTGGCTCCGGCACAGACCCTGACCGACAAGGAATACCAGATCATGCGCAACGCCTCGCTGGCGGTGCTGCGTGAAATCGGTGTCGAGACCGGCGGTTCCAACGTGCAGTTCGGTATCTGCCCGAACACCGGCCGCATGGTTGTGATCGAGATGAACCCGCGTGTATCGCGTTCGTCCGCACTGGCATCGAAGGCCACCGGCTTCCCGATCGCCAAGATCGCCGCCAAGCTGGCCATCGGTTACACCCTCGACGAGCTGCAGAACGACATCACCGGCGGCCGCACCCCGGCGTCCTTCGAACCGTCGATCGACTACGTCGTCACCAAGCTGCCACGCTTCGCCTTCGAAAAATTCCCGAAAGCCGACGCCCGCCTGACCACCCAGATGAAATCCGTGGGTGAAGTCATGGCCATCGGCCGTACCTTCCAGGAGTCCCTGCAGAAAGCCCTGCGCGGCCTGGAAGTCGGCGCCTGCGGCCTCGATCCGAAAGTCGACCAGGCCAGCCCTGAAGCCGCCAGCACCCTCAAGCGCGAACTGACCGTGCCGGGTGCCGAGCGTATCTGGTACGTCGCCGACGCCATGCGCTCCGGCATGACTTGCGAAGAAATCTTCGCCCTGACCGGCATCGACATGTGGTTCCTGGTTCAGATGGAAGATCTGATCAAGGAAGAAGAGAAGGTCAAGACCCTGGCCCTGTCGGCGATCGACAAGGACTACATGCTGCGCCTCAAGCGCAAGGGCTTCTCGGACCAGCGCCTGGCCAAGCTGCTGGGTATCACCGACAAGAACCTGCGTCGCCACCGCCACAAGCTGGAAGTGTTCCCGGTGTACAAGCGCGTCGACACCTGCGCCGCCGAGTTCGCCACCGACACCGCCTACCTGTACTCCACCTACGAGGAAGAGTGCGAGGCCAACCCGTCGACCCGCGACAAGATCATGATCCTGGGTGGCGGCCCGAACCGTATCGGCCAAGGCATCGAGTTCGACTACTGCTGCGTGCACGCCGCCCTGGCGCTGCGTGAAGACGGTTACGAGACCATCATGGTCAACTGCAACCCGGAAACCGTCTCCACCGACTACGACACCTCCGACCGCCTGTACTTCGAGCCGCTGACCCTGGAAGACGTGCTGGAAGTCTGCCGTGTCGAGAAGCCGAAAGGCGTCATCGTCCACTACGGCGGCCAGACCCCGCTGAAACTGGCCCGTGCCCTGGAAGAAGCCGGCGTGCCGATCATCGGTACCAGCCCGGACGCCATCGACCGTGCCGAAGACCGTGAGCGCTTCCAGCAGATGGTCCAGCGCCTGAACCTGCTGCAGCCGCCAAACGCCACCGTGCGCAGCGAAGAAGAAGCCATCAGCGCCGCTGGCGGCATCGGCTACCCGCTGGTGGTTCGCCCGTCCTACGTGCTGGGTGGCCGCGCCATGGAGATCGTCTACGAGCTGGACGAGCTCAAGCGCTACCTGCGTGAAGCGGTACAGGTCTCCAACGACAGCCCGGTACTGCTCGACCACTTCCTCAACTGCGCCATCGAGATGGACGTGGATGCGGTCTGCGACGGCACCGATGTGGTGATCGGCGCGATCATGCAACACATTGAGCAGGCTGGTGTTCACTCCGGTGACTCCGCATGCTCGCTGCCACCTTACTCGCTGAGCCAGGAAGTGCAGGACGAAGTCCGCGTCCAGGTCAAGAAGATGGCCCTGGAGTTGGGCGTGGTCGGCCTGATGAACGTGCAGCTGGCCCTGCAGGGCGACAAGATCTACGTGATCGAAGTCAACCCGCGCGCCTCGCGTACCGTGCCGTTCGTCTCCAAGTGCATCGGCACCTCGCTGGCGATGATCGCGGCCCGTGTCATGGCCGGCAAATCGCTGAAAGAGCTGGGCTTCACCCAGGAAATCATCCCGAACTTCTACAGCGTCAAGGAAGCCGTCTTCCCGTTCGCCAAGTTCCCAGGGGTTGACCCGATCCTCGGCCCTGAGATGAAATCCACTGGTGAAGTCATGGGTGTCGGCGACAGCTTCGGTGAAGCCTTCGCCAAGGCCCAGATGGGCGCCAGCGAAGTGCTGCCGACCGGTGGCACCGCATTCATCAGCGTGCGTGACGACGACAAGCCACAAGTGGCTGGCGTTGCCCGCGACCTGATCGCCCTGGGCTTCGAAGTGGTTGCAACGGCAGGCACTGCCAAGGTCATCGAAGCGGCTGGCCTGAAAGTGCGCCGTGTGAACAAGGTGACCGAAGGTCGTCCGCACGTGGTCGACATGATCAAGAACGACGAAGTGTCGCTGATCATCAACACCACCGAAGGCCGCCAGTCGATCGCCGACTCCTACTCGATTCGTCGTAATGCGCTGCAGCACAAGATCTACTGCACGACCACCATTGCGGCGGGTGAAGCCATCTGCGAGGCGTTGAAATTCGGTCCGGAAAAGACCGTTCGTCGCCTGCAGGATCTGCATGCAGGACTCAAAGCATGAGCATTACCAAGTATCCGATGACCGTCCAGGGCGCTCGCGCCCTGGAGGAAGAGCATCTGTTCCTGAGCAAGACCGAGCGTCCGCGCCTGAGCCAGGCGATTGGCGAAGCGCGCGAGCTGGGCGACCTCAAGGAGAACGCCGAGTACCACGCCGCCCGCGAAGAGCAGGGCATGGTCGAGGCGCGCATCCGCGATATCGAAGGCCGTCTGCAGAACTCGGTGGTGATCGACGTCACCACCATCGCCCACACCGGCAAGGTGATTTTCGGCACCACCGTGGTGCTGGCCAACACTGAAACCGATGAAAAGGTGACCTACCAGATCGTCGGTGAAGACGAAGCCGACGTTAAGCAGGGCAAGCTCTCGAGCGGTGCGCCAATTGCCCGTGCCATCATCGGCAAGGAAGAAGGTGATACGGTTGTCGTCAAGACGCCAAGCGGCACGGTCGAGTACGAGATTGTCGAAGTCAAGCACATCTGACCGGCGCCTGCGGGCGCCATCCCTCGAGGGGATCCTCTGGCAGCTGGCCCAGGTGTTCTGGGTCGGTGGCCTGTGGGTGTTCCATGTGGGGCTGGTGCCGGCGCTCAAGGTGAGCGGCCTTGCGCCGTTGCTGGTGCATGACGTGGCCGCGCAGATCGACCGTTGGTTGATCGGCGTGGCGATGCTCGGGCTGATCACCCAGCTGGCGGTATTGGCGAGGGTAGACGGCCTGGCGGCCTGGTGGCGGCAATTCCGCGGGCAGATGCTGTTGCTCGGTTTCGCGGCCTGCGTCAGCTACTACACGCTACGCTACGGGATTTCCGTGGGCGAGCGTTGGCAGATGTTCTGTTTCCTGGTGCTGGGCTTTTCCGGCATCGTGCTGGTGGCCCAGCCGGTCCCGGTCAGGGCGCGTCGGTAACCAGTTCAAGATCGCCGGGGCCGCTTTGCGGCCCTTTCGCGGCACAAGGCCGCTCCTACAGGGATCGCGTTGCGCCGAGGTCGGTGCAATCCCTGTGGGAGCGGCCTTGTGTCGCGATGGGCTGCGCAGCAGCCCTGCTACCGTTACTTGTAACGGTGGATGTTGGACAGCTGCTTGTTCGGCTGCGGGTTCTTGCGGTAGATCAGCGCTTTCTTGCCGATGGTCTGCACCAGCTCGGCGCGGCCAGCCTTGCACAGTTCGGCGATGGTCTCGGCGCGCTCTTCGCGATCTTCCGAACGAATCTCGACCTTGATCAGCTCGTGGTCGACCAGGGCGCGTTCCAGCTCGGCGATCACGCCTTCATTCAAACCGTTGCCAGCAACGATCAGGACCGGCTTCAGGTCATGACCAATGGACTTGTATTGCTTCTTCTGCTCGTTATTGAGCGGCATAATCTGACCCTTTTCGTCTGATTCTGTAAAATTGACGGGCATTTTACCCGAGGGCCTGTGGCTCCGCCCAGTCAAACACGACGCATATCATCGAGGTGCCCCGTGGTACAACGTTCCAAAAGCAGCGCAAACTGGCTGCGAGAACATTTCAACGATCCTTTCGTCAAGCAGGCGCAGAAGGATGGCTACCGCTCGCGCGCGAGCTACAAGCTGCTGGAGATCCAGGAAAAAGACCGCCTGATCCGCCCTGGCATGAGTGTGATCGACCTCGGCGCCGCGCCGGGTGGCTGGTCGCAGGTGACCAGTCGTCTGATCGGCGGCCAGGGCCGGCTGATCGCCTCGGACATCCTGGAAATGGACTCGATTCCCGATGTTACCTTCATCCAGGGCGACTTCACCCAGGACGAAGTGCTTCAGCAGATCCTGCAGGCGGTCGGTGATTCACATGTGGACCTTGTGATTTCCGACATGGCCCCCAATATGAGTGGTACGCCCGCGGTGGACATGCCGCGCGCCATGTTCCTCTGTGAGCTGGCCCTGGATCTGGCAACCCGCGTGCTCAAGCCTGGCGGGGATTTCCTGATCAAGATTTTCCAGGGCGAAGGTTTCGACATGTACCTGAAGGACGTGCGCAGCAAGTTCGACAAGGTGCAAATGCGCAAGCCGTCGTCCTCGCGGGACCGTTCCCGTGAACAGTACCTGTTGGGCAAGGGGTTCAAAGGCGCGTGAGCGGCGTTATGCGGGGGCTCCGATAGTTAAAACCAATCGGTCACCCCGTCTGGATCGTCCGAACTTCGTGTAGTCTAGCTTTCACAAAGGGTTACAGACGGTGCCTGCGGATGCGTGGGTAATGTAGTAAGTTAGGGCGATGAATATCATGCGAGGCACGGCTGCGTCGTGCGCCGGCCTCAGAGGGTAGCGAATTGAACGACATGGCAAAGAATCTGATCCTCTGGTTGATCATCGCCGCCGTCCTGGTGACGGTGATGAACAACTTCTCCAGCCCTAACGAGCCGCAGACCCTCAACTATTCCGACTTCATCCAGCAGGTCAAGGATGGCAAGGTCGAGCGCGTGACCGTCGACGGCTACATCATTACCGGCAAGCGCACCGACGGCGACAACTTCAAGACCGTGCGCCCGGCCATCACCGACAATGGCCTGATCGGCGACCTGGTCGACAACCACGTTACCGTCGAGGGCAAGCAGCCTGAGCAGCAGAGCATCTGGACTCAACTGCTGGTAGCCAGCTTCCCGATCCTCGTGATCATCGCCGTGTTCATGTTCTTCATGCGCCAGATGCAGGGCGGTGCCGGCGGCAAGGGCGGCCCGATGAGCTTCGGCAAGAGCAAGGCGCGGCTGCTCTCCGAAGACCAGGTCAAAACCACCCTGGCCGACGTTGCTGGTTGCGACGAAGCCAAGGAAGAGGTCGGCGAGCTGGTCGAGTTCCTGCGTGACCCGGGCAAGTTCCAGCGTCTGGGTGGTCGCATCCCGCGCGGCGTGCTGATGGTCGGCCCGCCCGGTACCGGTAAAACCCTGCTGGCCAAAGCCATTGCCGGTGAAGCCAAGGTGCCGTTCTTCACCATTTCCGGTTCCGACTTCGTCGAGATGTTCGTCGGCGTGGGTGCCAGCCGTGTTCGCGACATGTTCGAACAGGCCAAGAAGCACGCGCCGTGCATCATCTTCATCGACGAGATCGACGCCGTGGGTCGCCACCGTGGCGCCGGCATGGGCGGTGGTCACGATGAGCGCGAACAGACCCTGAACCAATTGCTGGTCGAGATGGATGGTTTCGAGATGAACGATGGCATCATCGTCATCGCCGCCACCAACCGTCCCGACGTGCTCGACCCGGCGCTGCTGCGCCCCGGTCGCTTCGACCGCCAGGTGGTGGTTGGTTTGCCGGACATTCGCGGTCGCGAGCAGATTCTCAAGGTGCACATGCGCAAGGTGCCGGTTGGCGAGAACGTCAACGCCGCGGTCATTGCCCGTGGTACGCCGGGCTTCTCCGGTGCCGACCTGGCCAACCTGGTCAACGAAGCCTCGCTGTTCGCTGCGCGCTCCAGCAAGCGTGTGGTCGAGATGAAGGAGTTCGAGCTGGCCAAGGACAAGATCATGATGGGCGCCGAGCGCAAGACCATGGTCATGTCCGAGAAAGAGAAGCAGAACACCGCCTATCACGAAGCCGGTCACGCCATCGTTGGTCGTGTGGTGCCCGAGCATGACCCGGTGTACAAGGTCTCGATCATTCCGCGTGGCCGTGCCCTGGGTGTGACCATGTTCCTGCCCGAAGAAGATCGCTACAGCCTCTCCAAGCGAGCGCTGATCAGCCAGATCTGCTCGCTGTATGGTGGTCGTATCGCCGAAGAAATGACCTTGGGCTTTGACGGTGTCACCACCGGCGCTTCCAACGACATCATGCGTGCCAGCCAGATTGCTCGAAACATGGTCACCAAGTGGGGCCTGTCAGAGAAGCTCGGCCCGCTGATGTATGCCGAAGAAGAGGGTGAGGTGTTCCTGGGTCGCAGCGCGGGCAGCCAGCATGCCAGCGTTTCGGGCGAGACCGCCAAGCTGATCGACTCGGAAGTGCGCAGCATCATCGACCAGTGCTATGCGACGGCCAAGCAGATCCTGACTGAAAACCGCGACAAGCTCGATGCCATGGCCGAGGCCCTGATGAAGTACGAAACCATCGATGCCGACCAGATCGACGACATCATGGCGGGCCGTACGCCACGCGAGCCGCGTGACTGGGACAACGATGCCGGCACATCCGGCAACCAGGCCTCCCAGGGTGACCGTCCGGAATCGCCGATCGGCGGCCCAGCGGCTCAACACTAAGGGTTTCTATGACCTCACAGCTGTACCCGACCCGGTTGCCTTGCGGCAACCGGGTTCTTGATTTGTCCCGTACCCATGTCATGGGTATTCTCAATATCACCCCTGATTCCTTCTCCGATGGCGGGCGCTTCAGCCAGCGCGACGAAGCGTTGCGACATGCCGAGGCGATGGTGGCGGCCGGTGCGACATTGATCGATGTCGGGGGGGAGTCCACTCGCCCTGGTGCTCGGGCCGTTTCGCCCACCGAGGAACTGGAGCGGGTCGCACCCATCGTCGAGGCTTTGAATGCTCGGCTGGACGTGGTCATTTCCGTCGACACCTCGACACCTTCGGTCATGCGCGAATCGGCCCGTCTCGGCGCAGGCCTGATCAATGACGTGCGTGCCCTGGAGCGTGACGGTGCCCTTGGCGCCGCGGCTGACACCGGCCTGCCCGTTTGCCTGATGCATATGCGCGGGGAGCCGGGTAACATGCAGGACAACCCGCATTACGAAAACGTGACCGCCGATGTGGGGCGCTACCTCGAGCAGCGCATGGCCGCCTGCGCGGCGGCTGGCATCGGCGCTGAACGCATCATCCTCGACCCGGGTTTCGGGTTTGCCAAGACGCTTGAGCACAACCTCAGTCTGTTCAAGCACATGGAGGCGCTATACCGCCTCGGGCGCCCGCTATTGGTGGGGGTGTCGCGCAAGAGCATGATCGGCCTCACGCTGGACCGGCCAGTGGGCGAGCGGCTTTACGGCAGCCTCGCGCTGGCGGCTTTGGCGATGACCAAGGGTGCGAGCATCCTGCGTGTGCACGATGTGGCCGAAACCGTCGATGTGGTGCGTATGATCGCCGCCGTGCAGGGCGCCGAATAAGAACATTGGAGTTCCCATGAGCAGAAAATACTTTGGTACCGATGGTATCCGTGGCCGTGTTGGCCAGTTTCCGATCACCCCGGATTTCATGCTGAAACTGGGCTGGGCGGCGGGCATGGCCTTCCGCAAGCAAGGCCACTGCCGTGTGCTGGTGGGCAAGGACACCCGGATCTCCGGTTACATGTTCGAGTCCGCGCTCGAGGCCGGGCTGTCCGCGGCCGGTGCCGACGTCATGCTGCTCGGGCCGATGCCAACGCCAGCTATCGCCTACCTGACCCGCACCTTCCATGCCGAAGCTGGGATCGTTATCAGTGCCTCGCACAATCCGCATGACGACAACGGCATCAAGTTCTTCTCCGGTAGTGGCACCAAGCTACCCGATGAAGTCGAGCTGATGATCGAGGAGCTGCTCGATCAGCCGATGACGGTCGTCGAGTCCGGCAAGCTGGGCAAGGTGTCGCGGATCAACGACGCCGCAGGTCGCTACATCGAGTTCTGCAAGAGCAGCGTACCGACCAGTACCAGCTTCGAAGGGCTCAAGATCGTCGTGGATTGCGCCCATGGCGCCACCTATAAGGTCGCGCCGAGCGTGTTCCGTGAGCTGGGTGCCGAGGTGACGGTACTGCACGCAGCGCCTGATGGGCTGAACATCAATGAGGGTTGCGGCTCGACCCACATCGAGTCGCTGCAAGCCGCGGTGCTGGTGGGGCATGCCGACCTGGGCATCGCTTTCGATGGCGACGGTGACCGGGTACTGATGGTCGACCATACCGGTGCCATCGTCGACGGTGACGAGTTGTTGTATATCATCGGTCGAGACCTGCATGACCGCGGCAAGCTGCAGGGTGGCGTGGTCGGCACGCTCATGAGCAACCTGGGCCTGGAGCTGGCCTTCAAGGAGCTGGACATCCCGTTCGTGCGGGCCAAGGTCGGCGACCGTTATGTCATGGCCGAGCTGCTCGAGCGCGAGTGGCTGCTGGGTGGCGAGAATTCCGGGCATGTCGTGTGCTGCAACCACACCACCACCGGCGATGCGATCATTGCCGCGCTGCAGGTGCTGATGGCCCTCAAGCGTAAAGGCGAGACCCTTGCCCAGGCGCGTCAGGGCGTGCGCAAGTGCCCGCAGGTATTGATCAACGTGCGCTTCGAAGCGGGCAAGAGTGACCCGTTGCAAAACCCGCTGGTGAAAGAGGCGAGCGACAAGGCGACCGAGGCCATGGCTGGGCGCGGGCGGGTGCTGCTGCGCAAGTCCGGCACCGAACCGTTGGTGCGTGTGATGGTCGAAGGCGACGACGAAAACCAGGTGCGTGGCCATGCCGAAGCCCTGGCGAAACTCGTTGCTGAAGTTTGTGCCTGAAATAGGCTTGCCAGCGCAGATCGGGTTGGGTAAGATCTGCGCCCACTTTGACCGACGAGGTAAAGCATGCGTCGCCCCATGGTAGCTGGTAACTGGAAGATGCACGGTACCCGCGCCAGCGTCGTAGAGCTGACTCAGGGCTTGGGCAATATGTCCCTGCCCAGCGGTGTGGAAGTCGCGGTGTTTCCGCCTTCGCTGTTTATCACCCAGGTGATCGATGGCCTGGAAGGCAAGGGAATCAGCGTAGGCGCTCAGAATTCTGCTGTACAGCCTGAGCAAGGCGCGCTGACCGGTGAAGTTGCTCCGAGTCAGCTGGCTGAAGTCGGTTGCAAGTATGTTCTGGTTGGGCACTCCGAGCGTCGCCAGATTATTGGTGAAAGCGACGAAGTGCTGAACCGGAAGTTTGCAGCGGCTCAGAAAAGTGGTTTGACGCCGGTGCTCTGTATAGGGGAAACTCTCGCAGAGCGCGAAGCAGGCGAGACGCTCGAAGTTGTAGGGCGTCAACTAAGCAGTGTTATCGACGCGTTCGG
This sequence comes from Pseudomonas entomophila, assembly GCF_029478665.1. Classification (GTDB taxonomy): domain Bacteria; phylum Pseudomonadota; class Gammaproteobacteria; order Pseudomonadales; family Pseudomonadaceae; genus Aquipseudomonas; species Aquipseudomonas entomophila_F. The sequence continues at coordinate 34,686 of NZ_JARPQB010000006.1, forward strand.
TATCAGGGCTTTTGCCAATGCAGTAATTGCCTATGAGCCTGTTTGGGCCATCGGTACTGGTTTGACGGCCTCGCCACAACAAGCCCAGGATGTGCATGCAGCCATCCGCAAGCAGTTGGCGGTGATGGACGCCGAAGTTGCAGCTAAGGTGCAACTTCTCTACGGCGGCAGCGTGAAGGCGGCCAATGCGGCTGAACTGTTCGGCATGCCGGATATCGATGGGGGGCTCATTGGTGGAGCGTCCCTGAACGCAGACGAATTCGGTGCAATTTGTCGCGCCGCAGGAAACTGAACAAATGCTGGAAACAGTCGTAGTTGTTTTTCATCTGTTGGCAGCGTTGGCACTGGTTGTAATGGTGTTGCTGCAACAGGGTAAAGGTGCGGAAGCAGGTGCATCTTTCGGCGCAGGTGCTTCAAATACTGTGTTCGGAAGCCAAGGTTCCGCTACCTTTTTGAGTAAAGTTACTGCTATACTTGCCGCCACTTTCTTTTTGACTGCACTTGGGTTAGGATACTTCGCCAAGCAGCAAGCTCACCAGCTGACTCAAGCTGGTCTGCCAGATCCAGCAGTGCTGGAAGTCAAAGAGCCAAAGCCGGCGGTCAATGATGATGTACCGGTGCTCCAGCAGCAGAAGAGTGAAGCCACCAACTCCGGTGACGTACCTCCTCCAGCGAAAGAGCAGCAGTAACGGGTTTCAAGTAGTATTGCCGAGGTGGTGGAATTGGTAGACACGCAACCTTGAGGTGGTTGTGCCCATAGGGTGTAGGGGTTCGAGTCCCCTTCTCGGTACCAATTGAAGCATGAAAGCCCGCTTTGAGCGGGCTTTCTTGCAGGTGGAGGTCGGATTGACCCAGCAAAGGGTTCAGTCTTATACTTTCGCCCCAGCTTTGTCGCGGGGTGGAGCAGCTTGGTAGCTCGTCGGGCTCATAACCCGAAGGTCGTTGGTTCAAATCCAGCCCCCGCAACCAGCTTCAGCAGAGCCCCTTTTCAGGGGCTTTTTGCTAGCCGAACAGTTTTAGGCGTCGTTGTCCAACGGCGCTTTCAGGGATGGGCGCTTCGCCCATTTTTTATTTGCACAGCATGCACGAGGGGGTTCAGGTGTCGAGCAAGCTAGAACAGTTGCAGGCCTTGTTGGCCCCGGTTGTCGAGGGTCTGGGCTACCAATGCTGGGGGATCGAATACGTCTCCCAGGGGAAACATTCGGTACTGCGTATCTACATCGACAAGGAAGGCGGCATCCTGGTGGAAGACTGCGAAGCCGTCAGCCGTCAGGCCAGCGCCATCCTCGATGTGGAAGATCCGATCAGCTCTGAATATACCCTCGAGGTGTCCTCTCCAGGCATGGATCGCCCGCTGTTCACCCTTGAACAGTTTGCTTCGCATGCCGGCGAGCAGGTGAAGATCAAGCTGCGTACGCCCTTCGAAGGTCGTCGTAACTTCCAGGGCCTTCTCCGTGGTGTGGAGGAGCAGGATGTGGTGGTCCAGGTGGACAATCACGAGTTCCTGTTGCCGATCGACTCGATCGACAAGGCCAATATTATTCCCAGTTTTGACTGAGACGTGCCGGGCCCGGAGGACTTTCCGGGGCCAATGGCTTGCGCAAGGCGAGGCGTACGATGAGCAAAGAAGTACTGCTGGTTGTTGAATCGGTATCCAACGAAAAGGGTGTACCACCCGGCGTCATTTTCGAAGCGCTGGAAGTGGCCCTGGCCACTGCAACCAAAAAACGTTTTGAGGACGAAGTCGACCTGCGTGTGGAAATCAACCGCCACACGGGTAGCTACGAGACTTTCCGTCGCTGGACCGTGGTCGACGAGAACGACCTGGACGATCCAGCCATCGAGACCTGGCTGAGCAAGATCCAGGACACGCACCCGGACGCCAAGATCGGTGACGTGATCGAAGAGAAGATCGAGTCGATCGAGTTCGGTCGCATCGCCGCTCAGACCGCCAAGCAGGTCATCGTGCAGAAGGTCCGCGAGGCCGAGCGCGCGCAAGTCGTCGACGCCTACCGCGAACGCGTGGGCGAGATCATCTCCGGTACCGTGAAGAAGGTCACCCGCGACAACGTCATCGTCGACCTTGGCAACAACGCCGAGGCGCTGCTGGCGCGTGAAGACATCATTCCCCGTGAGACCTTCCGTGTCGGCGTGCGCCTGCGTGCGCTGCTCAAGGAAATCCGCACCGAGAACCGCGGCCCGCAGCTGGTCCTGTCGCGCACCGCGCCGCAGATGCTGATCGAGCTGTTCCGCATCGAAGTGCCGGAAATCGCCGAAGGCCTCATCGAAGTCATGGCCGCCTCCCGTGATCCGGGATCGCGTGCCAAGATCGCCGTCCGCTCCAAGGACAAGCGCATCGACCCGCAAGGCGCCTGCATCGGCATGCGTGGTTCGCGCGTCCAGGCCGTATCCGGCGAGCTGGGTGGCGAGCGTGTGGATATCGTCCTGTGGGACGAGAACCCGGCGCAGTTCGTCATCAACGCCATGTCGCCAGCAGAGGTTGCTGCGATCATCGTTGATGAGGACGCCCATGCGATGGATATCGCGGTAGCCGAGGATAACCTGGCCCAGGCCATCGGACGTGGCGGCCAGAACGTCCGTCTGGCCAGCCAGCTGACTGCCTGGACCCTGAACGTGATGACCGAGAAGGACATCCAGGCCAAGCAACAAGCGGAAACCGGCGACATCCTGCGTAATTTTATCGATGAACTGGAAGTCGACGAAGAGCTGGCACAGGTGCTGGTCGACGAAGGCTTCACCAGCCTCGAAGAAATTGCCTACGTACCGTTGGAAGAAATGCTCAACATCGATGGCTTTGACGAGGACATCGTCAACGAGCTGCGTGCTCGTGCCAAGGACCGTTTGTTGACCAAGGCCATCGCTACCGAAGAAAAACTGGCAGACGCCCATCCGGCCGACGACCTGCTCTCCCTCGAGGGCATGGACAAGGACCTGGCGGCCGAACTGGCGGTGCGCGGCGTGGTTAACCGCGAAGACCTGGCCGAGCAGTCGATTGACGATCTGCTCGACATCGACGGCATCGACGAAGAGCGTGCCGGCAAGTTGATCATGGCCGCCCGAGCCCACTGGTTCGAGTAATTAGGCGCGGCCTGAGGAGAGAAGTGCATGACGCAAGTCACGGTGAAAGAACTGGCCCAAGAGGTCGAGGCACCGGTAGAGCGCCTGCTGCAGCAGATGCGTGAGGCAGGTCTGCCGCACACCGACGCCGGTCAGGTAGTGACCGACAATGAGAAGCAGACCCTGCTGACTCATTTGAAAAGCAGCCACAAGAGCAAGGCGGAAGAGCCGCGCAAGATCACCTTGCAGCGCAAGACCACCAGCACTCTGCGTGTCGCCGGTAGCAAAAGCATCAGCGTAGAAGTACGCAAGAAGAAAGTGTTCGTGCAGCGCAGCCCGGAAGAGATCCAGGCCGAGCAGAAGCGTGAGCAGGAAGAGCGCCGCGCCGCTGAGAACGCCGCGCGCGAGAAGGTTGACGCCGACGTTCGCCAGCGCAACGAAGAACAGGCTCGTCGCCAGGCCGCGCAAGCGCCTGCCGCCGCCCCTGTGGCCAAGGCTGAGCCAGCTCCGGCTGCCGCCGCGCCTGCTGCTCCTGCAGTGCCTGACGCGCCGGTGTCCGAAGACGCCGCCGCCCGTGCCGCTGAGCGCAAGAAGGACGAAGCCCGTCGCAATGAAAGCCGCACCCGTGACGATGATCGTCGTGGCGGCGGTGTTGCTGGCGAGCGCCGTGGCGAAGCGCCGCGAGTGTCCATCAAGGTCAAGGTCAAGGAGAAGGAAAAGGCTCCGACTCCGCGTGCCGCGCCACGCACCACCGAAGAAGAGAGCGATGGTTTCCGTCGCGGTCGCGGTGGCAAGGGCAAGCCGAAGAAGCGCAACCAGCATGGCTTCCAGAACCCGACCGGTCCAGTCATCCGTGACGTGACCATCGGCGAGACCATCACCGTTTCGGACTTGGCGCAGCAGATGTCGGTCAAAGGCGCTGAAGTCGTCAAGTTCATGTTCAAGATGGGTACCCCGGTCACCATCAACCAGGTGCTCGACCAGGAAACCGCTCAGCTGATTGCCGAAGAACTGGGCCACAAGGTCACCCTGGTCAGCGACACTGCCCTGGAAGATTCCCTGGCCGAATCGCTGAAGTTCGAAGGTGTCAGCGAGTCCCGCGCGCCGGTCGTGACCGTCATGGGCCACGTCGACCACGGCAAGACCTCGCTGCTCGACTACATCCGTCGTGCCAAGGTTGCCGCTGGCGAAGCCGGTGGTATCACCCAGCACATCGGTGCCTACCACGTGGAAACCGACCGCGGCATGGTCACCTTCCTCGACACCCCCGGCCACGCAGCGTTCACTCAGATGCGTGCCCGTGGTGCCAAGGCGACCGACATCGTCATCCTGGTGGTGGCGGCGGACGACGGCGTGATGCCGCAGACCCGCGAAGCCGTCCAGCACGCGAAAGCCGCTGGCGTTCCGCTGGTTGTCGCGGTGAACAAGATCGACAAGCCGGGTGCTGACCTCGATCGCATCCGCAACGAGCTGGCCGTCGAAGGCGTGACCTCCGAGGACTGGGGTGGTGACACCCCGTTCGTCAAGGTCTCGGCGAAGATGGGTACTGGTGTCGACGAGCTGCTCGAAGCTGTACTGCTGCAGGCCGAGATCCTCGAACTCAAGGCCACTCCGACCGCACCTGGTCGCGGTGTCGTGGTCGAGTCGCGCCTGGACAAGGGCCGTGGCCCGGTGGCCACCATCCTGGTTCAGGACGGTACCCTGCGTCAGGGCGACATGGTCCTGGTCGGTTCCAACTATGGCCGCGTGCGTGCCATGCTCGACGAGAACGGCAAGCCTGTGAAGGAAGCCGGCCCGTCGATTCCGGTCGAGATCCTCGGCCTGGACGGCACCCCGGACGCGGGTGACGAGATGTCCGTGGTCGCCGACGAGAAGAAGGCCCGCGAAGTTGCCCTGTTCCGTCAAGGCAAGTACCGCGAGGTCAAGCTGGCCCGTGCTCACGCCGGCAAGCTGGAAAACATCTTCGAGACCATGGGTCAGGAAGAGAAGAAGACCCTCAACATCGTCCTCAAGACCGATGTGCGTGGTTCGCTCGAAGCGCTGCAGGGTTCGCTCGGCAGCCTGGGCAACGACGAAGTCCAGGTGCGCGTGATCGGTGGCGGCGTCGGTGGTATCACCGAAAGCGACGCCAACCTGGCACTGGCTTCGAACGCGGTACTGTTCGGCTTCAACGTACGTGCCGATGCCGGCGCGCGCAAGATCGTCGAGCAGGAAGGTCTGGACATGCGTTACTACAACGTGATCTACGACATCATCGAAGACGTCAAGAAAGCGTTGACCGGCATGCTCGGCAGCGATGTTCGCGAGAACATCCTGGGTGTCGCCGAAGTGCGGGACGTGTTCCGTTCGCCGAAGTTCGGCGCCATCGCTGGCTGTATGGTCATCGAGGGTACCGTGTACCGCAACCGTCCGATCCGCGTACTGCGCGAGGACGTGGTGATCTTCGAAGGCGAACTGGAATCGCTGCGTCGCTTCAAGGACGATGCCTCCGAAGTGCGTAACGGCATGGAGTGCGGTATTGGCGTCAAGAGCTACAACGACGTCAAGGTCGGCGACAAGATCGAAGTCTTCGAGAAAGTCCAGGTGGCTCGTACCCTGTAAGGGGCGAGCGTGGCGCAGGCCCCGTCGCAAGGCGGTTGGCGGCGCCTCACAAGGTAGCGCCCGGTCAGGCTTCAGTCTGACCGGGCGTTTGCCGCTTTACGTTACAGGTAGCAAGAATGGCAAAAGAATATAGCCGTACCCAACGCATCGGCGATCAGATGCAGCGTGAGCTGGCCGAACTGATCCGCCGTGAAGTCAAAGATCCGCGCGTCGGCCTGGTGACCATCACCGCCGTCGACGTCAGCCGTGACCTTGGCCACGCCAAGGTCTTCATCACGGTCATGGGCCAGGATGGCACCGATGCCGTGCCGCAGACCCTCAAGGCCCTCACCAGCGCCGCGAGCTTCCTGCGCCTGCACCTGGGCCGCGTCATGCAACTGCGCAGCGTGCCGCAATTGCACTTCCACTTCGATGAAAGCGTCAGCCGTGGTGTCCACCTGTCGGCGCTGATCGAACGTGCGGTGGCCGAAGACCGCCTGCACAAGGATGCCGACGAGCTGGACGCCAAGGAGTAAGCGGTGGCCCAGGTCAAACGTATCCGCCGCAATGTCAGCGGCATCATCCTGCTCGACAAACCATTGGGGTTCACCTCCAACGCCGCCTTGCAGAAGGTCCGCTGGTTGCTCAACGCGGAAAAGGCCGGCCACACCGGCAGCCTCGACCCGCTGGCCACCGGCGTGCTGCCGCTGTGCTTCGGTGAAGCGACCAAGTTCTCCCAGTACCTGCTCGATTCCGACAAGGGCTACGAGACGGTCATGCAGCTGGGGCAGACCACCACCACCGCGGACGCCGAGGGCGAAGTCCTGCAGACCCGCGAAGTGACCGTTGGTCGCGCCGATATCGAGGCGGTGATCCCGCGTTTCAAGGGTGACATCCAGCAGGTACCGCCGATGTACTCGGCGCTCAAGCGTGATGGCCAGCCGCTTTACAAGCTGGCGCGTGCAGGAGAGGTAGTGGAGCGCGAGGCGCGTTCTGTTACTATTGGCCGCTTGGAGTTGCTCGAGTGCGAAGGTACCCGTGCGCGACTGTCGGTTGGATGCAGCAAAGGCACCTATATCCGCACGCTGGTCGAGGATATCGGTGAGGCGCTGGGCTGCGGAGCCTACGTCGCCGAACTGCGCCGCACCCAGGCTGGCCCTTTCGCGCTGGCACAGACCGTGACGCTCGAGGAGCTCGAACAGGCCCACGCAGAGGGTGGCAATGAAGCGCTCGATCGCTTCCTGATGCCGTCCGACAGCGGGCTGCAGGACTGGCCACTGGTGCTGTTGTCCGAGCACAGCGCGTTCTACTGGCTGCACGGCCAGGCGGTACGCGCGCCGGACGCACCGCAGTTTGGCATGGTCCGCGTACAGGATCACAATGGCCGCTTCATCGGAATCGGTGAAGTGAGCGAAGACGGGCGCATTGCGCCGCGTCGGCTGATTCGGTCGGAATGACCGAAACCGTGGGGCGAGGCTTCGGCCGAGGTCCGCGGGATCAAGGGTGGCTGTTAGTAGGCGCGGTCACACCTTCTTTATCAATACAGGGATTTGTCCCTGGCCTATTGGACCCCGCTCGCGGGATCCGTTTATCAGGAGAAGCCAAATGGCCCTCAGCGTCGAAGAAAAAGCCCAGATCGTTGCCGATTACCAGCAAGCCGCCGGCGATACCGGTAGCCCGGAAGTGCAGGTTGCTCTGCTGACCTTCAACATCAACAAGCTGCAAGGTCACTTCAAGTCCAACGAAAAAGACCACCACTCCCGTCGTGGTCTGATCCGTATGGTCAACCAGCGTCGTAAGCTGCTGGACTACCTGAAGGGCAAGGACACCACTCGTTACAGCGCCCTGATCGGTCGCCTGGGCCTGCGTCGCTAATAGCGGCCTGGCCAGTGGTGTTGCATGGTGTGTCGCATTCTTCGGCATCGCTGCCTGTCAGCGTCGCCGTTGGACACACTACGCGATCTGCGAGGTTGGCAGCCTGGTTCGCCGTGCGGTTCATCCGCCCGGCACCAGGCTCCCAGCCTCGTGTTGTATCTGGACGGTCAATGGGGCCGATTCCCCGTTCTGCCCAAGAATTCGCAAGAACCCGTTCCCCCAAGAGCCACTGAAAAAGGTAGGAAACCGTGAACCCGGTAATCAAGACATTCCAGTTCGGTCAATCGACCGTTACGCTCGAAACGGGCCGTATTGCCCGTCAGGCCACCGGCGCTGTGCTGGTCACCGTCGACAACGACGTCACCGTGCTGGTGACCGTGGTCGGCGCCAAGCAAGCTGACCCGGGCAAGGGCTTCTTCCCGCTGTCCGTGCACTACCAGGAAAAGACCTACGCCGCTGGCAAGATCCCGGGTGGTTTCTTCAAGCGTGAAGGCCGTCCTTCCGAAAAAGAAACCCTGACCTCGCGCCTGATCGACCGTCCGATCCGTCCGCTGTTCCCTGAAGGCTTCATGAATGAAGTCCAGGTCGTCTGCACCGTGGTTTCCACCAGCAAGAAGACCGACCCGGACATCGCCGCCATGATCGGTACCTCGGCTGCCCTGGCCATCTCGGGCATCCCGTTCGAAGGCCCGATCGGCGCCGCCCGTGTTGCCTTCCACGAAAGCACCGGCTACCTGCTGAACCCGACCTACGAGCAACTGGCTGCCTCGAGCCTGGACATGGTCGTTGCCGGTACCTCGGATGCTGTGCTGATGGTTGAATCGGAAGCCCAGGAGCTGACCGAAGACCAGATGCTGGGCGCCGTGCTGTTTGCCCACGACGAATTCCAGGCCGTGATCAAAGCGGTCAAAGAGCTGGCTGCCGAAGCCGCCAAGCCTACCTGGGACTGGAAACCTGCCGTTGCCAATACCGCCCTGTTCGACGCCATCCGCGCCGAGTTCGGCGAGGCGGTCTCCCAGGGTTACACCATCACCGTCAAGGCCGACCGTTATGCGCGCCTGGGTGAGCTGCGCGACCAGGCGGTTGCCAAGTTCTCCGGTGAAGAAGGCCAGCCATCGGCCGGTGAAGTCAAAGACATCTTCGGCGAGATCGAATACCGCACCGTTCGCGAAAACATCGTCAACGGCAAGCCACGTATCGACGGCCGCGACACCAAGACCGTGCGCCCGCTGAACATCGAAGTCGGCGTTCTGCCCAAGACCCACGGTTCGGCACTGTTCACCCGTGGCGAAACTCAGGCCCTGGTCGTCGCGACCCTGGGTACTGCCCGTGACGCCCAGCTGCTGGACACCCTCGAAGGCGAGAAGAAAGACCCCTTCATGCTGCACTACAACTTCCCGCCGTTCTCGGTGGGCGAGTGTGGCCGCATGGGCGGTGCCGGCCGTCGCGAAATCGGCCACGGCCGTCTGGCCCGCCGTTCGGTCCAGGCCATGCTGCCGGCCGCCGACGTGTTCCCGTACACCATCCGCGTGGTGTCGGAAATCACCGAATCCAACGGTTCCAGCTCCATGGCTTCGGTCTGTGGTGCATCCCTGGCCCTGATGGACGCCGGTGTACCGATGAAGGCGCCGGTTGCCGGTATCGCCATGGGCCTGGTCAAGGAAGGTGACAAGTTCGCCGTCCTGACCGACATCCTGGGTGACGAAGACCACCTGGGCGACATGGACTTCAAGGTAGCCGGTACCGCCAAGGGCGTCACCGCGCTGCAGATGGACATCAAGATCAACGGCATCACCGAAGAGATCATGGAAATCGCCCTGGGCCAGGCCCTGGAAGCGCGCCTGAACATCCTCGGCCAGATGAACCAGATCATCGGCGAGTCGCGTACCGAACTGTCGGCCAACGCTCCGACCATGATCGCGATGAAGATCGACACCGACAAGATCCGTGACGTCATCGGTAAGGGCGGCGCCACCATCCGCGCCATCTGCGAAGAGACCAAGGCCTCGATCGACATCGAAGACGACGGTTCGATCAAGATCTTCGGCGAGACCAAGGAAGCCGCGGACGCTGCCAAGCAGCGCATCCTGGGCATCACCGCCGAGGCCGAGATCGGCAAGATCTACGTCGGCAAGGTCGAGCGCATCGTCGACTTCGGCGCCTTCGTCAACATCCTGCCGGGCAAGGACGGCCTGGTGCACATCTCCATGCTGAGCGACGCTCGCGTCGAGAAAGTCACCGATGTGCTGAAAGAAGGTCAGGAAGTCGAAGTGCTGGTACTGGACGTGGACAACCGCGGCCGTATCAAGCTGTCGATCAAGGACGTTGCCGCTGCCAAGGCATCGGGCGTCTGAGCGACTGACGCGTAACAGGAAAAGGGCCCTTCGGGGCCCTTTTTTGTTGCCTGGATATTGATCTGATTCGAGCTCTGTAGGAGCGGCTTTAGCCGCGAATACCCGCGAAGCGGGTGCCAGAAGCGTGGTGTCTGCATCGCGGCTCAAGCCGCTCCTACAGAAGGTTCCGAAACCTGCCAGCGAACATGCATCTTGCACATCGTTTTTTCCAAGGTATTGCAGATTGCACGATCATGCATGAATGAGCATGATGCTAACCTATTGAATTTTAAGGAAATATAAGCAGACCAAAAGCTGGCACGGCGCGTGCACCTACCTTCATACCTGTCGCCAGGATCCACGGCGCAGACCTTTCGAAAAACAGGAGTGACCCTCATGAAGAAGTTCGCCATTGCTGCCGCTACTGCTACCGCTCTGACCCTGACCCTGGCTAATGCGGCGTTTGCCCAACAGTCCACCCAGGCCCCGATGACGCTGGCGGCCGGTGAGGTGACCAAAGCCAAGGAAGCTACCTCCGACACTTGGATCACCACCAAGGTGAAGGCTGACCTGATGACCGAGAAAGGCGTGCCAGGCAGTGACATCAAGGTCGAAACCAACAAAGGCGTCGTGTCCCTGTCCTCGGACGTGGCCATCACCGATGCCCAGAAGGACATGGCGGTTGCCATCGCCAAGAAGATCAAAGGCGTGCAGGCCGTCTCGGCTGATGGCCTGAAAGCCGAGTAAGGGATGTCCCGTCGGCCAAAGGGACTTGGCCACCTTTCAAGCAAAAGCCCCGGCATGTGCCGGGGCTTTTCATTGGTTGCCTGCTCAGTGTTCGGCGGCCGTTTCCCGTCGCCGGACCGGCTCGCCTTCGCTGTTCACTTCCATTACGGGAACTTCGTTGCCATCGGCGTCGAACAGCTTGCCATCTTTGAAGTAGTCGCCATCACGCAGCGCGGAGATGTCCGCGTAGTTGATGGTGCGCTCGTAGGCGGCGGCGAACACCGACTGCTGGTCGGAGTTGCCGGTGGTGAAGTGGTTGAAGATCAGGTTCAGCAGGATGGCCATGATCGCCGCCGAGCTGATGCCCGAGTGGAAGATGGTTTCGAACCAGTTCGGGAAGTTGTGGTAGAAGGTCGGCGCCGCGATCGGGATCATGCCGAAGCCCAGCGAGGCGGCAACGATGATCAGGTTGACGTTGTTCTTGTAGTTGACCTTGGACAAGGTGCGGATGCCGCTGGCGGCCACGGTGCCGAACAGCACGATGCCGGCGCCACCCAGCACAGGGGTTGGTACTGCGGCGATGACCCGGCCCATTACCGGTAGCAGGCCCAGCACCACCAGGATCACGCCACCGGTGGCCACCACATAGCGGCTCTTCACGCCGGTCACGGCCACCAGGCCGACGTTCTGGGCGAAGGCGCTCTGGGTGAACGAGCCGAAGATCGGTGCCAGGATGCTCGATGCCATGTCGGCGCGCAGGCCATTGCCCAGGCGCTTGGAGTCGACCTTGGTGTCGATGATCTCACCAACCGCGAGGATGTCCGCGGAGGTTTCCACCAGGGTCACCATGATCACGATGCACATCGACAGGATCGCAGCGATGTGGAACGTCGGCATACCGAAATGAAACGGGCTGGGGAAGGCGAACATCGGGCCTTCGCCGACCTTGCTGAAGTCGGTCATGCCCAGTGCCCAGGCGATCAGGGTACCCACCACCATGGCCAGCAGGATCGACAGCCGCGAGATGGTCGCGTTACCCAGCTTGCTCAGCAGCAGGACGATGGCGAAGGTCAATGCCGCCAGGCCGATGTTGGCCACGCTGCCGAACTCGGGCGAGGCGCTGTTGCCGCCCATCACCCAGCGCGCGGCCACGGGCATGAGGGTCAGGCCGATGGTGGTGATGACGATGCCGGTCACCAGGGGCGGGAAGAACTTGGTGATGCGCGAGAACACGGGGGTGATCAGAAAACCGATCAACGACGCCGCCATGACTGCGCCGAGTACGCCCTGAAGCCCGCCGCCACCTTCACTGCTGATGATGGCGCCCATGGTTGCCACGCCAGCGAACGACACCCCTTGCACCAGCGGCAGTTGACAGCCGAAGAACGGCAACCCGAGGGTTTGCAGCAATGTCGCCAGGCCACCCGCGAACAGCGAGGCGGCGATCAGCAGGCCGATCTCCGCGGGGCCCAGGCCGGCAGCCTGGCCCAGGATCAGCGGGACGGCGACGATCCCTCCGTACATGGTCAGGACATGTTGCAGCCCGTAGGCCAGGTTGGCGCCGAGGCCGAGATTTTCGTCCTCGGGGCGCGGGGCGGGAGACGTGCTGGGGGACGTGGTCATTGGAGCAGGCTCTCTGTTTATTGTTGTGCCGCTACTGTAGACAAGTCTGACAAAACATTGCCACAAGAATTGTATACAAAGTTTTGATCGTAGCGTCGGCAAGGGTGCTTCCAGGGCGCGCAAAACCTGGATGCACGTTGCGTTCCAACATGCATGGAGCTGTTCTAGAGGGGTGTGTACAAACGTGTGCGGTGGGAGAGAGAAGCTGTCTGGCTGGACAGGAAAGCTGTCACAGCCAGATTGTTAGCAGGCTAAGAGATTTCAATCTTCGATGAGTTCGCGCAGCTCGCGCATCATTTCGGTGCTGTCGCCCACGTTCAGTTCCACCAGACGGTGCAGATGGGTCATCGAGTCAATATCGATATACAGGCAGACGAAGCCCAGGCGGGTCGGTTCTTCGTGGCGCAGTTCAACTTGCATCTGAACCTGGGTCTGCTTGTCGTTCAGCTGGATGATCGCTTCGAAATCCTGGGTCAGGTCGGCATCCCAGGGCTTGGGGCATTTGATCAGCAAGCCTTTGAGCGACAGGTCGAGCAGTTGCACTGGCCAGCGGCGTTCACCCTGGCGCAATTCGGCGGGGGCATCGAAGGCGATGCGTTGGAAACGGCGGCGTTCGTCGTGATCGCTCATGGGAAAGGCCCTCGGGGGTTCAACCTGACTATAGTTAATTCTGCCGCTGTATCAGGTACCGCAATCTGGCCGCAGAGGCTCTAGACCAAAGCAAGTGTGGCAATGCGCTTTGACTCGCCCTAGACTCGATGGGCGGTCTTTTCCAATCCACCAGCTGGAAGTAAACCATGAACAACAATAATAGCCTGCTACGCCACATTCCGTGGCTGGCGCTGGCAGTCATAGGGGCCTGCGCGCTGGGTGTGGTTGCCCTGCGTCGCGGTGAGGCAATCAACGCCTTGTGGATCGTGGTCGCGGCAGTGGCCATCTACCTGGTTGCCTACCGTTACTACAGCCTGTTCATCGCCACCAAGGTGATGCAGCTCGATCCTCGCCGGGCCACGCCCGCGGTACTCAACAACGATGGCCTGGACTACGTCCCGACCAACAAGCACATCCTCTTCGGCCATCACTTCGCCGCCATTGCCGGTGCCGGCCCGCTCGTGGGCCCGGTGCTCGCGGCGCAGATGGGCTACCTGCCCGGTACGTTGTGGCTGATCGCCGGCGTGGTGCTGGCTGGCGCGGTGCAGGACTTCATGGTCCTGTTCCTGTCCACCCGCCGCAACGGCCGGTCGCTGGGTGACATGGTCCGTGAGGAGATGGGCCGAATCCCCGGCACCATCGCCCTGTTCGGCTGCTTCCTGATCATGATCATCATCCTCGCGGTGCTGGCGCTGATCGTGGTCAAGGCCCTGGCCGAAAGCCCTTGGGGCATGTTCACGGTGATGGCGACCATCCCGATCGCGATGTTCATGGGCATCTACATGCGCTACATCCGTCCGGGGCGCATCGGCGAGATCTCGGTCGTCGGTGTGATCCTGCTGCTGCTGTCGATCTGGCTGGGGGGCCAGATCGCCGCGGATCCGGTGTGGGGCCCGGCGTTCACCTTCACCGGCGTGCAGATCACCTGGATGCTCGTGGGCTACGGCTTCGTCGCCGCCGTGTTGCCGGTGTGGCTGGTGCTGGCGCCGCGTGACTACCTGTCGACCTTCCTCAAGATCGGCACTATCGTCGGCCTTGCCATCGGCATCCTGGTCATTGCGCCCGAGCTGAAAATGCCCGCGCTGACGCAGTTCACCGACGGTACCGGCCCGGTATGGAAGGGCACCCTGTTCCCGTTCCTGTTCATCACCATCGCCTGTGGCGCGGTGTCCGGCTTCCATGCGCTGATTTCTTCGGGCACCACGCCCAAGCTGCTGGACAACGAAGCCAACGCCCGCTACATCGGCTACGGCGGCATGCTCATGGAGTCGTTCGTCGCCATCATGGCCATGGTCGCCGCCTCGGTGATCGAGCCGGGCGTGTACTTCGCCATGAACAGCCCGGCTGCGGTGGTTGGTGCCGACGTCGCCTCGGTGGCGCAGACGGTCAGCAGTTGGGGCTTCATGATCACCCCCGAGCAGCTCGAGGCTACCGCCCGTGACATCGGCGAGCACACCATCCTGGCCCGTGCCGGTGGTGCACCGACGCTGGCGGTGGGTATCGCGCAGATCCTGCACCAGGTATTGCCGGGTGAGAACACCATGGCGTTCTGGTACCACTTCGCGATTCTGTTCGAGGCGCTGTTCATCCTCACCGCGGTGGACGCTGGTACCCGTGCCGGTCGCTTCATGCTGCAGGACCTGCTGGGCAGCTTCGTGCCAGCCCTGAAGCGCACCGAGTCGTGGACCGCCAACTTGATCGGCACGGCGGGTTGCGTGGCGCTGTGGGGCTACCTGCTGTACCAGGGCGTGATCGACCCGCTGGGCGGTATCAATACGCTCTGGCCGCTGTTCGGTATCTCCAACCAGATGCTCGCCGGTATCGCCCTGATGCTGGGTACCGTGGTGCTGATCAAGATGAAGCGCCAGCGCTATGTCTGGGTCACCCTGTTGCCGGCCGTGTGGCTGCTGATCTGTACCACCACCGCGGGCCTGATCAAGCTGTTCGACCCGAATCCGGCCGTAGGCTTCCTGGCCTTGGCCAAGAAGTACAGCACCGCGCTGGACGCCGGCCAGGTACTGGCCCCGGCCAAGGATATCGGGCAGATGCAGCACGTGATTTTCAACGCCTACACCAACGCCGGCCTGACTGTGCTGTTCCTGGTGGTGGTGTTCAGCGTGCTGTTCTTTGCCGTCAAGGTCGGCCTGGCCGCCCTGGGCCGCAAGGAGCGCACCGACAAGGAAACCCCGTTCCAGGCCCTGCCTGACGCTTGAGAGGACTGCAGTGATGTTCAACGACCTGGGTCGACTGGGTAAGTACCTGGGGCAGGCAGCCCGCCTGATGGTCGGCATGCCCGACTACGACAACTATGTCGAGCACATGCGCAGCAAGCACCCGGACAAGCCGGTGATGAGCTACGAGGCGTTCTTCCGCGAACGCCAGGAAGCGCGTTATGGTGGCAAGTCCGGGCCCAAGTGCTGTTGAACCCGCGACATGCGTGATTCAGTGGGAGCCCGGGCAACCGGGCTCCCACTGTCATTTTCAGCCCCAAGGAGATTTCTGCGTGCAAACGCCCATTCCCGTTACCGTGCTGACCGGCTTCCTTGGCGCCGGCAAGACCACATTGCTCAAGCACATGCTCAAGGCCGAGCACGGCCTGAAGATCGCCGTGATCGAGAACGAGTTCAGTGAGGCCGGCATCGACAGCCAGTTGCTCGGTGACGAACCGGTGCAGGTGATGACGCTGGCCAACGGTTGCGTATGCTGCAGCATCCATGGCGACCTGACCCGCGCCCTGTACTTGCTGCTCGAGCGCCTCGACGCCGGCGAGATCGCCTTCGATCGCCTGGTGATCGAATGCACCGGCCTGGCTGATCCGGCACCGGTGGCGCAAACCTTCTTCATCGAGGAGGACCTGCGTGATCGTTACCTGCTCGACGGCATCGTCACCCTGGTCGACGCGGCCCACGCCGAACTGCACCTGACCCAGGCCATCGCCCAGGCCCAGGTGGGCTTTGCCGACCGGCTGCTGCTGAGCAAGACCGACCTGGTCGAGCCACAGGCGGTCGACGCCCTGCGCGAGCGCCTGGCGCGCATCAATGGCCGGGCGGCGATTCGCGTGGTCGAGCATGGCCGCATCGACCTGGCCGAGCTGCTCGATGTGCGCGGGTTCAACCTCAACCCGGACCTGGGTATCAGCTTCAAGCACACCTTGCGCCCGGTACTCAAGCCCGCCACCCCTGACCGTATCTCGACACTGGTACTGCGTACTGAAACGCCGTTGGACATTGATCGGCTCAGCGACTTCATGAACGAGCTGCTGGAGGCGCATGGCAAGCAATTGCTGCGCTACAAGGGCGTGCTGAACATTGCTGGCGAGGACCGCCGCCTGGTATTCCAGGGGGTTCTGAAGCTGTACGGGTTCGACTGGGATGCCGAGTGGAAGGAAGGCGAGACGCGGGAAAGCGTGATGGTGTTCATCGCCGATGAGCTGCCGGAGGAGAAGATTCGAATTGGATTCGAGGCGTTGAGTTACGAGGGAGTCAGAAGTATCTGACTTGCTAATGCCGCCTTGTGGCGGCATTTTTTCCTTTACTTACTCAAGCGAGGAAGACCGAATGGACCTTCACAAAGGGATGGATTTTGATGGCTTCCTTTCGGAGGAGGGCCTGGCTGAAGTGGTATCTGAGGGGCACTCAAGCAGGTGCTCATCTGGCAATTGATGCAATGCATCAAGAAGATTCACATTGCAAGCGACGATGGCGTTCAGGGGCTGGAGCGAGTTGCCAACCAGGCGAGTGACGCCAATCCAGCGCATAACATAACCAGCACAGTGGGACTCGTGCCCACGGAGCTGGATATCAAGTTCGTCAGGGCAGCCAGCAGTTGGTGAACAAGAGCGATCAGTGCCATGGCAGGAGAAGCAGCTCCTGTTGACTGCCTGCTTGCCAGTGACAGACTCACCGGGTATGCCATTCCCTGAGCTACAAGCATCAGGCAATAGGGTAGCCAGATCGCGTAAGCCGAATTTTTCAACAGTGATGATGCAATAAGCATGATGAGTGCGCCAAGTAACAGCAAAGCACTCGAAAATCGAAGCATCGTTACTTCGTTGTGGCCGGTTGCAAGGGTGCTCGCCAGACGAGTACCGAGCAGATAGGCAATGCTGATTGGCCATCCCAATAGCCCATATTCCCACATGGACCAGTTGAAGGACTGCTGGAAAAGCAAGGGCGCTGTACTGCTAAATACGACGATGATGGAGTACCCAAAACCTCCGGCAAGCACAGGCAGGATGAAGCGTGGTTGCACAATGAGCTTATGGAAACTGGCAATCTCACCTGTTCGGTGTGGAGGAACTATGTGGTGAGCTGCGATATTCCAGCCCTTCAGTGTTGCCATGAGTACACAGGGTATCGCGACGAGCAGCATGGCCACTCGCCAGTTCGTGAGCGTGGCAATCATCGCCCCGATAAACTGGGAGGCTCCAAGAGAGAGAACGAAGCAAAGTGAAAGGCTGCTATAGGCGCGTGTCAGATCCTTACCATCATACTGCTCGACCAGCAACGCACGAGCGGCAACTGATATACCGCCTGCCAGGGCTCCCTGAAGCAGGCGTAAAACAAGAAATGCCCAGGCAACGGGTGATACTGCGAGCAGAAATGTGCAGCAGCCGTAGAGGAGTAGCGTCCAGGTCAGCATACGGCTTGAACCGAGAGTGGCTCCCAAACGACCCCACAGGATTACGCACCCCCCCATTCCTACAAGAAACAGGCTCAGGCTGAGTGCGGCGAATTCATCTGTTGCATTCAGGTCGTCAGCAATGGCCGGGAGCATGGGTAGGTAGAAGGTTATACCCGACTGGCACAACAGTACGGCTAAGCAACTGAAGTAGAGAATTCGCCGTTTGGTCATGGCTGAGTCTTCAGTAAATGGGCGATGGCAGGGTTGCTGTTCAGGTACTCAGCGACACTTTGGCAGAAGCTCTCGATTTCACCAGGCTGCATGTCTGCTCTGAGCGTAATGCGCAGCGCTGCAGCATTCTTGGGTACGACAGGAAAGAAGACGGCTGAAGTGAGAAACCCGCTGTTGGCCAGGAAGGTCGACGCAGCAATGGCGTGCTCAGCCTCTCCAAGCGGTATTAGCCTAATGGGAGATGTTGATCCAGCATGAGGTGTAGGCAAAAGCCTGTCGAACAATTCGATGTTGTTTTTCAACGCCTGCTGCAGCGTAGTCAACAGGGGACTGGAGTGAAGTCGGGCGGACGCCCGGCCTGCACCGATAGCTGCGGCATTGAGGCTTTGGGACCAGTTGGTAGGACCTCCATATCTCTGTACAAGACGTTTCTGTTGGGTATTTGCCAGCATGACCAGGCCACCGCTTGCGGCAAATGCTTTCCCCAAGGACGCTACAATGATGACCCCTTCATCCAGCTCCTGTAGTTGCCCCCTGACAAAGCCCTGCCCAAAAACACCTACCGTAGAAAGGGCATGTGAGTCGTCCAAGTACAAGAACAAACCGTAGCGCTCCTTGAGGTACAACAAGGCGTCCATGTGTGCCGTCCCGCCCATGCTGTAGTAGCCGTCGGTGATATAGGCAACCCTTCCGTGTTGCCTGCAGATGCTCTCGAGTTGGTCCATATCGTTATGGGGAAGCGTCTGGACCTCGGTCTCATCCGCACAGGCTGCTTTGATATGGTTCAGGGAGTAGTGGGCAAACTTGTCGAACACCATATGGGGCGATATACCATCGGTGAAAATACCTGCGGCAACAAGTGGTAGTACTCCAGAGCTTGCTGCGCTGCATGACAATGTGGCCAGAGACGCGCATCCAAACAGTTCGGACAGTTCAGCCTCATATTGGTCTAGCACTTGAAGCTGGCAGCGATTACGCGAGTTGGCGATACGTAGGGTGCGCGAATTTTCCAGCTCTTCGATTGCCCCTTGGAGGATATCCGGGTGGTAGTCCAGCCCAAGATAGGAGGTTGTACAGAAGTGTTGCAGCGTCCTGCCGTGTTGGTCCTGAAGTAGATTTCTGGCAATGGGCTGCACCTGCAATCCGGAAAGATGCTTGGCATACGATGTCTGCCAGTCCGCCTCGGACTTCTGAATCATGCTCCTGTAATTGGTGAATTGATTTCGAGTGACTGCCATGTCAAACACTTCCTGCAATGGTTTGGAGCAAGCAGTGTGCATTGCAGGAAAGCGTCGGTATGTCCGAAGCCGGGTGTTTTGATCGAGGTAATTTTCCGAGAAGAGCGTCAGAAATACCTTGGCGTGTCGCGGAGAATTAAACAATCACGTTTAAGGTTTTTGTAGGGCCTGCATGCGTCCAGAACACAAGTCACAAAAAAGCCCGGCACATGGCCGGGCTTTTTCACATCAGGCGTCTGCCAATCAGTTGCCGTACACCGGCAGCTTCTTGCAGATGGCCTTGACCTTCTCACGCACGGCGTCGATCACCGCTTCGTTGTTCAGGTCGGCCAGGATGTCGCAGATCCAGCCGGCCAGCTCGCGGCATTCTGTCTCTTTGAAGCCACGGGTGGTGACGGCAGGGGTGCCGAAACGCAGGCCCGAGGTGACGAACGGCGAACGCGGGTCGTTCGGGACCGAGTTCTTGTTGACGGTGATGAAAGCCTTGCCCAAGGCGGCGTCGGCGTCCTTACCGGAGATTTCCTGCTTGATCAGCGACAGCAGGAACAGGTGGTTCTGGGTGCCGCCGGAAACGACGTCGAAACCACGCTCGATGAACACTTCGGCCATGGCCTGGGCGTTCTTCACCACTTGCTGCTGATAGGCCTTGAACTCAGGCTGCAGGGCCTCCTTGAAGCAGATCGCCTTGGCGGCGATGACGTGCTCCAGCGGGCCGCCCTGGGCGCCTGGGAAGACGGCGGAGTTCAGCTTCTTCTCGATGTCGGCGTTGGCACGGGCCAGGATCAGGCCACCACGTGGACCGCGCAGGGTCTTGTGGGTGGTGGTGGTGACGACGTCGGCGAACGGAACCGGGTTCGGGTATACGCCCGCGGCGACCAGGCCGGCTACGTGGGCCATGTCGACGAACAGGTAGGCACCGACCTTGTCGGCGATTTCGCGGAAGCGAGGGAAGTCCAGGACCTGCGAGTAGGCGGAGAAGCCGGCGACGATCATCTTCGGCTTGTGCTCCAGGGCCAGCGCCTCGACTTCGTCGTAGTTGATCAGGCCGTTGGCGTCGATGCCGTACTGGATGGCGTTGTACAGCTTGCCCGAGGAGGAAACGCTGGCGCCGTGGGTCAGGTGACCACCGTGGGCCAGGCTCATGCCCAGGATGGTGTCGCCGGCCGACAGCAGTGCCAGGTAGACAGCGGCGTTGGCTTGGGAGCCAGCGTGTGGCTGGACGTTGGCGTAGTCGGCGCCGAACAGCTCCTTGGCGCGGTCGATGGCCAGTTGCTCGACCACGTCGACGTACTCGCAACCACCGTAGTAGCGCTTGCCTGGGTAGCCTTCGGCGTACTTGTTGGTCAGAACCGAACCCTGGGCCTCCATGACCGCCGGGCTGGTGTAGTTTTCCGAAGCGATCAGCTCGATATGCTCTTCCTGGCGCAGGGCTTCTTGCTGCATGGCTTCGAAGAGCTCGGCGTCGTACTTGGCAATGGTCAAATCACGGCTGAACATGGCGGTCCTCAAGGATCGGGCTGAATTGGGGGGGCATTCTAACCGATTGATTCGCCGCTGGCATATGAAGTGGCATCAAGTCGCGGACCAATGGCCTTCATGTTGTAACCCGCGCCGTGTCTGGGCTGGAGTTGACTTTTGGGTCCGTTTTTGCGGTTCGGCACCGCACCCTGTAGGAGCGGCCTTGAGCCGCGAAAGGGCCGCAAAGCGGCCCCGGCGATCTTCGCGTCAACACTGAACCCTGGGGCTGCTGCGCAGCCCTTTCGCGGCTCAAGGCCGCTCCTACAGGGATCGTGTGATACCGGGCGGTTACTGGAACATGAACAGCGTTTCGTTGCTGAACTGCGCCTCGAACTGGTTGGCCGGCATCGGCCGGCCGAACAGGTAGCCCTGCACCTCGTCGCAACCGTGCTCGCGCAGGAACTCCAGTTGTTCATGGGTTTCCACGCCCTCGGCGATCACCGCCAGGTTCAGGCTGTGGGCCATGGCGATGATCGCCCGGGCGATCTGTGCGTCCTGCTCGCCCTCGGGCAGGCCGTCGACGAAGGTGCGATCGATCTTCAGCACGTCGATGGGGAACTGCTTGAGGTAGTTGAGCGATGAATAGCCGGTACCAAAGTCGTCGACCGCAATGCTCAGGCCAAGGTTCTTCAGGCTGTCGAGGATCTGCATGGCTTCGTTGACTTCGCGCATCAGGATGCTCTCGGTCAGCTCAAGCTCCAGGCAGGCCGGGGGCAGGCCGGTCTCTTCCAGGATGGTGGCGATCCGTGTACCCAGTTGGCCGTCGGAGAACTGCCGCGCCGAGATGTTCACCGACACCTTCGGTACCCGCACCTTCTCCTTGTGCCAGGCCTTGAGCTGACGGCAGGCCTCGCGCAGCACCCAGTCGCCGACATCCACCACCAGGCCCAGTTCCTCGATCACCGGGATGAAATCGCCAGGCGGTACCAGGCCACGGGTCGGGTGACGCCAGCGCAGCAGGGCTTCGGCGCCGGTCAGGCGCTTGCCGTCACCGCTGAACTGCGGCTGGTAGTAGAGGATGAACTCGTTCTGCTCCAGGGCATGGCGCAGGTCGCTCTCCAGCTCCAGGCGCTCCAGGGCGCTGGCGTTCATGTCGGCCTGGTAGAACTGGAAGTTGTTCTTGCCGCGCTCCTTGGCGTGGTACATGGCGGTGTCGGCGTTCTTCATCAGTTGGCTCAGCTCGCTGCCGTCCTGTGGGCTGAGGGCGATGCCGATACTGGCGGTGACGAAGAACTCGCGGTTCTCCAGCACGAAGGGGGTCACCAGACTGTCGAGGATGTGCTCGGCTACATGGATGGCACGGTTGAGCGCCAGTTCGCGGGTGGCCTTCGGTTGCAGCAGCAGGGTGAATTCGTCGCCCCCCATGCGCGCCACGGTGTCGTCGTTGTCGACACAGGCCAGCAGGCGCTCGGCCATGTCCTTGAGCATGCGATCGCCCGCGGCGTGGCCAAGGGAATCGTTGATCGGCTTGAAGCGATCGAGGTCGAGGAACATCAGCACCACCCAGGCCTTCTGCCGCTCGGCCTGCTGCAGGGCGGTGTACAGGCGGTCCTGGAACAGCGTGCGGTTGGGCAGGTGGGTCAGGGCGTCGTAGTAGGCCAGGCGGTGGATACGTTGTTCGCTGGCCTTGCGTTCGCTGATGTCGGTGAAGAAGCACACGTAGCTGGCCAGGTCGCCTTCGTCGTCGAGCACCGCGGTGATGCCCACCCACGCCGGGTAGTGCTCGCCGTTACGGCGCTTGAGGAACACCTCGCCCTCCCAGCTGCCGCGCTGGTTGAGCTGTTTGAGCACGTAGCCCAGGTGCGCGTCCTGCTGGTGCTCGACGGTGAGCATGCCGGGCAGTTGGTCGAGCACTTCGGCGACGGCGTAGCCGCTGACCCGGCTGAACGCTTCGTTGGCCTGGACGATGTAGCCGGCCGGGTCGGTGATCAGGATGGCCGAGGTGGAGTGTTCGAACACCGTGGCCGCCATGCGCAGGTCTTTCTCGGCCCGGCGTTGCTGGCTGATGTCACGACCCACGCCCAGCACGCCCTCGAAACGCTCGTGTTCGTCCCACACCAGCACCAGGCGCAGTTCGATGGGAATCTTGCGGCCATCGGCGCGCAGACAGTCGAACAGGAACAGCTGCGTGGGCAGGGTGGTGCGCAACTGGGCCAGTTGTTCGGCGTTACCCTGTGCCTTGCTGACCCGTTCGATCAGGTCATAGGCGCCGGTGAGCTGGGCGGGGTTGGCGATGATCGACTGCCAGCCATTGGCGAAGATCCATTCGGCCTGGTAGCCCAGCACCGCCAGCACTGACGGGCTGACATAGTTGAGCCGCAGCTGGTTGTCGGTGGAGAAGATCACGTCGCTGATGCTCTCGGCGAGCATGCGGTAGCGCTGCTCGCTGTCACGCAGCGACTCGCTGGCCTCGATCTGTACCGTGACATCCTTGCCCACGCCGATGATGCGGGTGACCAGGTCGTCGCTGTCGCGGGTCAGCACTTGCTCGCGGATGTCGTAGCAGCGCCAGCCGCCATCACGGTGACGGAAGCGCAACTGGCAATGCAGCGACTGGCCGTAGCTGGTGTCCAGCTGTTGCTGGCGCAGGGCGCGGTAGTGCGCGGCGTCCTCGGGGTGCAGCAGTAATTCCCAGAAGCGTTCGCCCATCTGTGCCAGCTCGGCGCGGTCGTAGCCCAGGGTCTGGCCGAGGTGGCGGTTGCTGAAGATCATCCGCTGGCTCTGTACGTCCTGCACGTAAAGCTGGTCGGGCACGGTACGTACCACGTCCGACCAGAAACCCTCGCGCTCGAGCAGGGACAGCTCCACCTGCTTGCGGCTGGTGATGTCGCTGATGCTCAGGATCACCGCCTGGTAGTCGCGACGTTGCCGGGGCATGCGCACCATCAGCCACAGGTGCAGTTCGCCGCCCAGCGGAGCGGGGAGGCGTACCTCCAACTCAAGTTGCTCACGTGCCTCGATCAACGCGTCGATCAGTTGCATGCCGACACTGTCGCGACCGTCGCCACTGCCTTCGATCAGGCGCTGCCAGGCACCCTGGTGGCAGTCGACGTTGAGCAGCTGGCGGGCTACCTGGTTGATCTCGGTGATCTTCAGCTCCGCCAGCAGCGAACGCCGCAGGTTGGCGTCCAGGGCCAGGCTGTGGCGCAGGGCCGCGTGATTGCGCAGGTGGTAGCGGTCGAGCTGGCCGGGCAGGCTCGACAGGTCGAGCACGCACAGGGCTACGCCTGTGCCTTCGAAGATCTCCTGGTAGCGTCGACGGTCTTCCTGCAGGGCGCGCTGGCGGCGGCGCATGTTGATCAGGGCGAGCACCGGCAGCAGGGCGCAAAACAGCACCAGCACACACTTGCCGATCAGCGCCGGGAGCAGCTTGTCGCGGGCCAGGCCGGCGTCGAACAGGCCGCGCAGTTGCCAGGTACTGTTGTCGATGAAGGCCAGCATCACGCTCTGCAACGGCTCGTTGCTGGCCGGTTGCGTGCCGTGGCGTTCGATGACCTCGCCGTTGCGACTGTTTTCCAGCAGCCACGAAGGGTGGCCCGAGGCGTCCAGATGCTGGGTCAGCTCCTTGTAATAGGCAGGGCTCAGCCGCAGCAGCCAGTAGCCGCGATCCTGCTCGGCGCTTTGGCGCAACAGCAGGTAGACCAGCTGGTTGTCGGGCGCGTTGCTGTAGAAATAGACGCGACCCTGGTTCAGTTGCAGGATCTCGTCAATCATCTGGCGGTCGGGGCTGCCCTCGAGGGTGTCGCTGCGCACCTGCCCGGAGCTGTCCAGCCAGGCCATATGACGCAGCGCGGGGAGGCGCGCGCGCAGCGTCGCGAAGAGGCTGGGCAGGGCGGCGGGCGCCGGAGGTTTGACGTAGGGCTGGACCAGGTTCAGCGCCTGCTGGGCCTTGAGTGCCATGTTCAGGCCCAGATGGTCGGCCAGCTCGGCGCTGGTCGCCAGGCTTTGCTGGCGCAGGTCGGCCTGGGTGTGACGGAACTGGGTGAACAATTGCCACAGCAGCAACCCCAGCAAAACCAGGGCCAGCAGGGCCAGCGCCCCCTTGAGCGAGCCACGCAGGTGTGTGCCGGCCGATGAGTGGGCAGGGCGCAGGGGTGATGAGTGCGTGAGATTGGTCAAGCGTTGGGTCCTGCGATTTGGCTGGCGATGGCAGGGGGTGTTTCACGGTGCATGCATGGCGCGTGCCGCGTGCGTCGGGCGCACTATAAGCCGCACAAGTGAAGCCGCCTAGAATGCCTTCAAATATGGCAAAGTGCCAGTCCGTGTGTCTGCTGCCGGGTTGCAGCCGGTCATGCCGGTTCGGCAAGACCCTGCGACCTGTGCGAGAATGCCGCCCGCTTCAATAGTCAACGCATCGGAGAAGTACGGTTTTGGTTACCCACTATTCCACCAATGGCCTCGATTCCGCCTGTGGGCGTAGCAGTGAGACGCTGGTCAGCACTGCCGTGGCCGAGGACGTGTCCTGCAAGACCTGCCAGCGTTCGCTGGCCAAGCCGGAGGCGGCCGCCTCGAAGAACAAGACGCCATCGCTGGCCGAACTGCGCAAGACCGCCAAGGCGGCTGCGCAACCGGCTGCAGTCGCAGCCAAGCCGGCGACCAAGGTGACCAGCGCACCTGCCGCCAAGCCGGCCAAGACCGTTGAGCAGGCTGCCCGCAGCGGCGGCTTCAGCGTCAAGGCTGCCTGGGCCGCGCGCCTGGCTGAGCAATCGGACCGTTGCCGCCTGCCGCGTGGCAAGGTCAAACAGTCCCACGTCTGAGTTGGCCTCGGCGAGGACTTCGTCCTCGATCGCGACACAAGGCCGCTCCCACAGTCGTGCATCGACCGTGTGGGAGCGGCCTGCCGAGGCGTCGGAGCGGTCCCCCCATCCTGCCATCTGCCCATCTGTGCAACGCCGTCACTTGGCGTAGAATGGCCCACTTTGTTCAATGACACCCCGTAAACACATCCCCCTGGTCACCTGGCCGGGGCGAACGTCGATGTCTTTACCTATCTGATAGAGGGCTTGGTTTTGGCTCAATACGTCTACACCATGCATCGGCTGAGCAAGGTCGTGCCGCCGAAGCGGGAAATTCTCAAGAACATTTCCCTGTCGTTCTTCCCGGGCGCCAAGATCGGCGTGCTGGGCCTGAACGGCGCGGGTAAATCGACCCTGCTGCGGATCATGGCGGGCGTCGACAAGGAATTCGACGGCGAAGCCCGTCCGATGCCCGACATCAACGTCGGCTACCTGCCCCAGGAGCCGCAGCTGGACCCGAGCAAGACCGTGCGTGAAGTGGTCGAGGAAGCGGTCAGCGTGATCAAGGACGCCCAGGCTCGCCTGGACGAGGTCTACGCCGCCTACGCCGAACCCGACGCCGACTTCGACAAGCTGGCCGCCGAGCAGGCCAAGCTCGAAGCCATCCTGCAGGCCGCCGACGGCCACAACCTGGAGCGCCAGCTGGACGTCGCCGCCGACGCCCTGCGCCTGCCGGCCTGGGAAGCGAAGATCGAGCACCTGTCCGGTGGCGAGAAACGCCGCGTGGCCCTGTGCCGCCTGCTGCTGTCGGCCCCCGACATGCTGCTGCTGGACGAACCGACCAACCACCTGGACGCCGACTCGGTGGCCTGGCTGGAGCGCTTCCTGCACGACTTCCCCGGCACCGTGGTGGCGATCACCCACGACCGTTACTTCCTCGACAACGTCGCTGGCTGGATCCTCGAACTGGACCGCGGCGCGGGCATCCCGTACGAAGGCAACTACTCGGGCTGGCTGGAAGCCAAGTCGGAGCGTCTGGCGCAGGAGTCCAAGCAGCAGAGCGCCCACGAGAAAGCCATGAAAGAGGAATTGGAGTGGGTGCGCAAAGGCGCCAAGGCCCGCCAGTCCAAGTCCAAGGCACGTCTGCAGCGCTTCGAAGAGATGCAGTCGCAGGAGTTCCAGAAGCGCAGCGAAACCAACGAGATCTACATCCCGGCCGGTCCACGCCTGGGCGACAAGGTCATCGAGTTCAAGAACGTCTCCAAAGGCTACGGCGATCGCGTGCTGATCGACAACCTGTCGTTCGCCATGCCCAAAGGCGCGATCGTCGGCGTGATCGGTGGTAACGGTGCCGGTAAATCGACCCTGTTCCGCATGCTCATGGGCAAGGAGCAGCCGGATTCGGGCAGCATCGAGATCGGCGAGACCGTGCAACTGGCCTGCGTCGACCAGAGCCGCGAAGACCTGGACGGCAGCAAGACCGTGTTCCAGCAGATCTCCGACGGTTCCGACCAGATCCGCATCGGCAACTACGAGATCCCGTCGCGCACCTACGTGGGCCGCTTCAACTTCAAGGGTGGTGACCAGCAGAAGTTCGTCAAGGACCTCTCCGGCGGTGAGCGTGGCCGCCTGCACCTGGCCCTGACGCTGAAAGAGGGCGGCAACGTCCTGCTGCTCGACGAACCGTCCAACGACCTCGACGTCGAAACCCTGCGTTCGCTGGAGGAAGCCCTGCTGGACTTCCCGGGCGCCGCCATCGTGATCTCCCACGACCGTTGGTTCCTGGACCGCGTGGCGACCCACATCCTGGCGTACGAAGACGATTCGAACGTGGTGTTCTTCGAAGGCAACTACACCGAGTACGAAGCCGATCGCAAGAAGCGCCTGGGCGACGCCGCTGCCCAGCCGCACCGTGTGCGTCACAAGAAGCTGGCTCAGTAAGCCGGTTTTCGTTGCACAAAAATGGGGCCCTTCGGGGCCCCATTTTTGTGCCTGGCTTTCGGCCTGTTCGCCGGCAAGCCGGCCCCTACAGGTGCCGTTTCCTGTAGGAGCGGATTTATCCGCGAAGCAGGCGACACGACTCTTTACTTGTATACAGTTATAGAAAATGCACCAAATAATTTCATAAAAACGACATTTCGCCCTGTTCCAGTGCGATTGGTTCTTGGTACATTCCCGAAAAAACCAAAAAACAATCCCTCTTGGTGAGATGTCTACCATGATCGAATCCGTCGACCATTTCCTGGCACGTCTGCAACAGCGCGACCCGGCCCAGCCCGAATTCCACCAGGCCGTGGAGGAGGTGCTGCGCAGCCTGTGGCCCTTCCTCGAACAGAATCCCCACTACCTCGAAGCCGGTATCCTCGAACGCATGGTCGAACCCGAGCGCGCAGTGCTGTTCCGCGTATCGTGGGTCGATGACCAGGGCAAGGTCCAGGTCAACCGCGGCTACCGCATCCAGATGAGCAGCGCCATCGGCCCGTACAAGGGCGGCCTGCGCTTCCACCCGTCGGTGAACCTGGGCGTGCTCAAGTTCCTGGCCTTCGAGCAGGTGTTCAAGAACTCGTTGACGTCGCTGCCCATGGGCGGGGGCAAGGGTGGTTCGGACTTCGATCCGAAGGGCAAGAGCGACGCCGAGGTCATGCGCTTCTGCCAGGCGTTCATGAGCGAGCTGTACCGCCACATCGGTGCCGACCTGGACGTACCAGCCGGCGACATCGGTGTCGGCGCCCGCGAGATTGGTTTCCTGTTCGGCCAGTACAAGCGCCTGGCCAACCAGTTCACCTCGGTGCTGACCGGCAAGGGCATGACCTACGGCGGCAGCCTGATCCGCCCGGAAGCCACCGGCTACGGTTGCGTGTACTTCGCCGAAGAGATGCTCAAGCGCCAGGACCAGCGCATCGATGGTCGCCGCGTGGCGATCTCGGGTTCGGGCAACGTCGCTCAATATGCGGCGCGCAAGGTGATAGACCTGGGCGGCAAGGTGATCTCGCTGTCCGACTCCGAAGGCACGCTGTTCTGTGAAGCCGGGCTGAGCGATGAGCAGTGGGATGCGCTGATGGAGCTGAAAAACGTCAAGCGTGGCCGTATCAGCGAGTTGGCCGGGCGCTTCGGCCTCGAGTTCCGCAAGGGCCAGACGCCTTGGAGCCTGGCGTGCGATATCGCGCTGCCATGCGCCACTCAGAACGAGCTGAACGCCGACGACGCCCGCACCCTGTTGCGCAATGGCTGCATCTGCGTGGCCGAGGGCGCCAACATGCCGACTACCCTCGACGCTGTGGATATCTTCATCGAGGCCGGCATTCTCTATGCCCCGGGCAAGGCTTCCAATGCCGGTGGCGTGGCGGTGTCGGGCCTGGAGATGTCGCAGAACGCCATGCGCCTGCTGTGGACCGCCGGTGAAGTGGACAGCAAGCTGCACCACATCATGCAGTCGATCCACCATGCCTGCGTGCATTACGGCGAAGAGGCCGATGGCCAAATCAACTATGTGAAAGGCGCCAACATCGCAGGCTTCGTGAAAGTCGCCGATGCCATGCTGGCGCAGGGCGTGGTCTGATTTGCAGCCCGTTCGCCGGCAAGCCGGCTCCTACAGAATTGGCGCTGACCCTGTAGGAGCCGGCTTTGCCGGCGAATGGGCGTTCATGCCTCAGGCTCGATCAAGACGATCTCGATCCGCTGATCCCCCACAGGCCGTCGCCACAGCACTTCATCTCCTGGCCCACCCCCCAGCAATGCACGTCCCAACGGTGAGCCCCAATTGATCAGCCCATGCAGGGCATCGGCCTGGTCTTCACCGACCAGATGCACCTGGTGCTCCCGGCCATCCTCATCGACAAAGCGCACCCGGCTGCCAATCTGTACCTTCTGCGTGGACGTGGCGGCAGGCACCTGCTGTGCGCTCTGCACGCGGGACGTGAAGTAACGCAGGTCGCGCTCGGTGTCGGCCAGACGCTGCTTATCGGCGCGATCGCCTTCGGCCAGCAGTTCGCCGTGCAGCGCCCTCAGCGCGGCCACGCGCTGCTGCAACTGGGCCAGGCCGCTGGCGGTCACATAGTTGGGTTGGTCGCTGACGCGCCGCTCCACCGGCTGGCTGGCCTGGGTGGCGGCCTGGTCCTCGTTGACGAATGCTCGGCTCATGCGGGGCCTCCTTGTGCTGGAGACCATGGTGGCAGGTCGCAGGTTGCAACGGTTGTCCGTTTGCGACCTCTAGTTGCGACGATAGGCGCGGGCGGCGTCGCGGTCCTTTTCCTGCTGCCATTCGCGGTCGCGCTCGTCCCAGTAGCGCTCGCGGTATTCGCGCAGGTCTTCGTTGGACTGCATGGCGTGGCACTGGCGAAAGCCGTCGTCCCAGCCGCTTTCGTACTGGCGGTTGTGCAGGTAGCGCGGGACGTCCTTGCGAAAGTCGCCGGCCATCAGCCCGGCGGCCTGGCGACCGCTGCTGCAGCCATCCTGAAAACCGTCGGCGTAGGCGGGGGGATAGCCTTGGTTGACCATCTGTTCGTGGGTGGTTTCACAACCGGCCAGCAGCATTGCGACACACAGGCCCAACCAGTACCGCGACATATCCACAAGACCTTTGACGTGATGATCGAAAGTCTAGGGGGTGAATTGTTGGCGGGATGTCAAAACGCTGTCGAAGGATCGCGGCGGGGCTGTTCGCCGGCAAGCCGGCTCCTACGGGGAGCGCTTGCCGGCCAATCTTCAATATTGGTACCACTTCAATTCCAGCATCACCTCGTTCTGTGCCGTGGCCAACTGGCTGAACTGCCGCGAAGCGCTCAACCTCAGCCCGAGATTCTGGCTGATCTCCCACTGCTGGTTCAGGCTCACGCTGCGTCGTACCTCGCCATTGGTGAAATAGTCACCCTTGGCTTCCAGGGTCAGGTTGCCCAGCCCGTTGCGCCACAGCAACCCGCCATTGAACCCGGCTGCCGGCGAGATGAATTCGGCGAAGTCGTTGTGGTGCTCCACCCGTGCCGTGCCCAAGGCGAAGCCGAGCATGTCGTCGGTCAGCTGCCAGGTCCCACCGGCACCGCCGTTGACGTGGCTGACCAGCACCTCGTCGCCATGCTTGCCCGGCACTCGCTCAAGCCCTCCGGCGACCTGCCACGACCACGGCTTGAGCAGCGCGTTGCGCGGCGTCAGCGAACGGATGGTGGCCAGGTCCAGGCGCTGCACCTGCCAGTCGTTGCCCTCGTACTGGCGCAGCTTGAGCTGGAGGATCTCGATCTGTGCGCCGAGCGGGAAACCGTACAGGTTGTCGTTGAGGTCGTGATAGGCCATGCGCAGGCCATATTCAGCGAAGGCGCGGTCCTCGCGAGTACCCACGCCCAGTTGCCAGGTGCGCGACTGGTGGCCGTCCTCCGGCAGGCCGGGGCGTTCGATCTGCAACGGTGGCGGCGGGTTGCGGTTGATCGCCTTGAGCAGCTCGAAACTGCGCGCGGCCTGGCCGGCGTCGCGCGCCTGGCCATTGGCCCGGTAACGCTCAAGGCGGTAGGCGGCGTCCTGCACCAGTGCCTGGCGGTCGCGGGGCAGGGCGGTGAACGCGGTGCTTTGCAGATGGCCGGTGTCGGCGCTGATGGCCAGCACCTGCTGTTGTTCGGCGTGGTCGAGCGGTTCGGCGCGGGCCAGCAGCTCGCGTTCACGCGAGGGGCGGTAGCGCACGTCCGTCACCAGCCCGGATTGCTTGACCGCCTTGACGGTGTCGGTGGGGATGGCGGTCAGCGGGAACTGCGAGGTCAGGTCCAGGCCCGGGCGCGCCACCTGCAGCAGTTCCAGCAGGCGGTAGGAGCAGTTCTCGTCGAAGAAGAAGTAGTCGAACTTGATCTGCTTGAGTTCCCACACATGCTCGACCATGCGCCCGGTCTCTTCCGGGGTCAGGTCCAGCTGGTACTCCCACAGGTCGCGGTTCTCCAGGCTGCGGTACTCGGAGAGTTTCTCCTGGTAGGGCATCATCGCGAACAGGCCCGGATAGCCCCCCATCAGGCCTTTCCAGGCGTAGAGGATGCTGTTGTCGCTGCCTTCGATATAGGCGCCGAAGTTGATCGCGTAGCTCAGCAGCGTCGTGTCGTCGCGGCGGGTGTTGGACTGGTCGATGCGCAGCAGCGTGTGGCCGAACATCGACGACGGGCTGTTGAGGTAGGCGGCGGGGAAGATCAGCGCCGCGCTGTGCGGGTCGATGGACGTGTACCAGGTGTTGAACTCCTGGCAATCCGGGCGTGGCAGGTCGTTCAGCGCCAGTTGCTCGCGCAGCCAGCGGGTGCGAGCCGGGAATACGCACTGGGGGTGTTTGTCGCCGAGGCTTGCCGGGGCATACAGCGCCGCCACCGTGGCCGTGAGCTCCTGGTCGGGATGGTGGGCACCGTCTGCGGCGAGGAAGAAGCGCGGGTCATCCACATAGCTGCGCCAACCGCCGAGCTTGGCGGTCTCGTAGTGGCCCAGGGCGATCCAGTAGGGCGTGGCGGCCAGCTGCTGCGCGCGGGCCGGGTCGATCTGTGGTGCGGCGTGAAGCGGGGCGCTGACCAGTAGCGCCAGGGATGCGAGGCGTTTGAGCATGTCGGGCAACTACTTCCTGATGATGCCGAAAGATGAATCGCCAAGCCCGCCCCGGTGCCGGGGCGGGAGGCGTGGGACTCAAGCCTCGGTGGCGTATTTGGCCAGTTGCGGGTCGCGCTTGAGCACGGCCAGGGTGTTGCTGTGGACAGCTTCTGCCGTCACGTTGGCGCTGCTGAAGATCTGCTGGAAGTGCTCGTGGGTGACGGCGGCGAAGTGCGCGCGGTCTTCAGGTGCCACGCCCAGGACCACGGCGTAGGTGGTCAGGGCTTCACCCTGGCCCTTGGCCATGTCTTCGGACAGCTCGTTCATCATGCCGTTCATGGCGAACCAGGACTTGCCGCCGTAGGTGAGGGAGGCCTTGGTCGAGCAGCCGTTGGTGCCCGAGGTCATGCCGAAGGTTGCGTTGCCGGAGGTGCCGTTGGTGGTGGAGGCGAGGAAGTGGGCCGGTGTACCGCGCTGGCCCTCGAACAGCAAGTTGCCCCAGCCGCAATTCGGGCCGCCCGGCGCTTCGGCCATGGCGTTGATCGAGACTGCGGCGAACAGGGTACCCAGAAGAATCCGTTTCATAGCGTTGTTCTCATTCTCAAGTGGCATACCAATGGTCAGGGTTCTGGCAACGTGGTTGCCAGGTCGGAAAGGCCCTACGGCCCCCCGCGCAGTTTGGAGTTTAGGCATGATCCAAAGGTTGCGTTGTTTATTGCGAAAAATTGCTTGCGTGACGGGCATTGTCGGACTGCGACATAAAGTCTCGCGCAGCCTTGCCGCTGCGCGCTGGCAGCGCCAGAATGCGGTCATCCGCCCCGCCGAAGTAAGGAAACCCAATGCCCGATCCTGTCGCCTCGCGCCTGCGTCTCGCGCCCGAAGCCCTGACCCGGCGTTTCTCCGCTGAACAGTTTGCCTTCTCCAACACAGACGACCTGGAGCCGTTTCGTGGTGTCCTGGGCCAGGAGCGTGCCGTAGAGGCCCTGCAGTTCGGCGTGGCCATGCCGCGCCCGGGTTACAACGTGTATGTGATGGGCGAGCCGGGCACTGGCCGGTTCTCCTTCGTGAAGCGTTATCTCAAAGCCGAAGGCAAGCGCCAGCACACGCCCGCCGACTGGCTGTACGTGAACAATTTCGAGGAATCTCGCGAGCCCCGCGCGCTGGAGTTGCCGGCCGGCAGCGCCAGCGAGTTCATCAGCGACATGAACGGGCTGCTCGACAACCTGCTGGCGACTTTCCCGGCGGTGTTCGAGCACCCCTCCTACCAGCAGAAGAAAAGCGCCATCGACCGCGCCTTCAACCAGCGCTACGACCGTGCCCTGGATGTCATCGAGCGCGCCTCGCTGGAAAAGGACGTGGCCCTCTATCGCGACAGCAGCAACGTCGCCTTCACCCCGATGGGCGATGGCAAGGCGTTGGACGAAGCCGAGTTCGCCCAATTGCCGGAAGAGGTGCGTGAGCGCTTCCACGAGGACATCGCCGAGCTCGAAGAGCGCTTGAACGAAGAGTTGTCGAGCCTGCCGCAATGGAAGCGGGAGTCGAACAATCAACTGCGCCAGCTCAATGAAGAGACCATCACCCTGGCCCTGCAGCCGCTGCTGGCGCCGTTGTCGCAGAAGTATGCGGAAAACGCCGCAGTCTGCGCCTACTTGCAGTCCGTCCAGCTGAACCTGCTGCGCACGGTGGTCGAGCAACTGGTCGACGACAGCAAGACCGACGCCGTGGCGCGCAAGATGCTCGAGGAGCAGTACGCCCCCAACCTGGTCGTCGGGCACCCCCACAAGGGCGGCGCACCCGTGGTATTCGAACCGCACCCGACCTACGACAACCTGTTCGGGCGGATTGAATACAGCACCGACCAGGGCGCGCTGTACACCTCTTATCGCCAGCTGCGCGCGGGGGCCTTGCACCGCGCCAATGGCGGCTTCCTGATTCTCGAAGCCGAGAAGATGCTTGGTGAGCCGTTTGTCTGGGACGCCCTCAAGCGCGCCCTGCAGTCGCGCAAGCTGAAGATGGAGTCGCCGTTGGGCGAACTGGGGCGCGTCGCCACGGTCAGCCTCACGCCGCAGATGATCCCGCTCAACGTCAAGCTGGTGATCATCGGTTCGCGCCAGCTGTACTACGCGCTGCAGGACCACGATTCGGACTTCCAGGAGATGTTCCGGGTGCTGGTCGACTTCGACGAAGACATGCCCATGCTCGACGAGAACCTGGAGCAGTTCGCCCAGCTGTTGCGCACCCGCACCAACGAAGAGGGCATGGCGCCGCTGACCAGCGACGCGGTGGCGCGCCTGGCCACCTACAGCGCACGCCTGGCGGAGAACCAGTCGCGGCTTTCGGCGCGTATCGGCGACCTGTTCCAGCTGGTCAGCGAGGCGGACTTCATCCGCCAGCTGGCCAATGAAACCATGACCGACGCCGGGCACATCGAGCGGGCGCTCAAGGCCAAGGCCACGCGCACCGGGCGTGTGTCGCAGCGGGTGCTCGACGACATGCTCGCCGGCATCATCCTGATCGATACCGAAGGCGCCGCCATCGGCAAGTGCAACGGCCTGACCGTGCTCGAGGTCGGCGACTCGGCGTTCGGCATGCCGGCGCGGATCTCCGCCACTGTCTACCCGGGCGGCAGCGGTATCGTCGACATCGAGCGCGAGGTCAACCTGGGGCAGCCGATCCACTCCAAGGGCGTGATGATCCTGACCGGATACCTGGGCAGCCGCTACGCCCAGGAATTCCCCCTGGCGATCTCGGCGAGCATTGCCCTGGAGCAATCGTACGGCTACGTCGACGGCGACAGCGCCTCGCTGGGCGAGGCCTGCACCTTGATCTCGGCGTTGTCGCGCACACCGCTCAAGCAGTGCTTCGCCATCACCGGCTCGATCAACCAGTTCGGTGAAGTGCAGGCGGTGGGTGGGGTGAACGAGAAGATCGAAGGCTTCTTCCGCCTCTGCGAAGCCCGTGGCCTGACTGGCGAGCAAGGGGTGATCATCCCGCGGGCAAACGTCGCCACGCTGATGCTTGACGAGCGTGTGCTGCAGGCGGTCGAGGCCGGGCAGTTCCATGTCTACGCCGTGAGCCAGGCCGACGAGGCCCTGAGCCTGCTGGTGGGCGAGGAGGCCGGCGCCCTGGACGACAAGGGCGAGTTCGCCGAAGGCAGTGTCAACGCGCGGGTGGTGGAACGCCTGCGGGTGATCGCCGAGATGATCAGCGAGGAAGAGATCAAGGAAGCCGAGAAGGAGCGGCTGGAAGAGGTCATCGCCCAGGCCAAGCCCGCCTGAGTCAATAAAACGGCGCTGGCGGCCAAGTGCTACCGTTCAGCGCCGGTTTTCTAACTTTTCCACAGGTCGGCTAAAGTGGAACTTAGGGACGGTATCAGGGTTCAGGATGGAAACAGCCCGACGGTTTCGGGCTGAACAGGGCTTCACAGAGGGGACGCCGCCATGCGCAACCTCAGCCTCACCCGCCAGTGCCTGGGCCTGGTGACCCGTATCGAATGCTGCATTCGCCCACTGGCCGGTGACAACGGCATGTGGACCTTGCTCTTCGCCGCCGGCATGGCCGGCGAACAACCCTCGGCGATCAAGGCCCAGGGGCCGTTCCATGGCCCGCTGGTGGCCGAGTCGGTGATGAACGCCATCGTCGACAGCCTCACCCTCCATGGTTACCAGGTCGCGGAAGATCCGCAGATCTGGTGCCTGCACCTGCAGGCGCAACTGCGCAGGATCAACGGCGAGCGCTGCCGGAACCTGGGGGACTACCAGTTCCACCCGGAAACCTGACCACACCGCTTTCTTTGTAGGAGCCAGCCTTGCTGGCGAACCTCTGCGGCCCCGGTTCGCCAGCAAGGCTGGCTCCTACAGGTGTATCGCGAAACGACCATAGGCTTTTGCTGTCACAGGTGGCTGGCTATACTCGCGCCCGCTTTTCCAGTCACCTCAAGAGTCCCTAACTGTCCATGGAACGTATCCTCGAAAATGCGATGTATGCCTCGCGCTGGCTGCTCGCCCCCATCTACTTCGGCCTCTCGCTGGGCCTGCTGGCATTGGCGCTGAAGTTCTTCCAGGAAATCATCCATGTCCTGCCCAATGTCTTCACCCTGGCCGAGGCGGACCTGGTCCTGGTGATCCTGTCGTTGATCGACATGTCGCTGGTCGGCGGCCTGCTGGTGATGGTGATGATCTCGGGCTACGAGAACTTCGTTTCGCAGCTGGACATCGACGACAGCAAGGAGAAACTGAGCTGGCTCGGCAAGATGGACTCCTCGTCGCTGAAGATGAAGGTCGCGGCGTCCATTGTCGCCATCTCCTCGATCCACCTGCTGAGGGTGTTCATGGATGCCCAGAACATCTCCACCGACTACCTGATGTGGTACGTGATCATCCACATGACCTTCGTTGTCTCGGCGTTCGTCATGGGTTACCTGGACCGCATCACCAAGCATTGATCGACTCGGGTAGGAGCCAGCCTTGCTGGCGAACCGGGCGCCCCGTTCGCCAGCAAGGCTGGCTCCTACCGAAATAAGTGATGGGCGGTGGCTTGCGCTTTTGTCGATGCTGTACAAAAAATGAGCACTCATGCGTGGTTCCCGCAGCGAGGTACGCCCATGAACCTGCATCAGCTCAACACCGAGGCCAGGGCCGGCCATGTCGACGAACTCAACCTGATCGCCATCGAAGGTGGTGACTACCTGCTCGAAGCCCGGGTCAAGGGCCGTGCCCACCCCCTGGACGATGCCCGTGGCAAGCGCCTGCGCGTGCACTCGGTCGAGGATGCGCGGCAGCTCCTGCAATCGCTTCCCCTGCTGTCGATGAACCTGGTGCACTGGTCCGTTCAGGACGAGATGTGCGGCTTGGGCACGCACCCGGAAGAAGACCTCAAGGTCCCGATTTCCCAGCGTTCGGCCTGGTAGCTGCTTCACGCCGCGCCAGTGTGCTAGGCTGCTCGCCCTTTTCATCAAGGGCGCGGATGCAGTGCGCCCTTAAGTGGAGCAAGCCCATGTCCGAACTCAACCTGTCCACCGACGAAACCCGCGTCAGCTACGGCATCGGCCGCCAGCTGGGCGGCCAGCTGCGTGACAACCCGCCACCAGGCGTCAACCTGGAGGCCATCGTGGCCGGCCTGACTGACGCCTTCAACGGCGCCGACAGCCGCGTCAGCGAAGCCGACCTGTCGGCTGCTTTCAAAGTCATCCGCGAAGTGATGCAAGCCGAAGCCGCTGCCAAGGCTGAAGCCGCCGCTGCCGTTGGCAAGGAATTCCTGGCCGATAACGCCAAGCGTGAAGGCATCGTCACCCTGGCCTCGGGCCTGCAGTACGAAGTGCTGACCGCAGGCGAGGGCGCCAAGCCTTCGCGCGAAGACAACGTGCGCACCCACTACCACGGCACCTTGATCGACGGCACCGTGTTCGACAGCTCTTACGAGCGTGGCCAGCCGGCTGAATTCCCGGTGGGTGGCGTGATCGCTGGCTGGACCGAAGCCCTGCAGCTGATGAACGCTGGCAGCAAATGGCGCCTGTACGTGCCAAGCGAGCTGGCTTACGGCGCCCAAGGCGTTGGCAGCATCCCGCCGCACAGCGTGCTGGTGTTCGACGTCGAGCTGCTCGACGTTCTGTAATGCCCGTTCGCCGGCAAGCCGGCTCCTACAGATTGCGAATGCGTCCTGTAGGAGCCGGCTTGCCGGCGAAGCTTTTCAGTTCCAATCCGTTCCTCCCGGGCGCAACGCCCGCGCATAGCAGAACAGGAACAGGTTGCGCACCACCTCCTTGAGCACCCCCGGTTCACTCGAATTCAAGCCCGTAAGATCCAGGTCGCCCTGGTCGCGCAGTTCGTCGAGCGCGTCTTCTTCAAGCACGGCACAGACTTCGCCAGTCTCGCGATGCAGGATGCGCAGGTAGGGGTGGGGGCGGTCGAGCCAGGCGTCGATCAGATAGGTCATGGCTATTCTCCTTGGATAGCGGCTCCAATGAGAATAATTCTTATTATCAAAATAGCAAGAGACTATTGGAAGATTTCTTCCAAATGGTGCGGACGATCCCGTTGCAGGATCTGTCAGGGCCGCCCGGTGGGCAGCCCCGAGGGCTGAGTCAGACCTTGCGGACGAACTCGGACTTCAGCTTCATCGCGCCGATGCCGTCGATCTTGCAGTCGATGTCGTGGTCACCGTCGCACAGGCGGATGTTCTTGACCTTGGTACCGACCTTGACCACCAGCGACGAGCCCTTGACCTTGAGGTCCTTGATCACGGTGACGGTGTCGCCGTCCTGCAGGATGTTGCCGACCGAATCCTTCTTCACCACGTCATCGCTGGCGGCATCGGCTTCGCCATTGGCCGACCACTCGTGGGCGCATTCGGGGCAGATCAGCTGGGTGCCATCCTCGTAGGTGTATTCAGAGTTGCATTGGGGGCAGGGCGGCAGAGTGCTCACGGCTTTTCCTTTCAAGTACAGACGAACAAAGGCGCACATTGTATAAGGTTTTGCCTGGGAAATGTGCTTTGCCTGTGCAAAAGCATTCGCGGGTAAACCCGCTCCTACAGGTAAGTGGTGGACCTGTAGGAGCGGGTTTACCCGCGAAGAAGGTGACGCGATTCGTTCTAGTGCGTGCGCGCTACGGCAAATTCGCTCAGCTCGACCAGCGCATCCCGGTACTCGCTGGCTGGCAGCACTTCCAGGCAGGCGATGGCGCGGGCGACGTAGTCACGGGCCATCTGCGCGGTGTAGGCCAGGGCGCCGGAGGCTTCGACAGCGATGCGAATCTGCTCCAGGTCCTCGAGGCCACCCTTCTGGATCGCCTGGCGTACCAGCGCCGCTTGCTCGGGGGTGCCCTCGCGCATGGCGTAGATCAGTGGCAGGGTTGGCTTGCCTTCGGCCAGGTCGTCGC
This sequence comes from Pseudomonas entomophila, assembly GCF_029478665.1. Taxonomy (GTDB): domain Bacteria; phylum Pseudomonadota; class Gammaproteobacteria; order Pseudomonadales; family Pseudomonadaceae; genus Aquipseudomonas; species Aquipseudomonas entomophila_F. The sequence continues at coordinate 73,316 of NZ_JARPQB010000006.1, forward strand.
CGACGTTCTTGCCGAGGGTTTCCGAGTCGCCCTTGTAGTCCAGCAGGTCGTCGACCAACTGGAAGGCCACGCCCAGGTGGTCACCGAAGGTACGCAGGGCTTCGCGCTGTTCGTCGCTGGCGCCGGCCAGCGCGGCGGCGCTGTGGGTCGAGGCTTCGAACAGCATCGCGGTCTTGCCGCGGATGACGTCCATGTAGATTTCCTCGGTGGTGCTGGCGTCGCGCACACGCGACAGCTGCAGCACTTCACCCTCGGCGATGACGCGGGTGGCCTTGGAGAGGATTTGCATGACCGGCATCGAGCCCAGCTCGACCATCATCTCGAACGAGCGCGAATAGAGGAAGTCGCCCACCAGCACGCTCGGTGCGTTGCCCCACAGGGCGTTGGCGGTGGAGCGGCCACGGCGCATGCCGGACATGTCGACCACGTCGTCGTGCAGCAGCGTGGCGGTGTGCAGGAACTCGATGGTCGCCGCCAGCAGGCGCAGGTCGTCGCCTTCGCGGCCCAGGGCCTTGCCGCACAGCAGCACCAGCAGCGGGCGCAGGCGCTTGCCGCCGGCGGAGGTGATATAGTCGCCGATCTTCGATACCAGCGGCACGCGCGAGGTCAGCTGCTTCTTGATGATCTCGTCGACGGCGCTGAAATCATCAGCTACCGCGCGGTAGAAGGTTTGGGGTTGCATCGGCTGCTCCATTGAGGTTGCGCGGCATGCTAGGTCGCGGGTACCGGTGTGTCAAGGCGCGGTGGCCGTGGCCCCGGGCCGGTACTTGCAAGCATTTATAGGGTTGCGTACAATCGCGCACCCTAACTTTCCTGGGCAGCACCTGCCTTACGCAATTGCGCCGGGCCTTTCCAGCCTTGTGCAGCCATGCCAGCCAATACTCATCATATAAAGCGCTGGGTGAGCAGGATTATCGGAGAAATACCATGTCTTACGCAGTAATCGTTACCGGCGGCAAGCAGTACAAAGTCGCTGAAGGTGAATTCCTCAAGATCGAGAAGCTGGAAGTCGCCACCGGCGAATCCGTGACTTTCGATCGCGTCCTGCTGGTCGCCAACGGTGACGACGTCACCATCGGTGCTCCAGTTGTTGCTGGCGCTAAAGTAGTGGCCGAAGTCGTTTCCCAAGGCCGCCACGACAAGGTTCGCATCATCAAGTTCCGTCGTCGTAAGCACCACATGAAGCGCATGGGCCACCGCCAGTGGTTCACCGAGATCAAAATCACCGGTATCCAGGCTTAATCGCCCCGATCCCCTGAATTTATTGGAGAATTGAACCATGGCTCACAAGAAGGCTGGTGGTAGTACTCGTAACGGTCGCGACTCAGAATCGAAACGCCTTGGCGTGAAGATGTATGGCGGCCAGGTTATCAAGCCGGGCAACATCATCGTCCGTCAGCGCGGCACCGAATTCCACGCTGGCTACGGCGTTGGCATGGGCAAGGACCACACCTTGTTCGCCAAGATCGAAGGCGTGATCAAGTTCGAGAAGAAAGGCGAGTTCATGCGCCGTTACGTGAGCATCGTCGCCGCTTAATCGCGACGTCGCTCCAGAAGCCCCGTCATGCGACGGGGCTTTTTCGTTTGTGGTGAGCCTCTTGCAAAGCTGTTTGAATGGGCTGCCGGCGTTGGTTTCTGGTTCGTACGGGGCCGCCGCGCTCATCTTTGCAAGAGCCTCAGGTTTTTCTGGTTTTCGACTCGTCGTCCGACGAGAGGCGGTTTTGAATGAAGTTTGTAGACGAAGTATCGATCCGGGTAAAAGCCGGTGATGGCGGCAACGGTTGCATGAGCTTCCGCCGCGAGAAATTCATCGAGAACGGTGGCCCCAACGGCGGTGACGGTGGCGACGGCGGCTCGGTGTACATGGTGGCCGACGAGAACCTCAACACCCTCGTCGACTATCGCTATACCCGCCACCATGAAGCCCAGCGCGGCTCCAACGGCGGCAGCACCGATTGCACTGGCAAGAAGGGCGACGACCTGTTCCTGCGCGTGCCGGTCGGTACCACCGTGATCGACGCCTCCACCCAGGAAGTCATTGGTGACCTGATCACCCCGGGGCAGAAGCTGATGGTCGCCCAGGGCGGCTGGCACGGCCTGGGCAACACCCGCTTCAAGTCCAGCACCAACCGTGCGCCGCGCCAGACCACGCCAGGCAAGCCGGGCGACCAGCGCGACCTGAAGATGGAAATGAAAGTGCTGGCCGACGTCGGCCTGCTGGGCTTGCCGAACGCCGGCAAGAGCACCTTCATCCGTTCGGTGTCGGCGGCCAAGCCGAAAGTCGCCGACTACCCGTTCACCACCCTGGTCCCCAACCTGGGCGTGGTCAGCGTCGACCGCTGGAAGAGCTTCGTCATCGCCGACATCCCCGGCCTGATCGAAGGGGCTTCCGAAGGCGCAGGCCTGGGTATCCGCTTCCTCAAGCACCTGGCCCGTACCCGCGTGCTGCTACACCTGGTCGACCTGGCGCCGCTGGACGACAGCAGCCCGGCCGATGCCGCCGAAGTGATCATCAACGAGCTGGCGCAGTTCAGCCCGGCTCTGGTCGACCGTGAGCGTTGGCTGGTGCTGAACAAGGCCGACATGATCATGGACGACGAGAAGGACGCGCGCGTCAAGGAAGTGGTCGAGCGCCTGAACTGGGACGGCCCGGTCTACGTGATCTCGGCCATCGCCAAGCAGGGCACCGAGAAGCTCAGCCACGACTTGATGCGTTATCTCGAAGACCGCGCCGACCGCCTGGCCAACGACCCGGCCTACGCCGAAGAGCTGGCCGAGCTCGACCAGCGCATCGAGGACGAGGCCCGCGCCCAGCTGCAGGCCCTGGACGACGCCCGCACCCTGCGGCGCACTGGCGTCAAGAGCGTGCACGACATCGGCGACGATGACGACTGGGATGATTTCGAGGACGACGAAGACGGCCCGGAAATCATTTACGTGCGCGACTGATCGGTTGCAGTACACTAAACGCCGCTCTCTGGAGCGGCGTTTTTGTATCCACGGTATCTACAGATTCGACATAGGTTGGAAGAGAAGATGCGAAGCAAGGTGACTGGCGCCCAGCGCTGGGTCGTGAAGATCGGCAGCGCGCTGCTGACCGCCGATGGCAAGGGGCTGGACCGCGGCGCCATGGCGGTGTGGGTCGAGCAGATGGTGGCCCTGCGCGAGGCAGGCGTGGAACTGGTGCTGGTCTCCTCCGGGGCCGTGGCCGCCGGCATGAGCCAGCTGGGCTGGACTTCGCGACCGAGTGCGATGAACGAGCTGCAGGCCGCGGCCTCGATCGGCCAGATGCGCCTGGTGCAGGCCTGGGAGTCGAGCTTCGGCGAGCACGGCAAGCACACCGCGCAGATCCTGCTGACCCACGACGACCTCTCCGACCGCAAGCGCTACCTCAATGCGCGCAGCACCCTGCGCACACTGGTCGACCTGGGCGTGGTGCCGGTGATCAACGAGAACGACACCGTGGTCACCGACGAAATTCGCTTCGGTGACAACGACACCCTGGCCGCGCTGGTGGCCAACCTGGTGGAAGCCGACCTGCTGGTGATCCTCACTGACCGCGACGGCATGTTCGATGCCGATCCGCGCAACAACCCCGAAGCCCAGCTCATCTATGAAGCCCGTGCCGACGACCCGGCGCTGGATGCCGTGGCCGGTGGCACCGGTGGCGCCCTGGGCCGTGGTGGCATGCAGACCAAGCTGCGCGCCGCGCGCCTTGCTGCCCGTTCCGGTGCCCACACCATCATCATCGGTGGCCGTATCGAGCGTGTGCTGGATCGGCTGAAGGCCGGCGAGCGCCTGGGCACCCTGCTGTCGCCCGAGCGCGGCATGCTTGCCGCCCGCAAGCAGTGGCTGGCTGGTCACCTGCAGACCCGTGGCACCCTGGTGCTCGACGATGGCGCGGTGCAGGCGCTGCGCCAGGCCAACAAGAGCCTGTTGCCGGTGGGTGTGAAGACCGTGCAGGGCAGCTTCCGCCGTGGCGAGATGGTGGTTTGCGTCGGCCCGGATGGCCAGGAGATCGCCCGCGGCCTGGCCAACTACAGCGCCCTGGAGGCGCAGAAGATCATCGGCCAGCCGTCCGACGCCATCGAGAGCCTGCTGGGCTACAGCGCCGAGCCTGAGCTGGTGCACCGCGACAACCTGGTTCTGGTCTGAAGGAGATCACTGTGCTGAAAAGGATGTTTGCCATGGCGGCGCTGATGCTGCCGATGCTGGCCGGGGCCGAGGAGATCGGCCAGGTGTCCACCGTGTTCAAGTTCGTCGGACCTAACGACCGAATCGTGGTCGAGGCGTTCGATGACCCGAAGGTCGACGGCGTGACCTGCTACCTGTCGCGGGCCAAGACCGGGGGCCTGAAAGGTGGCTTGGGGTTGGCCGAGGACCGTGCCGAGGCGTCGATCGCCTGCCGTCAGGTCGGGCCGATCCACTTCAAGGGTGAGCTGAAGGATGGCGAGGAGGTGTTCAAGGAGCGCACCTCGCTGGTGTTCAAGACCATGCAGGTGGTGCGGTTCCTCGACAAGAAACGCAATACGCTGGTGTACCTGGTGTATAGCGACCGGGTGATCGAAGGTAGCCCGCAGAATGCGGTGACGGCGATTCCGATCGTGCCGTGGGCGCAGCAATAACGGAGGCCTTCGGCCTCCATTCGCCGGCAAGGCCGGCTCCTACAGGTGCGGCGGTGCTGTAGGAGCGGATTTATCCGCGAAGGGCCGCAAAGCGGCCCCAATACACCGAATCAGGCCAGTTCCTCGGCCTCATCCTCGCGCACGATGGCCTTCACTTCGTCGCGACGGCTGATGTACTTCCAGTCCGCCTCGTCGATGTAGATACCGTTCGGCCCGCTGCCGCCTTCCAGGTCGATCGCCACCCGCGCCGACACCTGTGGCTTCACGCTCGCCAGGATCGGCACGAAGCCCAGCTGCTGGCTGGTTTCCAGCAATGCCGCCTGGTTGCGTTCGTCGATGTCCGCCGCCTCGTCGAGGTAGTACGGCAGGCGAATGCGTCCGGCCAGGTCGCGGTCCATCAAGTGCAGCAACAGGTACATGTTGGTCAGCGCCTTGATGGTCATGGTGGTGCCGTTCGAGGCGGCGCCGTCGATGTCGGCGTGGATCACCGGCTGGCTGTTGATCTTGGTGATCTCGAAGGCCAGTTCGAACAGGTCCTTCAGGCCCAGCTGGTTGTGGTTGGCCGCCACCAGCCGCGCCAGGTACTCCTTGGCCTCTTCGTTCTTGTGGTCCTGGTCGGCGTTCTGCGTCAGGTCGAACACCGACAGTGTCTCGCCTTCCTCGTACTGGCCGGCGCTGTGGATGATCTGGTCGATGTGCTTGAGCGCTTCCTTGTTCGGTGCCAGCACGACGCGGAAGCTCTCCAGGTTCGACACCTGGCGTTTGTTGATCTCGCGGTTGAACAGCGCCAGCTGGTGCTCGAGGCTGTCGTAGTCGCTGCGGATGTTGCGCAGGGTCCGGGCGATGTCGGTGACCGCGGCGCGGCGGGCCTTGGCCAGCGTCAGCGCTTCCTCGGTGCGGTGCGAGTAGGCGTTGATCAGCAGTTGCAGGCGGCGCTCCATGTCGTCTTCGCTGTCGAACTTGGCCACGCCTTTGAGGCGTACCTGGGCGTACAGCGCTTCGATCTGGTTGTCCACGCGCTGCAAGGCTTGCCAGCTGTCCTGGTAGTCGTTGAGCAGCGGCAGCAGGTTGTCCATGGAGTCGTCGATCGCCTCCATGAACGGCGTGCCGAACGGCAGGTCGGCCGGCAGCAGCTGGCGACGGCGCAGGGCGTCTTCCAGGGTGCGCTGCTTGGCTTCCAGGTCGGCGATCTGCCGGCCTACCAGTTGCAGCTTGGCCGACAGTTGCTGGACGCGCTCGGTGAAGGCGTCGCTGGAGCGCTTGAGCTCGTCCTGGGCGGCTTCCAGCTGGCCCAGTTGCTCCATCTTCTCCGGCTCTTCGGCGGCCAGGGTCTCGGTGCGGCGGAAGTCTTCCAGCGCTTTCTGCGCATCCAGCACCTGCTGGTACAGGGCTTCGGTCTGCGCCTTGCTGGCGGCGCGGTCGAGGGCCACGGCTTGTTGGGTCTTGAGCTGCTTGAGCTCTTTTTCCAGGCGTTCCTTCTGGTCGCGCAGGGCGGCGCGGTCGGCCAGCGCCTGCAGCGCGGGCGGGTCGATGTGCGAGATATCGATGGACAGGCCCGGCACTTCGAAACGCTCGCCCTTGAAGCGGTCGAGCACGCCTTCGAGGGTTTTCACCCAGACGTCGCTTTCGTCCAGCTCGATGCCGCGGTCACCCAGCGGCAGGCTGAACAGCGCACCGTTGAACAGGCGCATCAAGCGGTCGACGTCCTGCTGCGAGAATTCCTCGCGCAGGCGGGCGTAGCTGTTGTTGTCGGCGTGGTCGAGCTGCTGCTTGACCGCCTTGACGCGTTTTTCCAGGTCGCGCACGCGCTCGTCGAGGTCTTCGGCGGAGAACTGCCGCGACTGGGCCAGGGCACCGGCCAGTTCGTCGTGGGCGTCCTTGGCGGCCAGCAGTTGCTGTTCCAGCACCTTGACGTCGGTGACCAGGGCGAAGCGGTGCTTGAGCACCGACAGCTCGCCCAGCCAGCGCTGGATGCCGGTGATCTCGCGCTCCAGGCGCATCAGCTCCTGGGTGCCGCCGCGCTGGTCGTTCTGCAGGCGGTCCTGCTCGCCGCGGTAGTGCTCGGACTGGATGACCAGTTCTTCCTTGCGCGCCATGGCGTAGTCCTGCCAGGTGCCCAGCAGGTTGTCGAGCAGTGGCGAGATGCGGTGCAGCTTGCCGCGCAGGATGTCGCGCTGGGCCACGCCGCCGGCCAGGGCCTCGACCAGGGGGCCTGCGGCCACCAGGGCGTTGTAGTCGCCCTCCATGCGGCGCACGTCGCGGAAGGCCTCTTCGCAGGCGGCGATGTAGTCGACGCTGCCCGAGCGCAGGCTGTGCTCGAAGGCGTCGAGGAACAGCTGCTTGAGCTTGGCGGCGGTGATCTCGCGCATGTGCAGCAGGTTGATGAACAGGGCGCGGAAGGTCTTCAGGCTCTGCTCGCTGGTCGAACGCAGCGGGATCAGGGTGAGGTCCAGCGGCACCGAGGTGTGGCCGCCGACCAGCAGCCGGCGCAGTTCGTCCGGCTTGAGCTCGTAGGCCTTCAGGCCGTTGCGCTCGAGGTTGGTGAACAGCTCTTTCTGGCGCAGGCAGGTGTCGTCTTTCTGGTAGTGGGCCAGGTCCAGCTCTCCCTGGTAGGCGAAGAACTGGTGGCCGAAGCCGCCACCCGGGCCGCGACCGACCACACCGATCACATGGGGGCCGTGGGGCAGGTTCAGTTCGCAGAGGATGTAGCTGGTGTCGGTGGCGAAGTAGAAGCGGCGCGACTGCTCCAGGCTGTACTTGCCGAAGCTCATGTCGGACATGCGCGCCAGGATCGGGAACTGCAGCGCGTTGATCGACGCCGATTTGCCCAGGTTGTTGGCGCCATAGACCGACAGCGGGTGTTCCAGGGGGAACAGGCCAAGGCTGTAGCCGGCGGTGTTGAGCAGTGCGAAGCGGCGGATGCCGTAGCGTTCCTGGCTCATGCGTCAATCTCCTGTTGCTCTTCGCGGATCGCCCGGGCCAGGGCGTCCTCCTCGCTCTCCTCGCCATCGAACGGCGTGAGGTCGAGCGGGTCATCGGTGCGGTTGAGTTCTTCGGGCGTCTCTTCCACCACCAGCACAGGCACCGGCAGCGGCAGGTCGCTGTGCAGGGTGGCGGCCAGGTCGCGGTCCTGCTGGACCGACAGGCACACGTCGAGGAAGCGGTGCATCGGTGGCATGAAGCGGTAGATGCCGCCTTCCTCGAAGGCGAAGCCCAGCTGGGTCATGCGGCGCATGATCTTTTCTTCAAGCTCGTCGACGGTCTGCACTTCAGCTTGCAGGAACAGGTCGCGGTACTTGTCCAGCAGCGACGGCAGTTCGTCGCGACCGATGCTGCCGCCGTCGAGCACGGCCATCGGGTCGCGGCCCTGGTCGGCCAGGTGCTCGACCAGGATGAAGGTGAACAGCGACAGGCGCTGGGCGGTCTTGTTGACCTGCGCGGCGGCCTGCTCGGGGACGAAGTAGTAGAAGCCGCGGGTGTCGCAGACCAGCTCGAAACCGAGGGCCTTGAACAGGGTGCGGTACTGGTCCTGGAAGTTCGACAGCTGGGCGTACAGCTCCGGGTCGCGGCGGCTGATGTGGAAGCCCTTGAACAGCTCGCGGAAGATCGGCGCGAGCTGGGACAGTTCGGAAAGATCAAGATGCATGGGTGGGGCTCGCGGTGGATTCGGTCGTGGTCGCCGGCTTGTTGTCGCGGCTGGAAGTCAGGGCGAAGGAGCGCAGGCTGACCAGGTGTTCGCGGGTGAGGTATTGCTGGCGGACGAGGCGTTCGCGGCTGAAGCGCTTCTCGCGCGAGAGGCGCGAGAACCAGTACAGCAGCTCGTCGGTGGCGCCTTCGGGCTCCTGCTCCAACAGCCAGACCATCAGGTCCGGCAGCGGCAGGGCGTCTTCGCAACGTTCGAGCATTTCCTTGACCGTGCGCGGGGCGCGGGGCAGCGGGCCCTTTTGCGTCTTGTGCGCCTTGGGGAAGCGCGCCGGCTTGGGCTCGAAGCGGGCCAGGGCATAGACATAGGCTTCGACCTGGCTGGCGCTGCCGAGGAAGGTGCTCTGCGGGCGGGTGAACAGCGGCATGGCGGCCTGCGGCACGGCGTCGATGCCCTTCTTGCGGATGACCGACAAGGCCAGCGCCGCGCCACGGGTCACGGCGTTGTGCCGGCGCGCTTCTTCACGCAGCGGCAGCAGCAGTTCGCGGGCGTGGCGCAGGGTGAGCTGGGCGCTGGTCTGCATTTCGAGGATGCGCGCGTGGGTGCGCAGCAGCATGTCGTCGTCGACCAGGTGGCCCAGGCGCGCCTGCTCGCCCAGCAGGCGCAGCAGCACGGTCTCGACCTTGCGCACGCCCTGCTCGAAGGCGCCATCGGCGTTGACCAGCTGGATCATCGGCTCGACGTATTCGTCCCAGGTCGCCAGCACTTCGGCGTAGCGCTGGCGCAGGGGGATCTGGCGGTTGCTGGTCTTGGCCCGTTCGGCCACGGCCACCAGCGCCTGTTCGTCGTTGTCGAGCTTCTTCAATACATCGCGCACGCGCATGTCGAGCAGGCGCAGTTGGCGCGCCAGGTCGTCGCTGTCGCGGTTGTCGAAGGCGTCCTGGATATGCCCGGCCAGGCGTTCCAGGTGGCGTAGATACGCCTCGATCTCCAGGCACAGGCCCAGCCGGTGTTCGCGGCGCAGGTAGGCGAGGAAGTCGTGGATCTGCGCGTTGAGCTCGAAGCGGTTCGGGCTCTTGGCCACCGGGACCAGGATGTCCAGGCGGATCCACACGTCGAGCAGCTGGGTGATGTCCTGCGGGGTGCTTTCCACCTGCTGGCGGGCCAGCTGCTGGCGCAGCTCGACCAGGCTCAGGGTGCCCTGGTCGAAGCGCTCGCACAGCGGCTCGATCAGGGCCCAGTGTTCGGCTAGGGCGCGCAGGACGCGCTTGGGTTCGATCATTGGCGGGTCGACTCGTTGCCAAATAAAAGGGGCGATTGTACTGCATCCGGGGGGGAGGAATTCACCCCTTGGTCTGTAGATGGGGGTAACCCTGATTCTTTTAGGGGATTCGCTGGCCCTGTCGCAGGTAAAACCGCTCCCCCTGAGCTTTACGCGATCCTTGTAGGAGCGGCCTTGTGCCGCGAAAGGGCCGCAAAGCGGCCCCGACGATCTTTGCTCGACACTGAAATCCTGGGGCCGCTACGCAGCCCTTTCGCGGCACAAGGCCGCTCCTACAGTGAGTGGCGCAATTTTCGAACACCCTGCAAGACAGTTGCTCCCGCGCCTGCCGGATTATCGTGGGAGCGGGCTTGACCCGCGATGGCCGACAATCTGTTGCGGCGCATACTGGGCAACGGCGTTAGAATGCCCGACTGATTTTTCCCGGATACCCGCGCCTTGCTCATCGAGTCCCGCCGCCGCGCCTACCTTTCCGCCATGCAAGTGGTGCACTGGCTGCCGCGCGCCGAACTGCCGTTCGCCGCGCCGTCGCGGCCTGAACTGCTGCTGCCGGTGGCGCCGGTCGAGGACATCGATTTCGACACGCGCCCGGCGGCCCCCGCGCCGGCTTCAAGCGAAGCGCCCGCAGCCCCCCAGGCCCGTGCGGAGCGGCCGAAGATCGAGATCCCGCGCCCGGGCAGCGCGCCGAAACCCGCTGCCAAGCCGGTCGAAACCGAGGAGGCGGCCCCGGCGCCGCGTCCAGCCCCCGTTCCACCGCCACGCTTTGCCCTGCAATTGCTGCGTGCCGGCAGTTGCCTGCTGCTGGTGGAACTGGCCACCGGTCAGCCGTTCCAGAGCCGCGACCCATCCTACCTGCTGCTCAAGGACATGCTGCGCGCAGCCGGCCTGCCGGACGCCCCGCAGATCATCGGCGAGCCTGTGCGCTGGCCGTTCCTGGTGCGCGGCAACATGGACCAGGGCCCCGATGCCGCCCGGGACTTCGTCCAGGGCTTCATTGCCGCGCGCCTGGAAGAGGCGCCGTGCAGTTGCCTGTGGCTGGTCGGCCTGCCGGCGGTGCGCTTTGCCGGGCAAGCGGATGCCGAGGCCTACTACCAAGAACTCAAGGCCGACCTGCTCGGCGACGCCTGGGCCTTGCCCGGCCTTGAACTGTTGATGGACGAGCCGCAGCGCAAGGCGGACGTCTGGAAAGCCATGCGCCAGCTGATGGCGCGCTGGAAGAGCGTTGAATGAGTGAATCGATCAGTTTCCGCCCGGCGACCGAGGCGGATCTGGATGCCCTGCTCAAGATCGAGTATGCCGCGTTCAGCCACCCCTGGACCCGTGGCATCTTCCAGGATGCGCTGAAGTCGTACGAAGTGTGGCTGATGTTCGACGGTCAGCAGCAGGTGGGGCATGGGGTGATCAACGTGATCATCGACGAGGCGCACCTGCTCAATATCACCGTCAAGCCGGAGAACCAGGGCTGCGGGCTGGGCCTGCGGCTGCTCGAGCACCTGATGGCGCGGGCCTACCAGCTCAATGGGCGTGAATGCTTCCTCGAAGTGCGCGCCAGCAACCAGTCGGCCTATCGCTTGTACGAGCGGTATGGGTTCAACGAGGTTGGGCGGCGCCGGGATTACTACCCGGTGGCGGGCGGGCGTGAGGATGCGCTGGTGATGGCCTGCACGCTGCTGGAAGACTGATCTCTAACCAGCCGGGATCTGCGCTGTACCTGTAGGAGCCGGCCTTGCCGGCGAATGGGCCGCAAGGCGGCCCCTCGCTCAGGCGTCTCAGATTTCCGGGTGTTCCACTTCGACCGGCTTGCGCAAATCACGCAGGCTACGCGTCACCGGCCCGGTGTTGCACTTGGCCGCCGCCTGCTCCGGCGTCATCTCGCGAATGGTGCGGTAGAACAGCTCGCAGGTCTGCTTCTTCTGGGTGACCTGCCACTTGGTGGTGCAGGCATCCAGCGTCAGCTTGGCGTCGGCCTGCGGATTGCGACCCATGCCAGCCTGCCAGCAGGCGACGGAAAGATCCTGGCCCATCATCTTCAGGCCGGCCGCGTCGGCCTTGTCCTGGTCGCCGTCGTAACCCTTCGGGTCGGCGGCGTACCAGATGGCGCTCGGGTGGTTGGCGCCGAGTACCGGCACCTTGGCGCTGCCAGCCTCGGGGCTGATATTGACCAGCCCCAGCACGTTCACCTTCGGCCCATACTGCTGCTGGATCCAGCTGCGCACGGGGGAACCGAAGGCGACCATCGGCAAGGCGGCCTTGCCCGCGTGGGTGAGGGCGATTTCCTTGACCATGCGTACCTGGTAGTCGTTGAAGTAGCTGTAGACCCCTTCCAGGTCCTTGCCGGCGCTGGCCGGCGCGGCAATCGGGGCGATGTCGACGATGGTCTGGTAGGCCGGGGTCTGGGTGGCGTCGACGCCGTTGAAGGTCAGCAGCTCGGCCCAGCGGTCGGTGGTGTTGGACTTCAGGTAGTCCTGGTAGTGGGTCAGCGAGTAATCCGGCGGGAAGTGCAGCAGTTCGACGCTGCGACGATTCTCCAGTGCCATCCCCAGCGGCAGGAACAGGTACCAGCTGAAGTCCCAGCCGCCTTTCTGGTTGAGCTGGGTGGCGCCCTGGTAGGCCAGTTCGCCACTGTCGAGCAGCTTGCGCAGGGGCTCGGTATAGCCAGCGGGAACATCCGTGATCTGGGCATGCAGCTTGTCGTTGTCGCGGTTCACGGTGACCTTGGCGTTGGCGTAGCCATCGCGGCGCACGCTTTGCGTGAGGTAATGCTCGACCGTCTGCTCCAGCGTCCAGTCGCGGTAGCAGATCACGTTGCAGTTGTTGGGGTAGGCGAACAGGCGGGTGACGCGCTTGGCGTCGCCCAGGTCAATCTGCGCGTCGGCCAGGGCCATGCCGCTGAAGGCAAGGGCGGCCAGACCCGATAGGGCAATCTTGTGCATGCTTAACTCCTTGTCAGTGGCCGCCAGGGGTGGCGGGCGCGCCCATGGTGGAGGAAGAGGAGGGGGGATGAAAAGCAGCAGATTGTGGCTAGTGGCCATTGGCTGGCTGGGGATGAGTGCCGTTCAGGCCGATGAGCGCGATGTGTGGATGTTTGCCCAATGGGCGGGGGACCATGAAAACCGCGCCTTTCGCAATATGCTGGTGGATGCGCGGCTGTATGGCGTGGTGCCGATCCACCAGTTGCTGCGCTCGGCGTCGGATTGGCGCCTGTGCCGAGCCTCGCCGTTCGCGGTGCCCCCGGCCAGCCACTGGCCGACAGTGCGCTCGACGCTTTCACTGGTCAAGACGCTGGATGAGCAAGGTGTGCTGCGTCAGTTCGAAGTGGTCTCGGCCTATCGCGACCCGCAGCTCAATGCCTGCGCGGGTGGCGCGCCGAGCAGCGCGCACATGCGGGCTTTCGCCGTCGATTTGCTGCTGCCGGCCTGGGCCGACCCCAACCCGTTGTGTCGCTTCTGGCAGCAGCATGGCGAGGCCTGGAACATGGGGCTGGGCCGCTATCCGTCGGGGCGCATCCACATTGATACGGCCGGTTATCGCACATGGGGTGGCGATGGTCGCTCCGGCTCTTCGTTCTGCGCCAAGCCCAGGTGAGCCAGGCAGGCCAGGCATTCGGCAGAGACCCACTGTGCGAAACGCTGGCGCTTGCCGCCGTCATCCAGTGGCTGTGGGCTGAGCAGGTGGTAGCTGGAACCGTCACGCAGGAAGCCGAAAGGCGCCTCTAGCTGACCATTGCCCAGTTCGTCGCGCACCATCAGCGCAGAGGCGATGGCCAGCCCCAGGCCCGCGCTGGCGGCCTGGAGCGACAAGTAGAAATGCTCGAAATCGCTGCGTTCTCCTTGCTTCAGGCCCTGGCCGCTCAGGCGTAACCAGGTCGCCCAGGCGTGGGGGCGGGTGGCGCTGTGGAGCAGGCGTTGGCCCTTGAAGCCTGGCGTGGCGACCGGGCCGATCCATTCATCGCAGATCTTCAGGCTGTGCAACTGGCGGTCCCAGTGGAAGTCATCGCGGCGCAGGGCCAGGTCCACGCCGGCGCGGGCGAAGTCCACCGGCCCTCCAGCCGCCACCAAATGCAGTTGCAGGTCGGGGTGTGCGGCGTGGAAGCGCGGCAGGCGAGGGATCAACCAGCGCATGGCGATGGTCGGCTCGCACGAGAGCACCAGCACGTTGTCGTGGGCGGGTGGATGCAGGCGCTGCACGGTCTGTTCGAGCTGTTCGAAGATGGCCCGGGTGGTGGCCTGCAGCTCACGACCTGCGTGGGTCAGGAACAGGGCGCGGTTGCGCCGATCGAACAGTTCCACGCCGAGGCTTTCTTCAAGCAGGCGCACCTGGCGGCTGACGGCGCCGTGGGTGACGTGCAGGTGTTCGGCGGCGCGCACGAAGCTTTCGGTTTCGGCGGCGATGTCGAAGTAGCGCAGGGCGTTGAGTGGGGGCAGTTTCATGGAGGGTGTGGTCCTTTCTGGCCTCTTCGCCGGCAAGGCCGGCTCCTACAGGTTGGCGTGAGTCCATATTTGTGAGGAAAACTAGCGTATTTGTCTCACTATAAATCGATTTTTACTGCTTTTAAGTGCCTCGATAATCACGGCTCAAGTGAATTTTCATCGCCTATCGAGGACGCTTTCGTGAATGAACTCATCGCCGTCGCCCTATTCACCGTGCTGGCTGTCATCAGCCCGGGTGCCGACTTCGCCATGGTCACCCGCAGCAGTTACGCCCAGGGTCGCAAGGCCGGGCTGGCCGCCGCCTTGGGGATCGCCCTGGGCGTGCAGGTGCATGTGCTGTACACCGTGCTCGGCATTGCCGTGGTCATCAGCCAGAGCCCCGCGCTGTTCCTGGCGATGAAGGTGGTGGGGGCGGGGTACCTGGTTTACCTGGGCTACAAGTCGCTGACCAACACCACGCGCATCAGTCTCGACGGGCAGGCGCCCGGCGGTCAGGCCAATATGTTGGCCGCATTGCGCACCGGTTTCATGACCAATGCCCTGAACCCCAAGACCATGCTCTTCGTGGTCAGCGCCTACACCCAGGTGGTGCAACCGGGCAGCCCGCTGGCTGTGGATTTCGCCTATGGCGCGTTCATGTCGTTCGCCCACTGGGTGTGGTTCAGCCTGGTGGCCGTGTTTTTTTCCAGTGCAGGGTTGCGCCAGGCGATGATCGAGCGGCAGGTGATCGTGGACCGCTTGATCGGGGTGGCGTTGATCGGCCTGGGATTGGCGGTGGCAGTGGCGGGAGTGAAGTAGCCGAAAGTGGCTGCTTTTTCGCAGGCAAAGAAAAAGGGCTTATCTTTCGATAAGCCCTTTTAGAAGGTGGTGGCTACACAGGGACTTGAACCCCGGACCCCAGCATTATGAATGCTATGCTCTAACCAACTGAGCTATGTAGCCAACTTGGCGCGCATTATTAGCTCGAAACGCCAACCTGTCAACACTGTTTTAAAAAAAATTTTCCAACCTTTCAAATGCTTAGCCGGAAAGTCCGGTTCAACGCACGATCAGCCAGTGGCCCAGCACGTTGTATAGCCGCAGTTGCTGGCCGGCCGCCAGCGTGTCCAGGCTCTGGCCCGCGTGATCCAGGTCGAACTCACCGCTCACGCGACGATACGCGGCCTGTTCGTCCTGCCACCAGACGCGCAACCCTTGATAGCCAGCCAGGCGCTCCACCACTTCCCCCAGTGGCATGTTGCTGGCCAGCAGTCGGCCGTCGCGCCAGGCCTCGGCGGACTTGAGGGTGATCTTTTCGACCGGGTTGATCCGCTGCTCGCTGAAAGTGACCCGCTCGCCGGCGCTGACCATGCGTTGGTCGCTGCCTTGCACGACAGTGGCCTTGCCGCTGATCACTTGCAGTTCATCGTGGTTACCGTGGCGGGCGATCTGCAGGCGGGTGCCGAACACCTGGATCCGCGTGTCGCCGACCTGCACCTCCATGGCCCGGCCATCGAGCATCACTTCCAGGTAGACCTGGCCCTGTACCAGCTGAAGCAGGCGGGTGCGCCCGCGCAGGTCGACATTCATCGCGCTGGCGCTGTCCAGGTGCAAGGTCGAGCCGTCGGCCAGGCGTACGCTGCGGCGCTCGCCGACGTCGGTATGCAGTTCGCTGGCCAGGCGTTGCATCAGCGGCCAGTAGAGTACCGCCAGCACACTCAGTAGCGCCAGGAACAAGGTCGCCAACCCTAGGCCAGCACGGCTGCGGCGAACCTCGACGATCCGCGGACGTGGTGGCGTCGCCGGGACCTGTAGCTGCTGCCAGTAGGCTTCCAGTTGCGCATAGGCGCGCGCATTGAGTGGGTCCTGGCACCATTGGCCGAATGCCTGGCGCAGCGCCTCGTCGCAGCCGGGCTGGCGCAGGCGGGAGAACCAGTCCAGTGCTTCCTGCTCGGGATCGGGCGTGGGGTGCAAGGCGGGCATCGGGGTCATGGGATCGGGCTGCTCGCAAGGGCGGGGCGGTTTGGCCCAGCGTTTACGGGAGGGAGGCAAAGGATGCTAATTATATTGAGAATTATTTACAAGTACGTGAGAGATGGACGGCAGGGGTAAATAAAAAAGGTAGCTTCGTATCTATTTGTTTCACGATAATCGGATCCCAACCTGCGGACGGAAATCCAGCCCATGGCCATCAGCAACACCCAAAGTTCCAGCGCGAGCAGCCCGGCAAGCCAGGCAAGCCCGTTGGTGATGCGCATCATTGGTTTCTGCGCCCTGGCGCACCTGATCAACGACCTGATCCAGTCGGTGCTGCCGGCGATCTACCCGATGCTCAAGGCCAACTATGGTTTGAGCTTCGCTCAGATCGGCCTGATCACCCTGACTTTCCAGGTTACGGCTTCGTTGTTGCAGCCGTGGGTCGGCTTCTACACCGACAAGCGGCCAACACCCAACCTGCTGCCCCTGGGTACCCTGTGCACCCTGGTGGGGATCGTGATGCTGGCCTTCGTGGGAAGCTTCCCGATGATCCTGCTGGCCTCGGCGCTGGTGGGAATCGGCTCGTCGACCTTCCACCCGGAGACCTCGCGCATCGCCCGCCTGGCCTCGGGCGGGCGTTTCGGCCTGGCCCAGTCGAGCTTCCAGGTCGGCGGCAACGCCGGTTCCGCGTTCGGCCCGCTGCTGGCGGCGGCCATCGTCATCCCGTTCGGGCAGACTCACGTGGCCTGGTTCGGCGTGGCCGGGCTGTTCTTCTTCGCCGTCACCCTGATGCTGCGCCGCTGGTACAAGGACCACCTCGACCAGTTCAAGGCGCGCAAGGCGGCGCAGGCCACCCATGGCATCTCGCGCCAGCGGGTGATGCTGGCGCTGGTGGTGCTGGGGTTGCTGGTGTTCTCCAAGTACTTCTACATGGCCAGCTTCACCAGCTACTTCACCTTCTACCTGATCGAGAAGTTCCAACTGTCGGTGGCCAGTTCGCAGTTGCATCTGTTCCTGTTCCTCGGCGCGGTGGCGGCCGGCACCTTCTTCGGTGGACCGATCGGTGACCGTATCGGGCGCAAGGCGGTGATCTGGTTCTCGATCCTGGGCGTGGCGCCGTTCACCCTGGCGCTGCCCTACGCCGACCTGTTCTGGACCACCGTGCTCAGCGTGGTGATCGGCTTCATCCTCGCCTCGGCGTTCTCGGCCATCGTGGTGTATGCCCAGGAGCTGGTGCCGGGCAACGTGGGGATGATCGCCGGGATCTTCTTCGGGCTGATGTTCGGCTTTGGCGGGATCGGCGCGGCGTTGCTGGGCTACCTGGCCGACCTGCGCGGGATCGAGTATGTGTATGGGGTGTGTTCGTTCCTGCCGTTGTTCGGGTTGCTGGCGGTGTTCCTGCCGTCCACCGGCAAGCGTTGACAGCTCTCCCCATTGCTCTGCAGCGACCTCTTGTAGGAGCGGCTTCAGCCGCGATCACCCGCACAGCGGGTGCCAGGCACCGCGATTTCCGCATCGCGGCTGAAGCCGCTCCTACAAGGATCCCGGTAGGCGCCGGCTTGCCGGCGCACGATTGACGTGCCGTTCATCGATGGCCTAGAGTGCCGCCTCCTCTTTACCTGCGTAGTCGATGCAATGAACCGTAGTGCTCATCCACACCGCCAGCCTGTCGCCCCGACAGCGCGCCGCGCGTGGCCTAGCGACACGGTGCTCAAGCGTCGGCGCAGCGTGCTGTTCGCCTTCACATTCTCGCCACACCTTGCCCTGAACTGATCCGCGCCCCTGCGTCCAGCGCCTCCCCGGCGTGACCGCGGGCGCCTGCGTTCGAACATTTTTCAGCGGATTTTCCAGTCGGCCGGGGCCAGAACCCCTGCACGCCGGCTTGCAAGGAGTGGTACATGAACATGCGTTTGCTGGCGGGCCTGTTGTTCGCCGTGTCGGTGGTCGGTTTCAGCCTCGGGGCGAGCCTGCCGCTGGTGTCGTTGCGCCTGCACGAGGCGGGGGCGGGGACACTGGAGATCGGCATCATCTCGGCGATCCCGGCGGCGGGCATGATGTTGTCGGCGTTCATGGTCGACGCCTGCTGCAAGCACCTGACCCGGCGCGTCATCTACTTGCTCAGTTTCAGCCTGTGCACCCTGAGCATCGCCTTGCTCGAGTGGGCCTTCGACTCGATGTTGTGGCTGGCGCTGCTGCGCCTGGGGCTGGGCATCGGCATGGGCATCGCGATCATCCTCGGCGAGTCGTGGGTCAACGAGCTGTGCCCGGACCACAACCGCGGCAAGATCATGGCCCTGTACGCCACCAGTTTCACCGGCTTCCAGGTGCTCGGCCCGGCGCTGCTGGCGCTGCTCGGTGCCGACAGCCCGTGGCTGACCGCCGTGGTCACCGCCTGCTACGGGCTGGCCCTGCTGTGTATCCTGTTCACCGTGCCCAACGACCATGTCGAGCACGGCGAGGAGGGCGAGAAGAGCTTCGGCTTGGCCGGCTTCTTCCGCGTCGCGCCGGCGCTGTGCGTGGCGGTGTTGTTCTTCTCGTTCTTCGATGCCGTGGTGCTGTCGCTGTTGCCGGTATACGCCAGCAGCCATGGCTTTGCCGTGGGCATTGCCGCCCTGATGGTGACCGTGGTGTTTGCCGGGGACATGATTTTCCAGCTGCCGCTGGGCTGGCTGGCCGACCGGGTCGAGCGCACCGGCTTGCACCTGGTATGCGGGCTGGTCGCGATGAGCATCGGTATCGCCCTGCCGTGGCTGCTGCAGATGACCTGGCTGTTGTGGCCCTTGCTGGTGGTGCTGGGCGCGGTGGCGGGGGGGATCTACACCCTGGCGCTGGTGCTGATCGGGCAGCGTTTCAAGGGGCAGGACCTGGTCACGGCCAATGCCAGTGTCGGATTGCTCTGGGGCGTGGGTAGCCTGGTCGGGCCGCTGGTCAGCGGCGCGGCGATGGATGTGGCGCCCCATGGCTTGCCCATGGCGCTGGCGCTGATGGCGGGGTTGTTCGTGTGCTTTGCGCGGCAGGCGTATCGGCGGGCGGGCAGGCTGCAGGCGGTGGTGGACTGAGCACCTTGCGTTGACTGTACTGGCGCATTCGCCGGCAAAGCCGGCTCCTACAGGGGTGGCGTTGGGCGCAAGAAGGGTCGTTTCATCGTAGAACGGTTGGTCTAGGATGGAGGTTCCACCGTGCTTGAGCCGTGCCGATGATCCTTGCCGACCTTTCGCCCCAGGCCTTTGACGCGGCCACCGAGTACCTGGCTGGCCAGGACCCGGACTGGGCGCGCCACATCGCCGTCACCGGCCCTTGCCTGCACCAGGCCACGCCCGGGCGTGAGCCCTACGAGACGCTGGTGAGGGCTATCGCCTACCAGCAATTGCATGCACGGGCGGCGGAGGCGATCCTCGGGCGATTGCTGGCGCTGTTTCCCGAAACAGCATTCCCGACACCGGAACAGTTGCTGGCGGTCAGCCCCGAGATGATGCGGGCCTGCGGGTTTTCCGCGAGCAAGACCGCAACGCTCCATGGCATCGCCCAGGCGCATCTGGAGGGCGTTGTACCCGGTCGGGCAGAGGCCTTGCTGCTGTCCGACGATGATTTGGTCGAGCGCCTGGTGAGCCTGCGTGGGGTTGGGCGGTGGACGGTGGAGATGCTGCTGATCTACAGCTTGGAGCGTTCGGACATCCTGCCGGTGGATGACTTTGGCGTGCGCGAGGGGTACCGCCGGATGAAAGGGCTGGAAAAGGCACCCACACCCGCGCGAATGCGCGCGCTGGGGCAAGCGTGGAGCCCCTATCGCACCGTGGCGGCCTGGTACCTGTGGCGTGCCTGACCGACCTGTGCATTCCCTGTAGGAGCCGGCTTTGCCGGCGAAAAGGCCTGTGCAGGCAGCGCAAGGTCGATGCTCCCGTACCGGCTGTGGCGGCCCATTCGCCGGCAAAGCCGGCTCCTACAGGTAGTGTGCGGCATTCGACGATGAGGGTGTCTGGATGTCACCTGATGAATTACTTGCAAGAATCGGAGTGATCGCGCCAGCCCCTGCTGTCAGGCTGAACCTATCGACGCCCGGAGAGACGCCATGAACCCCGTCCCGACCTACACCACCGAAGCCGCCCGTTGGCACGCCGTGCAATCCCGCGACGCCGCCGCCACCGGCCATTTCGTCTATGCCGTGCGCACCACCGGGGTGTATTGCCAGCCAGCGTGCAAGTCGCGCCTGGCCAAGCGCGAGAATGTCGAGTTCTTTACCAACGCCGCCCAGGCCGAAGCCGCCGGCTACCGCGCCTGCAAACGCTGCGCGGGTGGCCACCAGGCTGTGCGCCGCAGCGACCTGGTGGCCCGCGCCTGTCGCCTGATCGAAGCCAGTGACCCTGCGCCCAGCCTCGATCAGCTGGGCGTGGCGTTGAACCTCAGCCCCTTCCACCTGCACCGCCTGTTCAAGGCCGAGACCGGCCTGACCCCCAAGGCCTACGCCTCGGCATTCCGCGCCCGGCGCCTGCGCGAGCGCCTGGACGATGCCTCCAGCGTCACCGAAGCCATCTACGATGCCGGTTACAACTCCAACAGCCGCTTCTACGAAAGTGCCGGTGAGCGCCTGGGCATGCGCCCCCGTGAGTACCGTGCGGGCGGGGAGGGCGCGACCATTCACTTTGCCTTGGGCCAGTGTTCGCTAGGAGCGATCCTGGTTGCCCAGAGCCAGCGTGGTGTCTGCGCAATCCTGCTGGGCGACGAGCCCGAGCCATTGCTCGACGAGCTGCAGGACCAGTTCCCCAAGGCACGATTGATCGGCGGCGATGCCGGGTTCGAACGGCTGGTCGCCGAAGTGGTGGGCTTCGTCGAAGCCCCGGCGCTGGGCCTTGCCCTGCCACTGGACGTGCAGGGCACGGCCTTCCAGGAGCGGGTCTGGCAGGCGTTGCGCGAGGTGCCGGCGGGTACTCGGGTGAGCTACACCGACATCGCCGAGCGCATCGGCGCGCCCAAGGCGTTCAGGGCGGTGGCCCAGGCTTGCGCGGCCAACCACATCGCCGTGGCCATCCCCTGCCACCGGGTGGTGCGCCGTGACGGTGACCTCAGCGGCTACCGTTGGGGCATTGAACGCAAACGGCAGCTGTTGGACCGAGAAACGGCACTCTCCTGAGCGCTCGGACCGCGTAGAATTCACGCCCTGTCGAGTTGTATAGAGGAATATTCGATGAGGCGTGTCAGCCTTGACCGATTTTACGCGGGGCTTCTGGCCCTGTTGTTGTGCGTGGCCGTACCGGCCTGGGCCCAGCCGGCCACGCCGGTATCGCGCCTGGCCGTGGCCGAGCAGCAGGTGCTGGACGAAAACGCCGGGCTGGAGGAATTGAGCGAACGGCTCGACCAGATCCGCCAGGGCGTCACCAGCAACGCCAACGATGACTTGCTCGCGCAACTGCGCCAGTCGGCCCTGCAGGTGCAGCGCCAGGCCGATGTGCTGGTCACCCAGCGCACCGCCGACGTGCAGCGCCTGGACGACCAGCTCAACGTGCTCGGCCCGCAGATGCCGGAAGAGGCGCAGAGCCTGACCCGCCAGCGCAAGCAGCTTACCGACGAGAAGAACGAGGTGCTCGCCGAGCAGAAGGACGCCACTACGCTGGCCCAATCGGCCCGTGACCTGTCCACCCAGATCGTCAACCTGCGCCGCAGCCTGTTCAACTCGCAGATCACCAGCCGCGCCGCCAGCCCGCTGAGCCCGGCGTTCTGGTCGAGCCTGATCCGCCCCACCGACGACGACGTGGCCCGCCTGCGCGACCTGCGCGGCGAGGCGTCGGATGCCATGGCCAGCGCCTTCAGTGCCGAGCACCGCTGGTGGTTCATCACCGCCCTGGTCGCCGCCGTGCTGGTCTGGACCCTGGTGCGCCGGGTGCTCGAGCGGTTGCTGGCCGACGCGATGATCCGCTGGCTGCCCGAAGGCCGCTTGCGCCGCAGCGCCCTGGCGCTGAGTGTCAGCCTGGCGACCCTGGGCACCATTTCCGGCTCGGTGTCGCTGCTGCGCTGGGGCCTGGAAAGCAGCGCCGACCTCGGCCCTGACCTGGCCAGCCTGACCAATCACATCCTCGCGTTGGTGGTGTTCAGCGCCTTCATCTCCGGCCTGGGCCGCGCCATGCTGATGCTGCAGCGCCCGTCCTGGCGCCTGCCGCCGATCGCCGACGAAGTGGCCAGCGCCCTGGGCTGGTTCCCCAAGGTACTGGCCCTGGCGCTGATGGTGCTGCTCACCCAGGAGCGTATCAACAGCGTGATCGGTACCAGCCTGGCCTTGACCCTGGCCACCAACGGCGTGACCGCGCTGGTGGTGTCGCTGCTGTTCGTCGTGGCCCTGCTGCGCTATCGCCGCGCCCATCGCCTGCATGACCTGGAGCGCCCGAAAGGGCTGGCCGGGCTGATTCCGTTCGTGATCGTGGTATGGGTGGTGGCGATCCTGTTGACGCTGCTGGCCGGCTACCTGACGCTGGCGTACTTCCTCACCGCCAAGCTGCTGTGGATCAGCGTGGTGGTGACCTGCGCCTACCTGCTGGTCACGGTGTTCGGCGACCTGTGCGAAACGTTGCTGTCCCCTCGCCAGCCGGGTGGCCTGGCACTGGCCTCGGCCCTGGGCCTGCAGCAACGGCACCAGGCCCAGGCCAGCACGGTGCTGGCGGGCATTGGCCGCACACTGCTGCTGTTCGCCGCCGCATTGCTGGTGTTCATGCCTTCGGGCACCAGCCCGGGCGAGCTGCTGCTGAGCCTGGCGGACTGGGACGGCACCGGCGGCAAGGTGCTGGGTAACCTGAACATCGTGCCCCAGGACATCTTCCTGGCGGTGGCGATCTTCCTCGGCGGCTGGTTCGCCATCCGCGTGGTCAAGCGCTGGCTGAGTGAGCGCCTGCTGCCGGAAACCGACATGGACGCCGGCATGCGCGCCTCGCTGGTGACCCTGGTGGGCTACCTCGGTTTCCTGTTCCTGGCCATGCTGGTGATGTCCACCCTGCACATCAACCTGACCAGCCTGACCTGGGTGGTCAGTGCGCTGTCGGTGGGTATCGGTTTCGGTCTGCAGCAGATCGTGCAGAACTTCATTTCCGGCCTGATCCTGCTCACCGAGCGCCCGGTGAAGGTGGGCGACTGGGTCAGCCTGGCCGGTGTCGAGGGGGATATTCGCCGGATCAACGTGCGCGCCACCGAGATCCAGATGTCCGACCGCTCGACAGTGATCGTGCCCAACTCGCAGTTCATCTCGCAGAACGTGCGCAACGTGACCATGGCCAACGCCCTCGGGGTAGTCAGCGTCACTTTGACGCTGCCGCTGGAAACCGACCCCGGGAAAGTGCGCGAGGTGCTGCTGGCGGCATACAAGGAGCACGAGTCGATCCTCGATGCGCCGGCCACGTCGGTGACCTTCAAGGACCTGACCAGCAGTGGCATGGTGATCGGGGTGAGCGGCTACGTGGCGTCGCCTCGGCAGGTGTCGAGCACGCGCAGCGACCTGTTGTTCACCATCCTCGGGCGCTTGCGCGACGAGGGCATTGCCCTGTCCTCGCCGCAGAGCATGGTGCTGGTGCAAGAGAACGGGCGCCCGGCCGACGAGTCTGCTTGATGCCCCTCGGGGCTGCTTTGCAGCCCATCGCGGGTAAACCCGCGCCTACAGGCTCAACTCTGCACCTGTGGGCGCGGGTTTACCCGCGATGGGCGCAAAGCGCCCCATTGGTACTCAATGCTGCTTGGCCCTTCGAATCCTCAGCAGGATTACCAGCAGCAACAGCCCTGCCACGGGTGCCATCCCTAGCAGGGCCTCCCGCGCCGCCAACCCCGCCCCCAGCACATTCAACCCGCCATACAGCAGCTTGAACAGGTTCAGCAGGTAGTAGGTGATCGCAATGATCGACAAACCTTCCACTGCCCGCTGGATCTTCACCTGGGCATCGGCCCGGGCATTGAGGCTGCGCAGGATCTCGGCGTTCTGTTCCTCCATTTCCACCTGCACCCGCGCCTGCAACAGGTCGCCCAGGTTGGCGACGTTCTTCGCCAGCTGTTCCAGCCGTTGTTCGGTGGCCACGCAGTAGCGCAGTGTCGGCTTGAAGCGCCGCTCGATGAACACTCCCAGGCGCTGGCAGTCGGCGACATGGCTTTCGCGCAGCTCGCCCAGGCGCTCGAACACCAATTGCGCATAGGCCTGGCTGGCACCGAAGCG
The DNA here is from genome assembly GCF_029478665.1 of Pseudomonas entomophila. Classification (GTDB taxonomy): domain Bacteria; phylum Pseudomonadota; class Gammaproteobacteria; order Pseudomonadales; family Pseudomonadaceae; genus Aquipseudomonas; species Aquipseudomonas entomophila_F. Next base: position 97,431 of record NZ_JARPQB010000006.1, read on the forward strand.
GTGGCGGGTCTGTACCGTGCGATCCACCACCTGGCGTGACAAATGAGCGATGGCCTCGAGCAGGGCCTTGGAGTCGTTGGGCGCGACGCTGGTGCTGCGTTCGGAGAGGCTGACCAGGGTCTTGTCGAAGCCGTCCAGCTCCTGGCCCAGGGCCTTGGCCGTGTCCAGGGTCAGCGAGGCCATCATGCGGTAGGTCTCGATCTCCAGCAGGCGGCGGATCATGCGGCCCTGGCGATAGGCGTTGAGCCGGCGGTTGATGAACAGGAAGCGGTTGGTGCCGTCCTCGGTCAGGCGGAAATCGCTCCACACCACCGCATCGCCACCACCGACGCTGGAGCCGCAGGGGTCCTTGAAGCCATAACGGGCGAGGTCCAGATCCTGTTCGTCGCGTACCAACACCTGCACGGCGTTGATCACCTGCGCCGCCTGCGGGGCGATGGCCTCGGCGAGCACGGCGGGCAGGGGGTGCCAGTCGCTGTCGTGGCTGGCGCAGGGCACCACCAGGGTCAGGGTGAAGAACTCGGCGTGCCGCTCCCACTTGAACGGGTGGCCGTCGAGCCGGGTGATGCCCTGGGCGGCCTGGGTGTCGAGGGCCTCGGGGCAGCAGCGTTGCAGCAGGGTTCGACAGTCGGCCTCGCCGCCAAGCAGGGCGAGGTGGTGGACGTGGGCCGGGTCGTCGAAGTACAGCGACGGGCGGGCGTGCAGTTCATTGTGCAGGGCGGTGCGAAGAGGGTGCATGGGGCTGGCCTGGTGTTGTGATTGTGGGGCTACCAGGAGGTGGGACTTCGCGGCGGGGAGGAAAAGTCACGGCCCATTCGCCGGCAAGGCCGGCTCCTACACTGTGGACTACGACTGTAGGAGCCGGCCTTGCCGGCGAATGGGCCGGAACAGGCGAAGACGGGATTACGTCGTCAGCCCAGGCACCGCGTCACATGCTTCACCGACTGATACCCCGAAAGCCCCCAAGGTCCGAGCTCGCGGCCAATGCCGCTGCCCTTGGTCCCGCCCCACGAGGTCTCGACGAACACCGCCTGCACCGAGTTGATCCACACATGCCCGACCTCCAGCGCATCGGCCACGCGCTCGGCGCGTTCCAGGTCGGCGGAGCAGACGGTGGCCACCAACCCGAAGCGGCTGTCGTTGGCTTGGGTGATGGCTTCGGCTTCAGTGCTGAAGCGGCGCGCACAGAGCACCGGCCCGAAGATTTCCTCGCCCCATAGGCGGCTGTTCTCTGGCACATCCACATACAGCGTCGGGCTGACGAACCAGCCATCACGGTCCAGCGCCTTGCCGCCGGCCAGGCACTTCAGGCCTTCCTCGCGGGCGGTGGCGAAGTAGCCGGCGACCTTGAGCCACTGCGCCTGGCTGGTCAGCGGCCCCATGTCGACTTCCTCAGTGAGCGGGTTGCCCACGCGCAACGCCTCCAGCGCCGCCTGCAAGCGCGGCAGCAGCGCGTTGGCAATGCCATCCTGCACCAGCAGCCGCGAGGTGGCCGAGCACATCTGCCCGGCGTTCCAGGTAATGCCGGCGACGATCCACTCCACCGCCTGGTCCACATCGCAATCGTCGAACACCACGATGGCCGACTTGCCGCCCAGCTCCAGCGTCACCGGCCGGCACTGGGCCGCCGCGGCGCGCATCACCTGGCTGCCGACGCCATTGCTGCCGGTGAACGACAGCTTGTCCAGGCCGTTATGGCCGCTCAGGGCGGCGCCGGTCTCGGCCTTGCCGTTGACGATGTTCAGCACGCCGGCCGGCAGGCCCAGCTGCTCGGCGATCTGGCCGTAGGCCTGTTCGATCAGCGGGGTGACCTCGGAGGGTTTGAGCACCACGGTGCAGCCCGCCGCGAGGGCCGGGGCGAGCTTCCAGGCGCTGGTCACCAGCGGGAAGTTCCACGGCACGATCAGGCCGACCACGCCCACCGGCTCCAGGCGGGTGCGGGCGGTGAAGCCCGGCGCGGCCAGGGGCACGTCGCGGTTTTTCGTCGGCAACTGCTCGGCCAGGTCGGCGTAGTAGGCGAAGGTGGCGATGGCGTCGTCCAGGTCGATCTCGGCCTCGTGGCGCGGCTTGCCGTTGTTGCGCATCTGCAGCGCGATCAGTTCGTCGCGGCGTTGGCCCAACTGGTCGGCGAAGCCGCGCAGGTAAATGGCGCGCTCGGCGGCGGATACCGTCTTCCAGGACACCAGGGCGCGGCGCGCGGCGGCCACGGCCTGGTCGACCTGGCCGGCGCTGGCGGCCATCAGTTCAGCGAACGGCTGGCCTTCGGACGGGTTGTGGACAACGATGCAGTCGCTGCCCTGGCCTTCGACCCAGCGGCCGTCGATGTAATGAGGTGTGGTCATGGTCAGATTCCAGTCAGGCCATTTCGGCGGTGGTCACGGGCTTTACGGGCGTGCTTTTGCAGCGCACCCAGCGCGGGCCCCGGGGGCCATACACGCCAGCGGGTTCGGGGAACAGGTTGAGCAGGATCAGGTACAGCACGGCGGCGATACCCAGGGTCACCGGCAGGCTCAGGTCGATGCCGTCGGCCAGTTCACCCAGCGGGCCGACGAACTGCCCCGGCAGGTTGACGAAGCACAGGCCGACCACCGCGCTGGGGATCCACGCCCCCATGCCGCGCCAGTTCCAGCCGTGGTCGAACCAGTAGTGGCCGCCTTGCTGGCCACGGGTGAACACCTGCAGGTCGTCGGCATGGTAGAAGCCGCGGCGGGTGATCAGGCCGAGGATCATGATCACCATCCAGGGGCTGGTGCAGGTGATGATCAGCACGGCGAAGGTCGATACGCTCTGCACCAGGTTGAAGGTGAAGCGGCCGACGAAGATGAAGCCGATGGCCAGCACGCCGATCAGCAGGGTGGCGGCGGCGCGGCTGAGCAGGCGCGGGAACACGCTGGACATGTCCAGGCCAGTGCCATACAGCGCCGTGGTGCCGGTGGACATGCCGCCGATCACCGCGATCAGGCATACCGGCAGGAAGAACCAGCCCGGCGAGATCGCCAGCAGGCCGCCGACGTAGTTGTTGGCGGCGATGTAGTCCGGCGCCTGGCTGGCCACCAGGGTGGCGGTGCACAGGCCGAACAGGAACGGGATCAGCGTGGCGGCCTGGGCGAGGATCACCGCCAGCATGATGCGCGACTTGGGTGTTTCGCGCGGGATGTAGCGCGACCAGTCACCCAGGAAGGCGCCGAATGAAACCGGGTTGCTCATGGCCAGGATCGCCGCGCCGACGAACGCTGCCCAGAAGCCGGCCTGGCCGAGGTTGACGCTGCCGGCGTAGCCCGCGTCGAACGGCCCGGCGAAGGCGAAGATGCCCAGCAGGAACAGCAGGCTCGAAGCCCACACCGCGATCTTGTTGACCCACAGCATGAAGCGGAAGCCGAAGATGCACACCACCAGCACCAGCACCGCGAACAGGCCGTAGGCCAGGCCCAGGGTGAGGTCGGTTTCCGGCAGGCCGACCAGGCGCTTGGCGCCGCCGACCAGGGCATCGCCCGAGCTCCATACCGACAGCGAGAAGAACGCCACGGCGGTGAGCAACGACAGGAACGAACCGACGATACGCCCGTGCACGCCAAAGTGCGCGCCGGACGACACGGCGTTGTTGGTGCCGTTGAGCGCGCCGAACAGGCCCATCGGCGCGAGGATCAGCGCGCCGACGCCGACGCCGAGCAGGATCGCCCAGACCCCGGCCTGGAACGACAGCCCGAACAGTACCGGGAAGCTGCCCAGCACGGCGGTGGCGAAGGTGTTGGCGCCGCCGAAGATCAGGCGGAACAGGTCCAGCGGGGCGGCGTCGCGTTGATCGTCGGGGATCTGTTCGACGCCATTGGTCTCGATACCGGTCGAGTGGCTCATGGTGATGCTCCAGCGCGAATGTTGTCGGCCGTCGGGCGGCCTTGTTGTGGGTGCGATGGCAGTGCGGCAGGGCCGCTTGAAATGTGATCAGCTCGGCGAGACGACCGACAGGTGCTCGTGGCAGGCCAGCCAGCGTTCACCGTGCAGGCGGAAGACGATGGTCTCGCGCTCGTTCAGGTCCAGCACTTCACCGGCGACGCGCAGGCGCGTGGCCACATCGTGCATGAAGATCGCCAGGTCGCCTTGCAGGCTAACCTGCGCGTTGCTGGACGCGCAGCCGAGCACGGCGAAGCCGTCCGCCTGCCAGTTGGCCCAGAGGTCTTCATAGGCGCGGCGCGACAACAGCGGTTGCGGCAAGGTGTGGAAGAGGAAGGTGGCGTCTTCGCTGAAGCAGTCGAAGTAACGGGCGGTGTCGTTGCAGGCGAAGGCGGCGACGAGGTCGGCGGCGGCCTGCCGTACCTGGAGTGTCTGGTCCACGGGAGTGGCCTCACGGTTTCTTGTGATTGTTGGTGAAGCGATTCTGGTGGGGGGCGGCGAGGGGACAAATCGCTGCGGGCAAATAATCAGTTCATGAATTTGTGAAGTGTTGTGGGTCGAGGACGCTATCGTTCTTCAGATGGAACTCTGAGGGTTCACCCATGGGGCTACCGGCCCGCGCCTCTCCTCTCTACCGTTGGCCCTGTCGCCCGCCTGGCCTCAGACCGCACGGGCATTTCCCAAGGCCCGCCGACTGACGGTCGCTTCGTTCAGCCTGCGTTGCCTACTCTCATAGTCCCCCACCGTGGATATGTGGGGCGCGGCCCGTCCGCACCGGCCAGGATGGCCTGTTCTCCAAACCAAGAGGAGAGAACGATGAGCAATTTCTCGCAAGCCGCCAACTTCGAAGGCCAGGTGCCGCGCATCGACCCCGACAACGCCACGATGCTGCTGATCGACCACCAGAGCGGTCTGTTCCAGACGGTCAAGGACATGCCCATGACCGAACTGCGGGCCAATGCCATCACCCTGGCCAAGATCGCCAGCCTGGCGAAAATCCCCGTCATCACCACCGCATCAGTACCGCAAGGGCCCAACGGCCCGCTGATTCCGGAAATCCATGAGGCCGCGCCGCACGCGAAATACGTGGCTCGCAAAGGCGAGATCAACGCCTGGGACAACGCCGAGTTCGTTGCCGCGGTGGAAGCGACCGGGCGCAAGCAACTGATCATCGCCGGCACCATCACCAGCGTGTGCATGGCCTTCCCCAGCATCAGCGCGGTGGCCGCCGGCTACCAGGTATTCGCGGTCATCGATGCGTCAGGTACCTACTCCAAGATGGCCCAGGAAGTGACCCTGGCGCGGGTGGTCCAGGCCGGCGTGGTACCGATGGATACCGCCGCCGTCTGCTCCGAGGTGCAACGCACCTGGAACCGTCCGGATGCCGCCCAGTGGGCCGAGGCCTACAGCGCGGTGTTCCCGCACTACCAACTGCTGATCGAGAGCTACATGAAGGCCCAGGCCGTCGTTACCCAGAATGAACAACTGGATTCGCAACGCACCTGAGTCGGGTTTTCCAATCCCCGCAAGGAGAAGCACCATGGCATTCCAATACAAGCGTCTGGACAAGAACAACGCTGCGGTACTGCTGGTCGATCACCAGACCGGGCTGTTGTCGCTGGTGCGCGACATCGACCCGGACCGGTTCAAGAACAACGTGCTGGCGCTGGCCGACCTGGCCAAGTACTTCAAGCTGCCGACCATCCTCACCACCAGCTTCGAGACCGGCCCCAACGGCCCGCTGGTGCCCGAGCTCAAGGAGCAGTTCCCCGAGGCGCCGTACGTCGCCCGCCCCGGCAACATCAACGCCTGGGACAACGAGGACTTCGTCAAGGCGGTGAAGGCCACCGGCAAGAAGCAGCTGATCATTGCCGGCGTGGTCACCGAGGTGTGCGTGGCCTTCCCGGCGCTGTCGGCGCTGGAGGAGGGCTTCGACGTGTTCGTGGTCACCGACGCCTCCGGCACCTTCAACGAACTGACCCGCGACTCGGCCTGGCGGCGCATGGAGGCCGCCGGCGCCCAGTTGATGACCTGGTTCGGCGTGGCCTGCGAGCTGCACCGTGACTGGCGCAACGACATCGAAGGGCTGGGCACGCTGTTCTCCAACCACATCCCCGACTACCGCAACCTGATGACCAGCTACAGCAAACTGGCCAAGTGACCGGCAGCCCGGGCCCCGTTACAAGGGCCCGGGCCTGGTGACGCCCACGGCCCCTGTGACGATCCCTGGAGAATGGCGGATGATGCAGCGGTGAGCCGTGGACGAGTATTGCCGATGTTCGACCTGAACGACCTTTATCTCTATGCCAAGGTGGTGGAGCACGGCGGCTTCGCGCCCGCCGGGCGCATCCTTGGCCTACCCAAGTCACGCCTCAGCCGGCGTGTGGCCAAGCTCGAGGAGCGCCTGGGCGTGCGCCTGATCCAGCGCTCCACGCGGCAGTTCCAGGTGACCGAGGTGGGCCTGGAGTATTACCGCCACTGCCTGGGCATGCTCGAGCAGGCCGTCGCCGCCGAGGATGCCGTCGAGCGCAACCGCGCCGAGCCTCGTGGCATTGTGCGCCTGGCCAGCAGCACCGCGCTGCTCGATTCGCGCCTGGCGCCGATGCTGGCACGCTTCATGGCTCAATGCCCGGTGGTCGAGCTGCTGGTCAAGAGCTACAACCGCCGGGTGGATGTGATCGGCGAGGGCTTCGACCTGGTGCTGAGCGTGCAGCACCAGCCACTGGAAAGCAGCGAGCTGGTGATGCGTCGCCTGGCCACGAGCCGACAGTGCCTGGTAGCCGCGCCGGGTTTGTTGGCCGTACATGGGCGCCCCCTGTCTCCGGAAGGGCTCCAGGCGCTACCGAGCCTGAGCTGGGGCGCCGATGTGCAGGACTCCATTTGGATGCTGGCCGGGCCTGCGGGTAGTGAGGCTGCCGTGCGCCATCGCCCTCGTGTGGTATCGGACGACCTGGCGGTACTGTGCGAGGCTGCCCTGGCCGGCGTGGGCGTGGTGCTGCTGCCCGAGGAGGCGGTGCGCGCCGATCTGGCTGCCGGGCGGTTGGTCCATGCCCTCGACGACTGGGCGCCACGGGAAGGGGAGGTGGTGGCGCTGTTCCCTTCCCGGCGCGGGTTGATGCCCGCGGTGCGCAAGTTGATCGACTACCTGGCAGATGCCTTCGAGCAGGAGCAGCAGGCCGCTACGCCGGCTCGCGCTCGCTGAAGCGCGACACAATGGGTGGGCGCGCCGACCAGAACGCCAGGCCCGCCGCCAACGCGGTCAGCGCGGCGCCAGCCCAGGGGGTGGCTGCCAGCGTCGCCCCGGTGATCACCCCACCACCGATCGCCGAACCCAGCCCGACGCCCAGGTGCATGGCCGACATGTTCAGGCTCATGCCTGCCGGGAAGGTATCTTCCCCGCGCTTGGCCAGGTAGCTCTGTACCACTGGCGAGGTGGTCCAGCTCAATCCACCCCAAAGCATCATCGCCGGCAGGAACAGCCACGGTGTGCCCGCGCTCAGCGGCAGCACCAGCAGGCTGGCGAGGTACAACAGAGGCGCCAGCAGGATGGCCTTGGCCACGCCCAACCGATCGGCCATCCAGCCGCCGACATAGCCGCCCGAGACACCAGCGATACCGAATGCCGCGAACACCGCTGCCAACCATTGAGGCGGTACATGGGCGACCTGCTGGGCGTAGGGCGCGAGGTAGGCGAACACAGTGAAGTGCCCGGCGATCATCAACAGCGATACCCCCTGCGCGGCCGTGAGGCGGCTGTCGCGCAGATGGCGCACGTAGCTGGCCAGGGCGATGCGTTCGTTGCTCTGCAATGTCGGCAGCCCGCGCCAGGCCATCAACAGCACTGCCACCGCCAGGCCGCTCAGGCCGACGAACACGCCGCGCCAGCCCAGGGCGTCGCACAGCAGCATGCCGGCCGGCACACCGAGTATCAGCGAGCTGCAGATACCCATGAAGATCACCCCGATGGCGCGCCCGCGCAGGGCTTCGGGCGCCATCCGCGTGGCCATCAAGGTGCAAGTCAGGCAGGTCAGCGCGCTGGTCGCGGCCATGCCGATGCGGGCGATCAGCAGTGCGGTGTAACCGGGCGCCCATGTCGCCAGCAGGTTGCACAGGGCAAACAAAGCCAACGTGGCGCACAGCAGTCCACGCAGCGGCAAGCGTGTGGTGAGCAGGGGAGAGAAGGGCGCGGCGAGGGCGAAGCTCAGGGAGAAGACCGTGGTCAGTTGCCCGGCCACGCCGAGCGGAACGTCCAGGCCATCGGCCAGTGCCGGCAGGATGCCGACCGTGATGTTTTCCGCCATGCCCGTGACGAACGTCGCCAGGGCCAGCAGCCAGATACGCGGGCTCATGTGTTGCCTCCGATAAACAGGCCGGCCAAGGTCCGGACCCATTTGTCCCGACGGTTGACCGGCAGTGGTCAGGTCCATCGGGTTTCGAGGCAGCGCTTCGGTTATCCCGGTTCAAGCAGGAGGAATTGTAGACGGTTGCGCAAGGTGGGTGAAGGTGCGGCGCCGACCCTGTAGGAGCCGGCTTGCCGGCGAACCGGCCCGCACAGATGAACTACTTCAACTCGGTCTCGATGAACACGATCTCGTGGTCACTGGCATTGATCACGTTGTGCTCGACCCCCGCCTTGCGAAAATAACTCTGCCCCGCCACCAGTGCCGCCCGTTTCTCACCTTCCGGAGTCTCCAGCAGCAAGGTGCCGTCGGTCATTGGCACCACCACATAGTCATGGCCATGCAGATGACGCCCGGTTTCGGCGCCTGGGGCGAAGCGCCATTCGGTGACGATCACTTCGTCGGTGTCCACCTGCACGGTGGGGATAGCCTGGGGGCGAGCGTGCTTCATGAGCGGGTCCTGTCTGCGCAAAAGCGTCTAGCCTGAACCCGGCTGCGGGGGCGATAAATGCAAAACTGCTGGCAGTCAGTCAGCGAAAAGCTCACCTAACCCGCAGAAAAAAGAAAGCCCCTTGAACGCGAACGCTCAAGGGGCTTTTCCCATCGTGGCCTGTTGGCTCAGACGTTGAAGCGGAAGTGCATCACGTCGCCATCCTTGACGATGTAGTCCTTGCCTTCCAGGCGCCACTTGCCGGCTTCCTTGGCACCGCCTTCACCCTTGAACTGGATGAAGTCGTCGTAGGCCACCACTTCGGCGCGGATGAAGCCTTTCTCGAAGTCGGTGTGGATCACGCCCGCGGCTTGCGGCGCGGTGGCGCCGACGCGGACGGTCCAGGCACGCACTTCCTGCACGCCGGCGGTGAAGTACGTTTGCAGGTTCAGCAGCTCGTAGCCGGCGCGGATCACGCGGTTCAGGCCAGGCTCTTCCAGGCCCAGGGCCTCGAGGAACATGTCCTTCTCTTCGCCTTCGTCCAGCTCGGCGATTTCGGCTTCGATCTTGTTGCACACCGGTACCACGACCGCGCCTTCTTCCTCGGCGATGGCCTTGACCACGTCCAGGTGCGGGTTGTTGTCGAAGCCGTCTTCGGCAACGTTGGCGATGTACATCACCGGCTTGCTGGTCAGCAGGTGGAAACCACGGATCACGGCCTTCTCGTCGTCAGCCATGTTTTTCATCAGGCTGCGTGCCGGCTTGCCTTCGGTGAAGTGCGGGATCAGTTTTTCCAGGATGGCTTTCTGCGCCAGGGCATCCTTGTCGCCGCCCTTGGCGTTGCGCGCGACCTTCTGCAGTTGCTTCTCGCAGCTGTCGAGGTCGGCGAAGATCAGCTCGAGGTCGATGATCTCGATGTCGCGCTTGGGGTCGACGCTGTTGGAAACGTGGATCACGTTCTCGTCTTCGAAGCAGCGCACCACGTGGGCGATGGCGTCGGTCTCGCGGATGTTGGCGAGGAACTTGTTGCCCAGGCCTTCACCCTTCGAGGCACCGGCGACCAGGCCGGCGATGTCGACGAATTCCATGGTGGTCGGCAGGATGCGGTTCGGCTTGACGATCTCGGCCAGCGCGTTCAGGCGCGCGTCGGGCATCGGCACGATGCCGCTGTTCGGCTCGATGGTGCAGAAGGGGAAGTTCTCCGCCGCGATGCCAGACTTGGTCAGGGCGTTGAACAGGGTGGACTTGCCGACGTTGGGCAGGCCGACGATGCCGCAATTGAAACCCATGGGTATTCCCCTTTCTAAAGTGTCAGGCCTTCTGGCTGTGCAGTTCGCGCATCGCCTTGGCGAAGTCGCCGGCAAGCACGTCGGGCATCACGCCGAGGGCAAAATCGATGCTGGCGTCGAGCTTCTCCTGCTCGGCGCGCGGCGCGCGACCCAGGACGAAGTTGGAGACCAGTTTGGCGTCGCCCGGGTGGCCGATGCCAAGCCGCAGGCGGTGGAAGTCGTTCTGGTTGCCGAGCTGCGCGATGATGTCGCGCAGGCCGTTGTGCCCGCCATGGCCGCCGCCCTTCTTGAGCTTGGCGACACCGGGGGGCAGGTCGAGTTCGTCGTGGGCCACCAGGATCGCTTCCGGCTTGATGCGGAAGAAATTGGCCAGAGCCGCCACGGACTGGCCGCTACGGTTCATGTAGGTGGTGGGGATCAGCAAACGAACATCGTTGCCTTGATGGCTGAACTTAGCCGTCAGGCCAAAATACTTCTTGTCAGCGGTCAGCGACACGCGCTGGGCACTGGCAAGGCGTTCAACGAAAAGAGCCCCTGCGTTATGCCGGGTCTGTTCGTATTCGGGGCCGGGGTTACCCAGGCCGACGATCAACTGGATGGCGGTCACGTCAGGGGCTCTTCCTTGGAGTTGGTGGGTTACGGTGCGCGCGGCACTGTAACCCGATCAACGCCGGCGTGCGAGTGGATTACTCGGCAGCGCCTTCAGCAGCTTCAGCGGCAACGCGCGGGGCGTGGACGTTGGCAACAGCTTTGTCATCACCGTGGGCCAGAGCGACGAACTCTACGCCTTTCGGAGCTTTCAGGTCCGACAGGTGGATGATGGTGCCGACTTCGGCCTTGGACAGGTCGACTTCGATGAACTCAGGCAGGTCCTTGGCTTCGCAGGACACTTCGATCTCGGAAACGACGTGCGAGATCTCGCCGCCTTTCTTGATCGGGGCTTCTTCGCCGACGAAGTGAACTGGAACCTTGGCGGTCAGCTTCTGGCCAGCAACGACGCGAACGAAGTCGGCGTGCATGATGAAGCCTTTGGCCGGGTGACGCTGCATGGCCTTGACCACGACGTTCTGCTTGGCGCCATCGACGTTCAGTTCGATCACGTGGCTGAAGGCAGCTTCGTTTTCGAACAGTTTGGCGATTTCCTTGGCCACGATGGTCAGGGATTGGGCTTCTTTATCGCCACCGTAGACAACGGCAGGGATGTTGGCGGAGTGACGCAGGCGGCGGCTCGCACCTTTCCCCAGGTCAGTACGCGCTTGGGCGTTCAGGATGAAGTCAGTCATTTTGTTTCTCCAAAATAGCCTCCCGAAAGGCGTTTGCGACCAGCGCCAGACGGGGATGGCAAAAAAGCCCCGCCCCAACAACCAGTGTTGGGGCGGGGCGCTTTTCGTCAGCGAGTGTTCCGCTTAGCGGAACATCGCGCTGATCGATTCTTCGTTGCTGATGCGGCGTACCGCTTCAGCGACAACCGGTGCGATATCCAGCTGGCGGATACGGTCACAGGCTTGAGCAGCGGCGGACAGCGGCACGGTGTTGGTCACCACCAGCTCGTCCAGTACCGACTTCTCGATGTTCTCGATCGCGCGGCCCGACAGGACAGGGTGCGTGCAGTAGGCGTAGACCTTCGCGGCACCGTGTTCTTTCAGGGCTTTGGCCGCGTGGCACAGGGTGCCGGCGGTGTCGACCATGTCGTCTACCAGGATGCAGGTGCGTCCTTCGACGTCGCCGATGATGTGCATAACCTCGGAGTGGTTAGCCTTCTCGCGGCGCTTGTCGATGATCCCGAGGTCGACGCCCAGGGACTTGGCCACGGCGCGAGCACGCACCACGCCACCGATGTCCGGGGAAACGATCATCAGGTTCTCGAAACGCTGGTCTTCGATGTCGTCGACCAGTACGGGCGAGCCGTAGATGTTGTCGACGGGGATATCGAAGAAACCCTGGATCTGGTCAGCGTGCAGGTCGACGGTGAGTACACGGTCGATACCCACGACAGTGAGCATGTCAGCGACGACTTTGGCGCTGATGGCTACACGTGCCGAACGCGGACGGCGGTCCTGGCGGGCGTATCCGAAGTAGGGAATCACGGCGGTGATTCGCGACGCTGAGGAGCGGCGGAAGGCATCTGCCATCACGACCAGTTCCATCAGGTTGTCGTTGGTTGGGGCACAGGTGGGCTGAATGATGAAGACGTCTTTACCGCGGACATTTTCGTTGATTTCAGCACTGATTTCGCCGTCGGAGAATTTACCGACAGAAACGTCACCCAGTGGAATATGCAGCTGACGTACGACACGCCGAGCCAGATCGGGGTTTGCATTCCCCGTGAAGACCATCATCTTGGACACGCGCAGTACCTGAAGGCTGAGGGTAACCTGGATGAGTATAAGAAATGGCAGGGGCGGCTGGATTCGAACCAACGCATGGCAGGATCAAAACCTGCTGCCTTACCGCTTGGCGACGCCCCTGTATCTGTTGCTGCGAATTCTTATGAACTCGACTTCTTGATCAGACTTTGCAGCTTGCGATGCAACATCGAAACGTTGCTTCCTTTCGCCACAAACCCTGTTTGGGTCTCTGAAAGAAGGGCCAGAACTCTATCAGCTTCGGCTTTGCTTGGGAAGGCCCCAAACACACAACTTCCAGTGCCGGTCATTCGAGCTTCCGTGAATTTACCCAGTGAAATCAGCGCATTGCGAACTTCTGGGTAACGTTGCTCTACTACCGGTTGGCAGTCATTTCGACTGTTTCCCTCGGGAACGGGGCGCATCTTAAGGGGGAGAGAATCACGTGTCAACTCCGGATGCGAAAAAATTTCCGCTGTGCTGACAGACACTTGCGGCACCAGCACGACATACCAGGGTTCGGCGGGGTCGACTGGGGTCAGTTGTTCGCCCACGCCCTGGGCGAACGCGGCGTGGCCACGCACGAACACCGGCACGTCGGCACCCAGCGTGAGGCCCAGCGCGGCCAGGCGATCCTCGTTCCAGTCGAGTTGCCACAGGTGGGCCAGCGCCAGCAGGGTGGTTGCCGCGTCGGAGCTGCCGCCACCGATGCCGCCGCCCATGGGCAATACCTTGTGCAGCCAGATGTCGGCGCCGAGTTTGGTGCCGGACTGTTCCTGGAGCTTGCGCGCGGCGCGCACGATCAGGTTGCTGTCGTGAGGTACGTTGGCGATCTCGCTGTGCAAGCGGATCACACCGTCCTCGCGAAGCGAGAAGCTCAGTTCATCGCCGTGGTCGAGAAACTGGAACACGGTTTCCAGCTCGTGATAGCCGTCGGCGCGGCGGCCGGTGATGTGCAGCCACAGGTTGAGTTTGGCCGGGGCCGGCAGGGTGAGCTTTTCCATCGACTCAGTGCCCCAGCTGGCGCGGCTGCCAGTCCTTGACCACCAGGGTGACGTCGATGTTCTCGCCGTGCAGCTTCAGGCGCTCGGGCAGCCAGTAGCCGTTCTGCTCTATATAGCTGAGGTACTCGACCTGCCAGCCATCCTGCGTCAGGCGGGCCAGGCGGCTGTCGCCGTCGAGGGTGAGCTGGCTCTTGCTGTCCGGGGCGGGCAGGCCGCGCACCCACCAGACCAGGTGCGAGACCGGCAGGCGCCACCCGAGCTGTTCTTCCAGCAGGGCCTCGGGGCTGTCGGCTTCGAAGCGGCCCTGGTTGGCCACCTCCAGCATCACCCCGCCGGGGCGGCCGGTCAGGCGTGCGGCGCCACGGCCGAGCGGGCCGGCCAGGCGGATGTCGTAGTAGTCCTGGCGCTGCAGCCAGAACAGCGTGCCGCTGCCCGAGTCGCGGGGCGCGCGGATGCCGACCTTGCCGTTGATCTGCCAGCCGTCGAGGCCGCTCAGCTGTTGTTTGTGCTGGCGCCACAGTTGCGGGTTGCCCTGGCCTTGCACGGCTTCCTTGCTACCGAAGCCGGCGCAGCCGGCGAGCAGGGCGATGAGGGTGAAGGTGATGCAATGACGCAGGAACATGGCTTACAGGCTCTCGGATCCGGTCAGGCGCAGGAGGGTCTTGCGCAGGATGGGGCTATCGGGTTGGGCCTCGAAGCCCTTGCCCCAGACCTGGCGGGCTTCGCGGCGCTTGCCGTTGGCCCACAGCACTTCGCCCAGGTGGGCGGCGACTTCATGGTCGGGGAAGCGTTCGAAGGCCTGGCGCAGTTGGCGTTCGGCTTCGTCGAGGTTGCCCATGCGGTAGGCGACCCAGCCCAGGCTGTCGAGCACCGCCGGGTCGTCCGGGGTCAACTGGTGGGCCTTGTCGATCAGGGCTTTCGCCTCGGTGTAGCGGGTGGTGCGGTCGGCCAGGGTGTAGCCCAGGGCGTTGAGGGCCATGGCGTTTTCCGGCTCGCGGGCGATGATGGCGCGCAGGTCTTTTTCCATCTGCCCCAGGTCGTTGCGCTTTTCGGCGAGCATGGCGCGGGTGTAGAGCAGGTTGAGGTCGTCCGGGTAGCGCTTGATCGCCTGCTCCAGCACCTGCGCGGCCTGGGCCTCCTTGCCGTTGTTGCCCAGGCTTTCGGCCTCGATCAGGTACAGCTGGATCGCGTAGTCGGGCTGAGCTTCACGGGCTTCGGCGAGCAGGCGCGAGGCCTCCGCGCTGCGGCCATTGGCGATGAGAATGTCGGCCTGGCGCAGTTGCGCCGGCAGGTAGTCCGGGCCCGCGCCGACCAGGGCGTATTCGCGCAGGGCGGCGGCCGGCTGGTGGCGCTCCTCGCGGATGCGACCGAGGTTCAGGTGGGCGGCGTCGGGGTTGGCGTCGCGCTCGACCATTTCCTGCAGGTAACCTTCGGCTTCATCCCACTGCTTGGTTTCCAGGCATACCAGGGCCAGGGAGTAACGGATCTCGTCGTCTTCCGGGTATTGCTGCAGCAGGCTTTCGAATTCGACCTTGGCATCGTTGATGCGGTCCTGCTCGACCAGGGTGCGCGCATAAGTGAGGTGCAGGCGCTTGTCGTCAGGGTTGTCGCGGATCGCCCCGCGCAGCAGCGGCAGCGCTTCCGGGCCACGGTCCAGCCCTTGCAGCAGGCGGGCGCGC
Organism: Pseudomonas entomophila; assembly: GCF_029478665.1. Taxonomy (GTDB): domain Bacteria; phylum Pseudomonadota; class Gammaproteobacteria; order Pseudomonadales; family Pseudomonadaceae; genus Aquipseudomonas; species Aquipseudomonas entomophila_F. Next base: position 112,469 of record NZ_JARPQB010000006.1, read on the forward strand.
AGCAGTATCGGGGCGATCTCGCCGTTCTGCGCCGGGTGGCTTTCCAGCAGTTCGAGGGCCTGTTCGGGCTTGTCGTCCTGGTTCAGCAGCAATGCCTTGCCGAACACCAGTTGGCCGTTGTCGGGGTACTTCACCAGCAGGCGGTCGAAGCTCTGCATCAGGCCGTCGCGGGTGGCCTGGTCGGTTTCAGCGGCGGACAGCGCGAGGAAGTCGAAGTGGGTGTCGCCCTTGCCCTGCAGCACTTTCTCCATGTACGCCATGGAGTCGTCGTAGCGCCCGGCGCGGGCCAGTTGGATGGCCGCGGCGCGTTGGGCGTCGAGGCTCTGCGGGTCGTTGCGGGCCCAGATCAACGCGCTGTCCAGGGCCGGCTCGTCGGCGCCGAGGTATTCGGCGATGCGGTAGGCGCGTTCGGAGACGCCAGGGTCCTGGGTTTTCTGCGCCTGGTCGGCGTAGTTGGCCAGGGCGATGTCGAAGCGGTTGCGCTGGCCGGCCAGTTCGGCCACCAGCAGGCTGTAGAGCGTGTCTTGGGTGAACGAACCATACACCACGGGCTTTTCCGCGCTCTTGCCGGCGTTGGCGGCGGGCGGTTGGTCGTCCGTCTTCTGCGGGGCCAGGCTTTGGCAGCCCTGGAGCAGGGCGAAGGCAAGCAGCAATGCGTAGGGTCTGTTCATAGAGGCTTTAGGAGGGCTAACCGGCGGTCGGAGCATGATGACACAAGCGCGATGGCAAACCCACCTGCGAAGGTCGTGGTGTGAAGTGTGGCTTCGGTCATAGGGACAATGCCTGGCGTGGGAGGTTCGCGCACAGGCATGGCAACAAACGAGTCAGCGGTTGCTTCTTATGGACGTCGGTGTTGTCTGGGTTCGCCAGCAAGGCTGGCTCCTACAGGTTCGGCGCCGCTCTTGCGGGCCGCGCGGTCCTTGTAGGAGCCAGCTTCGCTGGCGAAGAGGCCGGCCCACTCAACACACCCCTATGGTTTTCACTTTTTTAGGTTTTTGACTTCTCAGTCAACTGCGCAAGAAGTTGCGCACTCAAATGTGGATAAGTGTGTGGATAGTTCGATGCAGGCCTTGGCATTCGTCATGTACAGCCAACTGCGCAACTTTTTGCCACCACTGCGCAAGAAGTTGCGCAACTTTTGAATGGTTCAAGTTTAAAAAAGAACTCAAATGAGTGTGCGTGTTTTGTAACTATCTGCCCAACATAGATAAATAAAAACTGGCACGCCCTTTGTATTACCTAGTCGCTCCGAGGTGGCAAATTCTTGCCACCCGGCGACTATTTTCCAAGCAAGGAGAGCGACACATGGCAACTCCCGCCTACATGGCCGTCACCGGCGAAAAACAAGGTCTGATCACCGCTGGCGCCTTCACCGCCGACTCGGTGGGCAACACCTACCAGGAAGGCCACGAAGACCAGGTCATGGTCCAGGGCTTCGAACACGAAGTGATCATCCCGCGTGACCCGCAGTCCGGCCAGCCGACCGGCCAGCGCGTGCACAAACCAGTGAAGATCACCAAGGTCTTCGACAAGGCCTCGCCACTGCTGCTGGCCGCCCTGACCTCGGGCGAGCGCATGACCAAGGTCGAGATCAAGTGGTACCGCACCTCGGCCCAGGGCACTCAGGAGCACTACTACACCACCGTCCTGGAAGACGCGATCATCGTCGACATCAAGGACTACATGCACAACTGCCAGGACCCGGGCAACGCCCACTTCACCCACCTGGAAGACGTGCACTTCACCTACCGCAAGATCACCTGGACCCACGAAGTGTCCGGTACTTCCGGTTCCGACGACTGGCGCGCGCCGGTCGCGGGCTAAGGCCTGGGGGTCTCTGGGCGATCGACGGGAACGTTGCGTCGCCCATGAGACCGAGCGCCGCCTGCGCGGCGCATCGCGGATAAATCCGCTCCTACAGCGGTTGGTTGCCTGACGCGGCACTGCCGCCTTGCCCCTGTAGGAGCGGATTTATCCGCGATGCGTCGCGCGAGCGGCGCTCGACCTCCACACCGCCCCCCAGCCGCCACTGCGCGGCCGTTTTTGCTACCCAATTTCCGC
>NZ_JARPQB010000060.1 GCF_029478665.1 Pseudomonas entomophila
AGCAGCTAGACAGTGTGGGCGAGTCCATACATAGGAGCGGCTTTAGCCGCGATGCAGGCAGCGCGATATCCGGCACCCGCTTTGCGGGTGATCGCGGCTGAAGCCGCTCCTACAGAGGCCGCGCCAAATCTGTGGGAGACGGTCTTCGTCAGCGAATCTGATGCTTGTGCAGCAACCGATAGAAGGTCGGCCGCGAAACCCCCAGCACCCTGGCCGCCACGCTCAGGTTGTTGCTGTGGCGGTTGAGCACATCGCACAACGCCTGGCGCTCTGCGCGTTGCTTGTAATCTTCGAGCGTTCCCAACGGTTGCTCCAACTCTCGCACCTCGTGCAACCCCAAGTCCTTTGCCTCGATCTGCCGCCCCTCGGCCAGCACCAGGCCGCGCCGCACCCGGTTGGCCAGCTCGCGCACATTGCCCGGCCAGTCGTGCCGGCCCATGGCGGCCAACGCACTGTCGCTGAACGAGCGAGGACGCCGGCCGGTTTCCAGGCTGTAGAAGTCGGCGAAATGGCTGGCGAGCATCGGCATGTCGCCATGCCGGTCACGCAACGGCGCGGTCACCACTTGCAGGACGTTGAGCCGGTAGTACAGGTCCTCGCGAAAACGCCCCTGCTCGATGGCTTTCTCCAGGTCCACATGGGTCGCCGCCAGGACCCGCACATCCACGGGGATCGGCTGGGTCGAACCCACCCGCTCAATGTGCTTCTCCTGCAGAAAACGCAGCAGATTGGCCTGCAGTTCCAAGGGCAGGTCGCCAATTTCGTCGAGGAACAGGGTGCCGCCATTGGCCGCCTCGATGCGCCCCACCTTGCGCTGGTGGGCCCCGGTGAACGCCCCCTTCTCATGGCCGAACAGCTCGGACTGGATCAGGTGCTCGGGGATCGCCCCGCAATTGATCGCGATGAAGGGCTGGTCGCAGCGCTGCGACTGGCGGTGCAGGGTACGCGCCACTAGCTCCTTGCCCGTACCGCTTTCGCCACGGATCAATACCGGGGATTCGGTCGGCGCGAGCTTGCCGAGCAATTTGCGCAGTTCGCGAATGGGCCGGCTTTCGCCCAGCAACTCGTGCTGGGGTTCATCAAGGTGCATGGCGCCCTTGCCGCGCAAGCGCGCCATGCCAAAGGCCCGCCCGAGGGTGACCTGGACCCGCGACACGTCGAACGGCAGCGTGTGGAAGTCGAAAAACCATTCACAGACGAAATCGCCGACATTCTGCATGCGCAGTTCCTCGGCGCTGAGCACGGCGATCCATTCGGTGTTGCTGCGCTTGATCATGTCCTTGACCGCGTCGGGGTGACGCAGGTGTTGCGCCTGCAAGCGCAGCACACCCACATCGCACGGGTGCTCCAGGGCAGTATCGAGGACACTGCTGCGCACTTCCCAGCCGATGTCGCGCAGGCCCGGGAGCAGCTGGTGACACTCGTCGCACGGGTCGACGATCAGCAAGCGGCGCTGGGATGCAGATTCAGGCATGACCATTCCTTGGCGCCACATAATGGTTTTTTCCGAAGAAACAGTACGTTGCGACGCCCGACTTAACAGTAGCAACGAACTTGACAGGCCCCACTACCGTTGGTCAGCCCAGCCGCAGCACTGCGCCACACCTTGGAATTATTGCTAACTATCGACGTCACATCCGGCGATGCGGATAAACGGATAACGGGACTTCAATAAAATATTTTCAAACTCGGTGTGACTCCAACCCTGATCTGGAGCATCAGTACGAATAACCCCGCGCTGTACCCTTGGCTGGCATAACACCGCGGAACCTATATTTCGCTGTTTGGGACCATAGAGAGACCGAACCATGAATGCCCCGCTCCGTGTCAACGAAGCACTGCTGATCGCCGACCACGCCTTCGAGCCCTTCCAGTGTGTCGCCTGGGATGCCCCCAACGGCACGGGCGAGCTGAGCCTGGCGGTGATCGACCGGACCAGTAATCGTATCGGCGCCAAGCAAGTCTCCTCGCGGGTGTATTCCGACCCGGCGCAATGGGCCTGCCTGATCGAGGAAGTACGCGCGGAACTGTGCCAGAAAGGTTATGACCTGCAACCCTGGTCGATGCCGAAATAAACTCAGGTGCGCGCAGTTCGCGCACTTGTGCAATTCCCGCAGGGCCTACGTCATAACTTTCCTGCGGGTGCGACATACTGTCGCGCACACCCCATTTAATTGATCAGCGTGAACGTTTCTATATGCCGATATTCGGCCTGTAGTTGTTCGGCAAGTTGCCGTGCCCGCCCCACTCTTACTGCCGCCAGTTCCATGTCCACCAATAAAGTGGCGCACGGTAATGGCTGTGGCGTGGCCCACTGACGCAACCGACCGTCGGTCAGTATCAGGCAGTGTTGCGCTTCTTGCGGCAGGCGTTTGCGTCGTGCCAGCAACCAGTGGCGCGCCTCCTCCAGCGCGGCGAACAATGGCGTGCCACCACCCGCTCCCAGCGCCTGCAACCAAGGTTGCAACGCCGCCGAGGCCTTGAGGCCGTGGCGCTGCCAGTGTGGCCGGTTGCCGCTTGCGGTGAGCAGCGCCAGGCGCGCCCGTTGCCGGTAGGCCTGGTCGAACAGCTCGGCCAGCAGGCCCTTGGCCTGGGCCAGGGCCTGATGGCGGCGGGTCGAGGCCGACGCATCGACAATCACCAGCCACAACGCGGGCCCTTCGGCCTGACGTTGCTGCCAGCATAGATCCTGGCGCTGTCGAGGCCGGCCCTTGAGCAACGTGGGCAACCAGGCGATTCGCCCGCCATCGGCCACACGCGGGCGGCCACGGGATGCACCCTTCAGCTGACCTGCGCGGGGCCTGGCATCCGCCGCCTGGGTGTCACGCGGGCGGATGCTCAGGGCTTTTTTGCCCAGTTCGGCACCTCGCGCCGCGCACCGCCAGCGACCGGCTGTGGCGGCAACGCCCCCCAGTCGCCCTGCCCTTGTTCACGCTCCCGCCCCTGCGCCGGCCCAGCCGCGCCGGCCGGCGCCGGTTGTTGCGCATCGGCGCGCCGTCGGTGACGCAAGGCAAACTCGGCCACCGCATCGACATCTGCTTCCTCGATGGCCGCGCTACCGCGCCAGGCCGCATGGGCCCGGGCAGCGCGCAGCCAGACCAGGTCGGCACGCAGGCCATCGACGCCGGCAGCGAAACAGCGTTCGGTAATCCAGGCCAGGGCCTGGTCGTCCAGGGGGATCGAAGCCAGGTGCTCGCGCGCCGCGTGGCAGCGCTCACGCAGTTGCGCCTGCGCTTGCGCCCACTCGGCGCAGAACACCTCGGGGTCGCTGTCGAACGCCAGGCGTCGGCGGATGATCTGCTGCCGCGCCTCGGGCGCGGGCAAGCCCTCGAGGGCAACATTGAGGCCGAAACGGTCAAGCAGTTGCGGGCGCAGCTCGCCTTCTTCCGGGTTCATGGTGCCGATCAGCACGAAGCGGGCGGCATGGCGATGGGAGATGCCATCGCGTTCTACGCGGTTGGTGCCGCTGGCGGCCACGTCCAGCAGCAGGTCCACCAGCGGGTCGGGCAGCAGGTTGACCTCGTCGACGTACAGCACGCCGCCGTCGGCATGGGCCAGCACCCCCGGCGAGAAACGCGCCTGGCCCTGGCCCAGGGCGGCGTCCAGGTCGAGGGTGCCGACCAGGCGCTCCTCGGTCGCGCCCAGCGGCAAGGTCACGAACGGCCCATCACCGAGCAGATCGGCCAGGCCCCGAGCCAGGGTGCTCTTGGCCATGCCACGCGGGCCCTCGATCAGCACGCCGCCGATCTTCGGGTCGATGGCCGTCAGGCACAGGGCCAGCTTGAGATCGTCGGCGCCAACCACGGCGGCCAGGGGGAATTGCACGGGTTCGCTCATGTTCAGCTGTCTTCCTCGCCGTCGAGCAACTGCTGCTCGAGGCTGTCACGGTAGTCGCCCGGTTCCTGCCACAGCCCCCGCTGCTGGGCTTCCAGCAGGCGTTCGGTGAGGTCGCGAAGGGCTTCGGGGTTGTGCTCGCGCATGAAATCACGGGTAGCCGGGTCGAGCACATAGGCGTCGGCCAGGCCCTGGTAATGATGGTCGTCGATCAGGTGGGTGGTGGCATCGAAGGCGAACAGGTTGTCGACCGTGGCCGCCAGCTCGAACGCGCCCTTGTAGCCATGGCGCTTGGCGCCGTCGATCCACTTGGGGTTCAGGGCGCGGGCGCGGATCACCCGGTTCAGCTCTTCCTTCAAGGTGCGGATGCGTGGCCGGTCGGCCTGGCTGTGGTCGCCGTGATAACTGGCCCGGGCGCTGCCTGCCAGGGTCTCGGCGGCGGCCAGCATGCCACCTTGGAACTGGTAGTAATCGTTGGAGTCGAGCAGGTCGTGCTCATGGTTGTCCTGGTTTTGCAGCACCGCCTGCACCTGGCTGAGGCGCTGGGCGAACTGGGCCCGGGCCGGGGTGCCCTCGTCGCTGGCGCCATAGGCGTAGCCACCGTGGTTGAGGTAGACCTCGGCCAGGTCGTCGCGGTTGTGCCACAGGCGCCCGTCGATGGCATTCTGCACGCCCGCGCCGTAGGCACCGGGCTTGGCGCCGAATACCCGCCAGCCGGCCTGGCGGGCGGCCTGCTCGGCGTCCACGCCATCACTGAGCAACGTCTCTCGTTCTGTTCGCACACGGGCGGCCAGCGGGTTGAGGTCGTCCGGCTCGTCCAGCGCGGCCACCGCCTGCACCGCCGCGTCGAACAGGCGGATCAGGTTGCCGAAGGCATCGCGGAAGAAGCCCGAGACCCGCAAGGTGACATCGACCCGCGGGCGGTCGAGCAGGCTCAGCGGCAGGATCTCGAAGTCGTCCACCCGCTGGCTGCCGCTCGCCCACACCGGGCGCACGCCCATCAGCGCCATGGCCTGGGCGATGTCGTCGCCACCGGTGCGCATGGTCGCCGTGCCCCACACCGACAGCCCCAACTGGCGCAGGTGGTCACCGTGATCCTGCAGGTGGCGTTCGAGGATCAGGTTGGCCGAGGCGAAGCCCAGGCGCCAGGCCGTGGTGGTCGGCAGGTTACGTACATCGACGGTATAGAAGTTGCGTCCGGTCGGCAGTACGTCAAGCCGCCCACGGCTGGGCGCGCCACTGGGGCCTGCGGGCACGAAACGCCCGGCCAGGGCGGCCAGCAGGCCATCGATCTCGGCACCGCCGCACGCGTCCAGGTTGGGCGCGACGTCTTCGCACAGCGCGCGCAGCACCTCCCGTACAGGCTGCCAGCACGCGGCATCCGGCAGGCCGGCCTCACCCGTCAGCGCCTGCTCGATCAAGGTGACCGCAAACAGTTCAAGGCGCTCGCGGGTATCGCCGTGGGTGCGCCACAGCCCGGGATCACACGCCTGCAACAATGCCGGTCGCGGCCCTTCCCACCCCTGGCCCAGGTCGCAATCGAGCGGATCGAAGCCCAGCGCCAGCGCCTTGGCCAAGGCGCGGATCAGGCTGGCGTTGCCGCCCTTGCCGTCCCCCCGCTCGACCCGCAGCAGCGCCAGCAAGGTGTCGCTGCGCAGGCGCCCCTGGGGCGACTGGCCGAAGACATGCAGGCCATCGCGAATCTGCGACTCCTTCAGGTCGCACAGGTAGGTGTCCAGACGCGGCAGCCACACCGCCGCGTCGTCCAACTGCCCTTCAAGCTGCAACTCGCGGTCGATATGGTTGGCCTTGACCAGTTCGAGGATGTCGCGCTGCAACTCGCGGGCGCGGCGTGGGTCGAGCAGTTGGGCTTCGTAGTACTCATCCGCCAGTTGCTCCAGGTGACGCAGCGGGCCGTAGGTTTCGGCGCGGGTCAGCGGCGGCATCAGGTGGTCGATGATCACCGCCTGGGTACGCCGCTTGGCCTGGGCGCCCTCGCCCGGGTCATTGACGATGAACGGGTAGATGTTCGGTAGCGGGCCGAGCAACGCATCCGGCCAGCATTCATTGGACAGGCCCACGCCCTTGCCCGGCAGCCACTCCAGGTTGCCATGCTTGCCTACATGGATCACTGCGTCGGCGGCGTAGCCGTTGCGTAGCCAGAAGTGGAACGCCAGGTAGCCATGGGGTGGCACCAGGTCCGGGTCGTGGTACACCGCGCTGGGATCGACCTGGTAACCCCGGGCCGGCTGAATGCCGACAAAGGTCAGGCCATAGCGCAGCCCGGCGACCATCATGCGCCCCGAGCGGAACATCGGGTCCTGCTCGGGCGGCCCCCAGCGCTCGAGCACCGCGCGCTGGTTCGCCTCGGGCAACGCGGCGAAGGCACTCTGGTAGTCCGCCAGGCTCAGGCTCTGGGCACAGGGGCGTTGATCCAGATGGTCGAGGTCGTTGGTCACCCCGCCGAGCAACTGGTGGATCAGCTCGGTGCCGCTGCCCGGCAGCCCGGCCACCGGATACCCCCGCGCCTGCAGGGCCTGGAGGATGTTCAGGGCAGCGCCCGGCGTGTCCAGGCCGACGCCGTTGCCGATGCGCCCATCGCGGGTCGGGTAGTTGGCCAGCACCAGGGCGATGCGCTTTTCCTGGTTGTCCAGGCGCGCCAGCTCCACCCAGCGCCGCGCCAGCTCGGCGACGAAGTCCATGCGCTCGGGGTGGGCCCGGTAGCAGACCACGTCGGACTGGCTGCGCTCGCTGCGCCAGGCCAGGTCCTTGAAGCTGACCGGCCGGGTGATGATGCGCCCGTCCAGTTCCGGCAGGGCGATGTGCATGGCCAGGTCGCGGGCGCCCAGTCCCTGCTCGCTCTGCTCCCAGGCAGGCTGGTTGTCCTGGGCGCAGATCGCCTGCAACACCGGTACGTCGCGACGCAGCGGGCGCAGGTTGGGCTGTTCGGGGCTGGACAGGGCGAAACCGGTGGTGTTGATCACCACTTCGGCCTCGACCTCGTCGAGCCAGTCTTCAACCTGATCGAGGCAAGCGCGCTCCTTGAGGCTGGCCACGGCGATCGGCAGCGGATTCAGGCCGCAGGCCTGCAGGCGCTGGCAGAACACATCGATGAAGGCCGTGTTGGCGGCTTGCAGGTGCGAACGATAGAACAGCAACGGTGCCACCGGGAACGCCGGATTCCACTCGCCGTACCAGTCCTCCAGCACCGCGCTGGCCTTGTTCGGGTGGTAAACCGCGGTGCGCGGCAACGGTTGCGGCTCCTGCCACGGATAGTCACGCCCGAGCCACAGGCTGGCCAGGCAGTTGAACAGGTTGACGGCGTTGGCCTTGCCGCCCTGGCGCAGGTAGTGCCAGAGCCGCTCGGCCTGCGCGCCCCGCACCGTGCCCAGGTCGGTCAGTTCCGGGTCGGGGCGGTCGTCGCCTGGTACCAGGATCAACTGCACACCCCGGTTGGCCAGTTCCACCAGTTGCTCGACACCGTAGCGCCAATAACCGACGCCGCCATGCAGCGAAACCAGAATCACCTTGGCGTGGCGCAGCACCTCGTCGACATAGAGGTCGACCGAGGCATGGTTCTGCACCTGCATGGGGTTGGCCAGGCGCAGGCTGGGAAAATCCTCCGGCAACTGCTCGGCGGTTTCGGCGAGCAGTGCCAGGTGCGAATCACCGCTGCAGAGGATCACCAGCTCGGCAGGGGTCTGGCCGAGGTCGGCGATGCTGTCGTCCGGCACGAAGCCGCCGGGCTGGGTCCGCAGCAGGTGCATGGGTCAGGCGCCCAGGGCCTGGCGCAGGCGCGCTTCCAGTTGCGCGGCGTCGAGGTCCTGGCCGATCAGCACCAGGCGGGTGATCCGCGGTTCCTCGCTGCGCCAGGCGCGGTCGAAGTGCTTGTCGAAGCGGGTGCCCACGCCCTGGATCAACAGGCGCATCGGCTTGCCGGGGATGGCGGCGAAACCCTTGGCGCGCAGGATGCCGAACTCGGTGACCAGTTGCGTGAGGGCGTCGAGCAGCAGGCTTTCGTCGGCTTCGGGCAGGTCGATGGAAATGGAATCGAAGGCGTCGTGATCATGGTCGTCGTGGTCATCGCCATCGTGGTGCGAGTCGTGGTGGGTGCGGCGGCCATCGATGTGCGCCTCGGACTCGGCCCCCACGCCCAGCAGCACCTCCAGCGGCAGGCGCCCGCTGCTGGCCTCGATCACCTTGACCGCCGGCGGCAGTTCCTCGGCCACCTCTGCGCGAACCTTGGCCAAGCCCTCGGGGTCGATCAGGTCGGCCTTGTTCAGCACTACCAGGTCGGCGCTGGCCAGCTGGTCGGCGAACAGTTCGTGCAGGGGCGACTCGTGGTCGAGGTTGGGGTCGAGCTTGCGCTGGGCATCGACCTGGTCCGGATAGGCGGCGAAGGTGCCTGCGGCCACGGCCGGGCTGTCGACCACGGTGATCACCGCGTCGACGGTGCAGGCATTGCGGATTTCCGGCCACTGGAAGGCCTGGACCAACGGTTTGGGCAGCGCCAGGCCGCTGGTCTCGATGAGGATGTGGTCCAGGTCGCCGCGACGGGCCACCAGCTCGCGCATCACCGGGAAGAACTCTTCCTGGACGGTGCAGCACAGGCAACCGTTGGCCAGCTCATAGACGCGGCCATTGGCCTCTTCTTCGCTGCAACCGATGCTGCACTGCTTGAGAATTTCGCCATCGATGCCCAGCTCGCCGAACTCGTTGACGATCACCGCGATACGGCGGCCCTGGGCGTTGTCGAGCATATGGCGGAGCAAGGTGGTCTTGCCCGAGCCGAGGAAGCCGGTGACGATGGTGACGGGGAGCTTGGCCAGTGTTTTCATGTCGCGGTGCCCTTGGCGGCTGTGGCGCGGGCATGCAGGACGATCGCCATGGGCCGTGCCGGCCTGGCTGGTTCGCCACCGGATCACCCCGCCCGGTTGAAAGTCGAAAACGTCACGAGGCAGGTCTCCTGGCTCGCACTGTGCCGGCAGGATTGCCAGCGGGATGGCGCCTTCCCGCGCGTGCGCAGTGGCTGTGCCGATCCGTTCCAGTGCCTACAGTTGCGGGGGCAGCCGCGGCATCGACCGCGTTCCCGTCTTAGCTCCGGCCAACGCCGGAGAACCTCGAAGCGGCAAGGCTACGCAGAGCCTGCCTTGCGGTCAACCGCCGCCGCCATTGACGCAAGGTTCGCCCCATGATTTGCTAGCGCATTGCGTTCAGGTGCCCCCTTGGGGTGAAACGGGAAACCGGTGCGTCACGCGCCTCTTCAAGAGGCCGGACAATGCCGGTGCTGCCCCCGCAACGGTAAGCGAGTGAAGCGTCTTGACCACTGTGCCCGTCGACACGGCATGGGAAGGTGACGCCAACAACGGAGCCCCGCTCCACCTCGCCAGCCCGGAGACCGGCCTGACGCCACATGAACACCCCGCGGTGGGCGGGCGCTGTCGCATACCTGGGCGAGCTTCGCCCGGGGTCGCCGCGCTTGCCCGTTGCCCCAATGCCCGACAAAAGCAACAGCAGAGGAACGCGTCATGCCCATCACCAGCACCAAACACAGCATCGCCACCCCCGTCAGCCTCAGCCAGCGCATGATCGTCGCCGTCGGCGCCAGCCTGCTCGGCCTGTGCCTGGTCTACTTCGCCGGTTTCTCGCACATCGAGGCGGTGCACAACGCCGCGCACGACACCCGCCACAGCGCCGCCTTCCCCTGCCACTGAGTACGCCCGCATGATCACGCGCATCGCCCGTACCGCGGGCTACAGCGGGCTGCTGGCCGCCCTGCTGCTGACCCTGCTGCAAAGCTTCTGGGTAGCCCCGCTGATTCTCCAGGCGGAAACCTACGAGAACGCCGCCCCCGCCGCCGAACACCACGCGCACGGCGAGGCCGCCGCGCCCCACGAACATGAACACAGCGCCGAAGCCTGGGCGCCGGAAGATGGCTGGCAGCGTGTGCTGTCCACCACCGGCGGCAACCTGGTGGTGGCGGTGGGCTTCGCCCTGATCCTCGCCGCGCTGTACAGCCTGCGCGAGCCTGGCCGTGTCAGCACCGGCGCGCTCTGGGGTCTGGCCGGTTTCGCCGTGTTCTGCCTGGCGCCGACCCTGGGCCTGCCGCCCGAACTGCCAGGCACCGCAGCCGCCGACCTGGGCCAACGGCAGACCTGGTGGGTCGGCACCGCCGCCGCCACAGCCGCTGGCCTGGCGCTGCTGGTGTTCGCCCACCACTGGCTGTTCAAGGTGATCGGCGTCGCCCTGCTGGTCATCCCCCATGTCATCGGCGCGCCGCAACCGCCCGTGCATGAGAGCCTGGCGCCGGAAGCCCTCGAGGCGCAGTTCAAGATCGCCTCCTGGCTCACCAATGCCGCCTTCTGGCTGGCGCTGGGTCTGCTCAGCGCCTGGCTTTACCGCCGCTCCAGCCACGCTTGATGTCCCTGCATCCCGCTCAGCCGGCGTTATACGCCGGCTTTGGCTGCCGTCGCGGCTGCCCGGTCGAAACGTTGTCGGTGCTGTTGCGCCAGACCCTGACCCAGCACGCCTTGCCGCTTTCCTGCCTGCGCGGCATCGCCAGCATCACACCCAAGGCGCGGGAGCCCGGCCTGCTGGCCTTGGCTGAGCGCCTGGGGTTGCCGTTCATCTGTTTCGACGCCCCGCACCTGCTTGGTTTCGAAGCGCAACTCACCCAGCGCTCCGCCACCGCCTACGCCCAGACCGGCTGCTGGGGCGTCGCCGAGAGCGCGGCACTGGCCCTGGCCGGGCAGGCATTCACGCCGCCACGCCTGCACATCCCCCGTCAGGCTCTGGCTGGCGCTACCCTGGCCCTGGCCATCGGCGGATAATCCGCCCTTTCACCTGCAAGGAATTCCCATGACGGTCTATTTCATCGGTGCCGGCCCCGGCGACCCGGAACTGATCACGGTAAAGGGCCAGCGCCTGATTCGCCAATGTCCGGTGATCATCCATGCCGGTTCCCTGGTGCCCCCCGCCGTGCTCGAAGGGCACACCGCCCAGACCGTGATCAACAGCGCCGAACTGCACCTGGAGCAGATCGTCGAGGCCATGCGCCAGGCCCACGCCGACGGGCACGATGTGGCCCGGGTACACAGTGGCGATCCCAGCTTGTACGGCGCCATCGGCGAACAGATTCGCCATCTGCGCGAACTGGGCATCGATTACCAGATCGTTCCCGGCGTGACCGCGACGGCCGCCAGTGCCGCCCTGCTCGGCTGCGAACTGACCCTGCCCGACGTGGCGCAAACGGTCATCCTTACCCGTTTCGGTGACAGCTCGCCGATGCCGCCCGGGGAGCAACTGGCCGACCTGGCCCGGCACGGCAGCACCCTGGCCATCCACCTGGGGGTGAAGCACCTCGCGCGCATCGTCGAGGAGCTACTGCCCCACTACGGCGCCGAATGCCCCATCGCGGTGGTGCACCGTGCCACCTGGCCAGACCAGGACTGGGCCCGTGGCACCCTGGCGGACATCGTCGAGCGAGTGGCGGCCAAGGGCTTCCGGCGCACCGCGCTGATCCTGGTCGGCCATGTGCTGGGCGACGCCCCCTTCGCCGACTCGGCCCTGTACCGCGCCGGCCATGCCCACCTCTACCGGCCCGGCCCATGAGGCGATTGCTCCCACACCTCGTGCCGTAGCACACTGGGGTTTCCCTTTCCAACCGGAAGCCCCCTCATGCTCGAACTACGCCCCAACTGCGAGTGCTGCGACAGCGACCTGCCGGCCGAGAGCCCGGATGCCCTGATCTGCTCCTTCGAATGCACGTTCTGCCGTGCGTGCAATGATCGTCATTTCCATAACCAGTGCCCGAACTGCGGTGGCCAGCTCGTCTCGCGGCCGACCCGCACCGGCAAGGCACTGGGCAACAACCCTGCGTCCACCCTGCGGGTGGTCAAAAAGCACGCAGCCTGCGCCTGACCCCCTTCCCAGACAGCGTCAACGAAGGTGCACCCCAGCCTTCGTTGTAGGACTTTTCAACAAAACAGCTACGCATAATCAACACACCTATACTCGCCTATTACCAAGGATCCTGAATCCCCGTAAGGTGCGCGCTGCCTACAGCTGACCCGCGAACCAACATTCGACCAGAGACAGGAAACGGGTCCACATCAACAGGAGTTACCCATGACATCCGTGCTGTTGGTCGATGACCATCACATTGTCCGGCTGGCCGTACGCATGCTGCTCCAAGGCGAGCGGTTCACCGTGGTCGGGGAGACTGGAAAAGGCAAGGACGCTGCGCGCCTTGCCGCTGAAACCAAGGCCGAGGTGGTGATTCTCGACATCGGCCTGCCCGACCTTGATGGCATGGAAGTGATCAAGCGCCTCAAGCTGCTCGAGCCCGCGCCGCGGATCATGGTCCTCACCGGCCAACCCGCCGACCTTTACGTGCGCCGCTGCATGGATGCCGGCATCAGCGCCTTCGTCAACAAGGACGAAGACCTCGACGCCCTGGTGTTTGCCCTCAAGGCCCTGGTGAAGGGTTACTCGACCTTTCCGCAGATGGCGGTCAACGCCAACACCCTGGACAGCGAGAACGAGCGTCTGGGCAGCCTCTCCAACCGCGAGATGGAAGTGCTGCGCCGCCTCTGCGCCGGGCAGAGCAACAAACTGATCGGCGAGAAGATGAACCTCAGTGCCAAGACCATCAGCACCTACCGCGGCCGGATCCTGGAGAAGCTCAAGGCCGAGTCACTGGTGGAAATGGTCGACCTGGCCAAACGCAACAACGTGGTCTGAACAATGATCAGGCGCACCCTGCTGTGCCTGTTGCTGGCCGCGCTGCTGCCTCTCTACGCTGTGGCACAATCGCCCAGCGAAAGCCGCCAGCTGTTGGCGCGCGCACTGAGTGCCGCGCCCCCCCTGGCCCTCGACGCAGCCGACCGCCAGTGGCTCGCTGCGCGCAAGACATTGCTGCTCGGCAGTTCGCGCCCTGACTACCCCCCCTTCGACATCAACACCAGCCAGGCCGACTACGAAGGCCTTACCGCCGACTACGCCGGCCTGATCGCCGAGCAACTGGGCATCCCCATCGAGATCCGCCGCTACGAGAATCGCGCGCAGGCCATTAGCGCATTGCGACGCGGCGAGATCGACTTGCTGGGCACCTCCAATGCCTTCGAGGCCAACGATGCCGAACTCGCCCTGAGCCAACCCTATGCCGACGACCTGGCGGTGATCGTGTCGCGCCTGCGCGGCGCCCTGGGCGAGGACAATGCCCTGGCCGGGCGGAACCTGGCCATGGTCGACCATTACCTGCCCCTGCAGGCCGTACAACACTTGTATCCCCGGGCCCACGTCACGCTCTATCGCTCCACCCTGGCCGGTATCGCCGCAGTGGCGCTTGGCCAGGCCGACGCCTACCTGGGCGACGCGATCAGCAGCGACTACATGATCGGCAAAGGCTTCCAAGGCATGGTCAAGGTCGATCACTTCGTCAAAACACCGGTCAGTACCTTCGCCTTTGCCCTGGCCCGCGACAACCCGCGCCTGCTACGCCTGGTGGACGCGGCCCTGGACCGGGTCGCCGACAGCGAGCGGCTGAACATCCTGCGGCGCTGGACCAGCGGCAGCACCAGCCTGTTGCTCGACCGCCGGCTGGACGCGCTCACCACCGAGGAGCGCGGCTGGATTGCCAGCCACCCGAGCATTCGGGTGATGATCAACACAACCCTGGCGCCATTGAGCTTCACCGACAGCCAGCAGCACCCACGCGGCATCGCCCTGGACCTGCTGGAGCGAATCAGCCTGCGCACCGGCCTGAAGTTCCAGATCGTCGAATCCGAGTCGTTCGAGGACATGGTCGAAGCCACCGCCCAGGGCAAGGTCGACATGATCGGCGCCATCGGCTACGGCAACCACCGCGCCCAGCGCCTTCGCTACACCCGCCCGTACATGATCAGCCCGCGCGTCCTGGTGATGCGCCGGGACGCCGCGCCATTACCTGCCAATCAGTCCCTGCACGGTCAACGCGTAGCACTGCTGCGCGGCTCGCCGCAGACCCAGGAACTGCTGCGTGAATTCCCCGGCATGCGCGTGTTCGAAGCAGAGAACCCACTGCAACTGATGGAGGCCGTGGCCAATGGCGACGCCGACGTGGCCCTGAGTTCGCAGGTCAACGCCGTCTACTTCATCAACCAGGTGTTCAAGGGCCGCCTGCGGGTCGCCGGGCTGCTGGGCGATGAACCCGCACTTGCCGCCTTCGCCGTGAATCCCGCACTGCCCCAACTGCAGGGCATCCTCGACAAGGCCCTGCTGAGCATCCCCCCCGACGAGCAGGAACAACTGGTCAACCGCTGGCGCACCAACGCCGTGGTCAGCGACAGCCCCTGGCGCAACTACCGCACACTGGCCCTCCAGGTGCTGGTGCTGGCCGGCGTGCTGCTGGCGGGCGTGGTGTTCTGGAACACCTATCTGCGCAAGCTGATCCACCAGCGCACCGACGCCGAACGCGCCCTGCAGCAACAGCTTGCGCTCAGCCGCGGGCTGCTCGAACAGTTGCGCCACGCGAAGAACGACGCCGAACAGGCCAGCCAGGCGAAAAGTACCTTCCTGGCGGTGATGAGCCACGAAATCCGCACCCCGATGAACGCGGTGATCGGCCTGCTGGAACTCGCCCTGGAGGACAGTCGTCATGGCCACAGCGACACCCAGGCGCTGGAAACCGCCCACGGGTCGGCGATCGGCCTGCTCGACCTGATCGGCGATGTACTCGATATCTCGCGCATCGAGTCCGGGCACATGACCTTGCAACCGGTGGCCACTGACTTGACCGACCTGGTCAAGGCCACCATTCGGGTATTCGAGGGCAATGCCAGGATCAAGGGTATTCAGTTGCAGGCGACACTGCCGGACACACCGTGCTGGGTGCGCGTCGACCCCTTGCGCTTCAAGCAGGTGCTGTCGAACCTGTTGAGCAATGCGATCAAGTTCACCGATCAAGGGCAGATCGATGTCACGCTGACGACCGACACGCTCGGCAAACCTGGCCTGCGGGTGGCGTTGCAGGTGAAGGATACCGGCAAGGGCATCAGCGCCAGCGACCAGGCCCGGCTGTTCAGCGCTTTCTCGCAGGTCGGCAGCCAACAGACACGCCAGGGTGCCGGCCTGGGCCTGGTGATCAGCCGCAACCTGTGCGAGTTGATGGGGGGCGAGCTTACCTTGCAAAGCATCGAAGGCCTGGGCACCCAGGTCGATGTCCGCCTCAGGCTGGCAAGCGCCGACGCCCCGGTGAGTGAATCATCGGCAGAAACCCTGCCCGCGTCCGCCAATGGCCCGCTGCATGTCCTGGTGGTGGACGACTATCCCGCCAACCTGCTGCTGCTCGACAAACAGCTGCGTTCGCTCGGCCACCGTGTCGTGCTGGCCGACCAGGGCGAGATGGCGTTGACGTTGTGGCAGGCGAACCGCTTCGACGTGGTGATTACCGACTGCAGCATGCCTGTGATGGATGGCCATGAGCTGACCCGTCGGGTTCGTGGGCTGGAACTTGAAGGCAAGCTACCCGCCTGCCATATCATCGGCGTCACCGCCAATGCCCAGGCCGAGGAACGCCAGCGCTGCCTGGAAAGCGGCATGGACGAATGCCTGTTCAAGCCCATCGGTTTGCAGGCGCTCAAGGCTGGCCTGGCTCACATCAGTGCCATTACGCCCAGGCAGCCCCATGTCCAGCCTCGGGCCAGCGGCTTCGACCTGGAGCAATTGCGCCACCTCACCCAGGACGACATGCAACTGACCCGCAGCCTGCTCCAGCAATTGGCCCAGAGCAATGACGAAGACCTGCAGGCACTGCTTGCCTTGGGGGCTACCCCTGAACCGGCAACCCTGACGCCACTGATACACCGGATCAAAGGTGGCGCCAGGATGCTCAAGGTCAGGACCGTGGTTCAGGACTGTGAAGCGCTCGAACAGGCCATTGCCCGGCAACAGCCCCTCGACCCCGCGCTGGAACGGCTGCGCGACAGCCTGCAAAGCCTGGAGCGCGAGCTGCGCCAAGGCCTCAGTGCAATTGCAGGGTCGAGCTGATCTGGCTGATGGCCTCCACTACGTGGCGCGAGCCCTGCTGGATCTCCATGATCACCGTGCCCGCTTCGTTGGCCAGCTCCACGCCGAGTCCCGTGCGGGTCAGGCTCGACTGCATGCTGGCGACCGCCGTCAATGACAGGTCGTGGTTCTGCCGCACCACGTCGACAATTTCCAGCGTCGCCTTGCTGGTGCGCGCGGCCAGGCTGCGCACCTCGTCCGCCACCACGGCGAAGCCACGCCCATGGTCACCTGCGCGCGCCGCTTCGATCGCCGCATTGAGCGCCAGCAGGTTGGTCTGGTCGGCGATGCCACGAATGGTCAGGACGATCTGCCCGATCACCTCGGACTGCTTGCTCACCGCATCGATGCTGCGCGCGGCCTCGTTGAGCTCGGCGGAAATCTGCTCGATCACCGCCACCGTCTGCTGCACCACCTGGGTGCCCTTGCGCGCACAGGCGTCGGTCTGCACGGAGCTGGCGTGGGCGGCGTCGGCGGCGGTCTGCTGGGTGCTGACCTGGTTGGTGATGTCGCTGGCGAACTTGACCACTTTGTACAGCCGGCCCTTGTTGTCGAAGATCGGGTTGTAGGAAGCTTCCAGGTAGATCGTCTGGCCCTGCTTGTTGACCCGCTCGAAGCGGTGCGAGTGGTACTCGCCGCGGTTGAGCGAGGCCCAGAACTCACGGTACTGGGCCGACTCGCGCTCATGGGGCAGGCAGAACAGCCCGTGATGGCGCCCCACCACCTCCTCCAGCCGATAGCCCATGGTGTCGAGGAAGTTCTGGTTGGCCTTGATCACCCGCCCGGCCGGGGTGAACTCGACCACCGCCATGGAGCGGCCGATGGCCTTGAGCAGGCTTTCGCTCTCGTGCTCCTCGATCACATGCCGGGTGATGTCGGAGGCCACCTTGATCACGCTGGTGACCTGCTGGCGCTCGTCGAGCACCGGCATGTAGCTGGCCTCCAGCCACACCTCGCGCCCAGCCTTGTCCAGGCGTTCGAAGGTGCCGCTGATGGCCTTGCCCTGGCCGAGTTCGTGCCACAGCTGCTGGTACTCGGCGCTCTTGGCGTAGGTGGGGTCGCAGAACAACCGGTGGTGCTTGCCGCGGATCTCGTCGGCGCTGTAGCCCATCGTCTGGCAGAAATGGTCGTTGGCATCGAGGATGGTGCCGTCGGGGGCAAACTCGATCATGGCCATGGAACGGCTGATCGCGGCAAGCTTCGCCTCCATCCCGGCCAGGGCCTGGCGGGCGCGTTGGATCTCGACCAGATCGGACTTGCGATGGTACTCGAACATGGGCCAGGACTCCTTGTGTCCACGGGATGTTCCTGAGCATAGATCGGCGTTTTAGCCGTGCAAGCGAACTGCTATCACTTTGGGATTAAGCATTTGTGGCCGTTTATCCGAAGAACGCAGGGTCCTCTGTAGGAGCGGCTTTAGCCGCGATGCAGAAAACGCGGTGCCTGGTACCCGCTTCGCGGGTGATCGCGGCTGAAGCCGCTCCTACAGAGATCGTGTCAAATCAATGAGTTGTGTTTGTTCCACAAGACCCGACTTTGCCTCAAGAACTCTCCCGCACCACCAGCTCGAACCCCATGTCCTGCTGCTCGACCCCTACCCGCTTGCCGTCGAGCAAGGCCAGCAGGGCTTGCGCGGCACCTCGTCCCACGGCAGCCCGTGGGGTACGGATCGAGGTCAGCGGCGGCACCATGTACGCCGAGGCCGGCAGGTCGTTGAAACCGACCATCGCTACCCGTCGAGGTACTTCGATGCCTTCGCGCAAAGCTTGCAGCACGGCGCCCTGGGCAAGGTCATCGTTGCAGAAGAAGATGCCGTCCACGTCCGGGGCCCGCGCCAGCAGCTGGCTGAACAAGGCCCCGCCCAGCCCGATCGACGACGGCAGCGGGTCCAGCACCTCGAGCTCCGGTGCCTGCAGGCCGGCATCGGCCAGCGCCTGGCGGAAGCCCTCGGCACGTTGCATCACCCGTGGGTCGAGCTGGGCGGCGATGAACGCCAGACGCCGCCGGCCACGTTCGATCAGGTGACGCGCGGCGGCACGCCCGGCCTCATGCTGGGAAAACCCCACCGACAGCGCGTCCTGCCCGCCCCCCAGTTCCATCATGTGCACGCACGGCACACCACTGGCGGCCAGCATCTGCCGCGACGCCTCGCTGCGGTCGAAACCGGTGAGCAGCATGCCGCAGGGTTGATAGGCGAGGTAGTTGCGGATCAGGTTCTCTTCCTCGGCGATATCGTAGTGATAGTTGCCGATCAGCACTTCCAGCCCGCGCGGACGCATCACCTCGTGAATGGCCTCGAGGGTATCGATGAACAGCTGGTTGGACAGCGACGGGATCAGCACCACCACCGACTGGCTGCGCGCCGAGGCCAGGGCCCGTGCCGCGGGGTTGGCGACATAGCCCAGGCTGGCCGCCGCGGCCTTGACCTTCTCCACCAGCTCAGGCGCGACCGTGCTGACGCCACGCAGGGCGCGGGAGGCGGTGATGGGGGAAACCCCGGAAAGCCTGGCGACTTCCGCCAGGGTGGGACGACCAGTGGTGCGCGAGCCGATGCGAGACATGAGTGTTGTAATTTTACTACTTGCAGGAATGGGGATCGGTCACTAAGGTAGCGCTGTCTCCGGACCCAGGCAATGCAATCTTGGTAGCAGCCGTTTGCGATGCGTCCATACTGCCTAGGACAAGATCAATAACACCCGGGAGGGTGGCGCTGGCGGGCTTGATCCGTCGTCACCAAGACAGCGCTATCTCACCCAGCAGGAGGTACAGATGAACCCTTCCCTGTCCGCACTTGTGGTCATGGGCGTGGCTGGTTGCGGCAAGAGCTCGATCGGTGCCGCCATCGCCGCCCATAGCGGCGGCCGCCTGATCGAAGGCGATGCCTTCCACCCCGCCGAGAACATCCGCAAGATGAGTGCCGGCATCCCCCTGGACGACAATGACCGTGCTGGCTGGCTGGTACGCCTGGGCGAGGAGCTGCAGGCCACCATCGCTGCCGGTGAACGCCCCATCCTGACCTGCTCGGCGCTCAAGCGCCGCTACCGCGACACGTTGCGTACTGCCGTGCCGACCCTGGGCTTCGTGTTCCTCGAACTCACGCCCCAGGAAGCGGAGAAACGCGTGCTCGCCCGCCCCGGCCATTTCATGCCCGCCAGCCTGATCGAAAGCCAGTTCGCGGCATTGGAGGCCCCGCATGGTGAGCCGCTGACCCTGGCCCTGGACGCCACCCGCCCGGTCGCGGCCCTGGCCGAGTCCGTGGATGCCTGGCTAAAGCCTTGCGGTGAGCGGCCCCTGGCGCGAACCGCCTGACCCGGTGGTTTTCCGGCTCACCAAAGACAGCGCTGTCTTAACGACTGATCTCATTTGACGCTGCACACCAAAACAACAACGACAAGACCGAGGCTTACGAACCATGTTCGGACTGGCTACTGATACCTTCCTGCTGCTCGACGCGATGGTCACCATCGTCGGGCTGATCCTGCTGATCACCCATTTCAAGGTCCACCCCTTCGTTGCCCTCACCCTGGCCGCGGGCTTTCTCGGCCTGACCTCCGGCATGCCGGTGGCCAAGGTGATGAAGTCGTTCCAGGATGGTTTCGGCGGCGTGCTCGGCTTCGTCGGCATCGTCCTCGCCCTGGGCACCATGCTCGGCAAGCTGATGGCCGACTCCGGCGGCGCCGACCAGATCGCCCAGACGCTGATCCGTGCCTTCGGCAAACAGAAAGTGCACTGGGCCATGATGTTCGCCGCCTTCCTGGTGGGCATCCCGCTGTTCTTCGAGATCGGCTTCGTGCTGCTGATCCCGCTGGTGTTCATCGTCGCCCGCCGTTCCGGCGTGTCGCTGGTGAAGATCGGCATCCCGCTGCTGGCCGGGCTGTCCGTGGTGCACGGCCTGGTACCGCCGCACCCGGGCCCGCTGCTGGCCATCGGCATCTTCCACGCCGACATCGGCAAGACCATCTTCTACGGCCTGCTGGTGGCCCTGCCCACCGCGGTGATCGCCGGCCCCCTGTTCGGTAATTTCATCTCGCGCTACATCCCCGGCAACCCGTCACAGGAGCTGATGGACCAGATCGCCCGCGAGTCGAACCAGAACAACCTGCCCAGCTTCAGCGTGACCCTGCTCACCGTGCTGCTGCCGGTGGCGCTGATGCTGCTCAAGACCTTCGCCGATGTGGTGCTGCCGGCCGAGCATATCGTCCGCCAGTGGATGGACCTGATCGGCCACCCGATCACCGCCCTGCTCGCCGCCCTGCTGCTGGCCTTCTACACCTTCGGCTCGGCCCGCGGCTTCAACCGCCAGCAGATCATGAAGATGCTCGACCAGAGCCTGGCCCCCACTGCTGCGATCGTGCTGATCGTCGGTGCCGGTGGTGGCTTCAAGCAGATGCTGGTGGACACCGGCGTGGGCAACGTGATCGGGCAGATGGCGGTGCAGGCAGAGATCTCGCCGATCCTGCTGGCCTGGCTGGTGGCGGCGGTGATCCGTATCGCCACCGGTTCCGCCACCGTGGCCACCATCACCGGCGCCGGCATCGTCGCCCCGGTGATCGACCTGGTCCCCGGCGTGAACCGCGAGCTGCTGGTGCTGGCCACCGGCGCCGGCTCGCTGATCCTGTCCCACGTCAACGACGCCGGGTTCTGGCTGGTCAAGCAGTACTTCAACATGACCGTGGCCGAAACCTTCAAGACCTGGAGCATGATGGAGACCATTCTCTCGGTGGTCGGCATCATCTTCATCATGTTGCTGTCGATGGTGGTCTGACCGTCCATCGGGGTGATCGCACCTTGTCGACATGGATGTGGCCCAAACGAGAACGAGGCCCTGCGCTGGCAGGGCCTTTTTCTTGCCGTTGCACAGGAGCCTGCCCCGATGAAACCTTACTTCCTGCTGGCCGCCCTGCTCGCGTCCCCGCTGGCCCTGGCGGTCGGTACCGGCACCACCTACCCGGACGACCCCCACAGCCCGGCGCCGCAGCCCGGTGTCGACAGCACCCTCAACCCCATCGAGAAGCCCATGCCGCGGGATACCGACCCACGGATCCAGGGCAGCGACCCGGACAGCCCGGCGGCGCGGCAGAACGATGAGCGTGACTTGCCGGGGACGGGTGACAGCGGCTCGGAGGGGATGGGGCGCGAGGGAGGAAGCAACAAGCCCTGAAAGGCGTTGTGATACCACTGTCTTGCTGGGTATTCGGGATACGCCTGCCCCTGTAGGAGCGGCCTTGTGCCGCGAAAGGGGCGCGCAGCGACCCCAGGATTCCAGCAGCGATGCAGAGCATGTTGGGGCCGCTTTGCGGCCCTTTCGCGGCACAAGGCCGCTCCTACAGAGATCGCGTGAAGCTGAGGGGTGACGACCTCACCACTGGCGCTTGTCCGGCCGCGTCAGCCCAAGCTTCTCGATCTTGTAGCGCAGCATATCCCGCGACAACCCCAGCAAGCGTGCCGACTTGGTGACGTTCCAGTCGGTGCGGTCGAGGGTACGGCAGACCATGTCGCGTTCCATGTCCGGCAGGCTGCCGGTCGCCTCCGGCTCATGGCGCGGGAGGTCGAATACAGGTATCGGCGCAGGCTGGGCCAGCGGCTCATCCACCAAGGCCATGCACAGGTTCAACTGATGCGCGCCGATCACCTCGCTGGGCGCCAGCAGCACGGTCTGCTCGAGCATGTTGCGCAATTCGCGCACATTGCCCGGCCAGCTGTAACCCAGCATCAGGGCCTGCGCCTCGGCGGAGAAGCGCAGGCCCGGCTTGCCATAGCGCCGGCCATGGTGGGCGAGGAAATGCCGCGCCAGGCGCAGGATGTCCTCACCCCGGGCATACAGCCGCGGCACTTTCAGGGCGATGATACGCAGGCGGAAAAACAGGTCGCGGCGGAACTTGCCCTGCTGCACCATCTGCTCCAGGTTGCAGTTGGTCGCGCTGATCACCCGCAGGTCGACCTTGCGCTCCTTCACCGCGCCGATACGACGGATGCTGCGATCTTCCAGGAGCTTGAGCAACTTGGCCTGGAGCACCAGGTCCATCTCGCCGATCTCGTCGAGGAACAACGTGCCGCCGTCCGCCGCCTCCACCAACCCAACGCGGCGCTCCTTGGCATCGGTGAACGCGCCCTTCTCATGACCGAACAATTCCGCCTCGAGCAGGTTGGCCGGGATCGACGCGCAGTTGAACTCGATGAACGGCCCCTTGGCGCGGCAGCCGTCGAAATGCAGGGCCCGCGCCACCAGCTCCTTGCCAGTGCCGGTCTCGCCCTCCACCAGCACCGGTGGCAGGTCGTCGCTGGCCATGCGCCGCTCGGCATCGAGCAGCTGGCGCAGGGTGTGCTTGAGGTCGAGCATGGCCGGCGACTCGCCGATCAGCGCCTGCAGGCCGGACTTCTGCGCCTCGCGCTCCTGGTAGAACGACAGTGTGCGCTCCATGCGCTCGGTGGCCAGGGCCTTGTCCAGCATCAGCTTGAGCTCGGCCAGCACCACCGGTTTGGTGAGGTAGTGGAAAGCCCCCTCCTTCATGGCCTGCACCGCGTCCTCGACGTTGCCGTAGCCGGTCATCATGATCACCTTGAGCTCCGGCGCCTGGGCGACCAAGGTTCGCAGCAGGTCGTGCCCACTCATGCCGGGCAACGAGTTGTCGGTGAGCACGGCGTCGGGCCGGGCCCGCTGGATCTGCTCCAGGGCAAGCTCGGCACTGCAACACACCGTGACCTCGAAGCCCTTGAGGCTCAGGTAGGTGCGAATGTTGTCGGCAAGGATGTCGTCATCCTCGACCACCAGGATGCTGTGTTCCATGGTCCCCTCCCGCTGCAATATTGAAAGTCAGGCTGACGCGGGTTCCTTCCTCGATGCGGCTGCTCAGTTCGACCGAGCCGCCAAAGCGTTCCATGATGCGTTTGACCAGGGCCAGGCCCACACCCAGGCCGCCCTGCTTGGTGGTAAAGAACGGCTTGAACACCATGCGCCGCTGCTGCTCGGTCATGCCCTGGCCGGTGTCGCTGAGCACCAGTTGCGCCTGCCCGTTCTCCAGCAATTGCACCTCGGCGCACAGCTGCCCACCGCTGGGCATGGCCTCCAGGGCATTGGCGAACAGGCTGTTGAGGATCTGGGTCAGTTGCAGTGGCTGGCTGGCGACCCACTGTTCGGCAGGCCCCAGCAGCCTGAACCGCACGGCATTGCGCTCGATCTGCTGGGCGAAGGCCTGGCGTGTGTCCTCGAGGGCGGCCATCAGGTCCACCGCCTCCGGCTCGTCGCTGACCGGGCGCAGCGATACCAGCAGGTCGCGCACCCAACGCGACATTCGGTCGACCTGGGTGATGATGTCGGTGATGTTGCGCAGCGCCTGCGGGCTGGCGATATCCTGTGCAAGCTCGGCGCTGGAGCGGATGTTGGCCAGCGGGTTGCGCAGGCTATGGGCCACCGCCGAGGACATCTCGCCCAGGGCGGCATAGGTTTCGCTGGCCACCAGGCGGTCCTGCTGGTGGTGCAGCATGCTGGCGGCGCGGCGCACGATCCAGAACAGCCCGAAGTAGATCAATGCACCGCCCACCAGGGTGGAGGCCCAGATCAGCACGTAGCCACGCTGGATGCGCCGCACCAGGTCCTGGGGCTCCTTGTAGATCTCGACCATCGCCAGCACCCGCTCACCCTGGCTATCGAACAACGGGATGTAGTTCTCGATGAACAGGTGCCGGGGTTCACGCTGGAACTTCTGCTCCTCGCGGTCTTCATCGGCCTTGTGGTAGCTGGCCGAAACGGCCTTGCGCGAGCCGAAGGCGTACTCGAGATCGTCGTCCTGGTCGATGTGCTTGCCAATCAACTGCGGGTTGGTCGACCAGACCACGGTGCGATCGCGGGCATAGACATTGGCCAGCAGCGTGTCGGGCAGGTGCTCCACATGGTCGAGGAACTCCACCCGGGTCGACTCCGCCAACGGGGCGCCGAACTGCAGGTGTTGCTGGTCCAGCCGAGGGTCGATCAGCTCGCCCATGGTGGTGCCTGGCGGCAGCTGAGAGTGACGGACCTCGGCCTGGGCCATGGCCTGGATGAACTGGGCGGTCAACATCGCGTCGCGCTCGACGCTGTCGCGCACCACGAAGCGGGTCGACACATAGCCCAGGCCACCGGCCACCGACGCGATGATCAACAGGCTGACCAGGGAGAACCAGCGCAGCAGGTTGAATTCGTGCAACGGCACGGCCCCCCCAGCGGAGGGGCCACGGGTGCTATCAGGGGTTTCGTTCTCCAGCGTCTGCATAGCTTCGTTCCCGCCTGGACGCCTGTTCGGGGCCACCCGCGCCAATGAGGTGGCAGTGGCGACCCCTGACGGCACTGCCGCGTGGGGTCACTGCTACATGGCAGCAAAAAATCAGCCAAAAACAATTTTTCTATAAAAAACAGATATTTACTTGATTTTATTCATTTTATTTATAGGTAACTCCCCACATCCGGGGAAATACCATAATTAGATAAAATCGTTAAAAATCATATAGTTACGATGCAAACCGTATAACTCATATCACCCAGAATCCAACCTGAAACTTAGCGACACCCGGGTACCGGAACCGGGATAGCTGCTCAAACGCACCGAACCACCGAAGCGCTCCATGATCCGCTTGACCAACATCAGCCCCACCCCCAAGCCACCTTGCTTGGTGGAAAAGAACGGTCGGAAGGCCATGCGCTGCTGCTGTTCGCTCATCCCCTTGCCGGTATCGGAAAGGCGCAAGGTCAGGTTGCGTCGATCCCGCCGAATCACTTCGACACGCAGCTCGCCGCCCTGGCCCATCGACTCCAGGGCATTGGCGATGAGGCTGTTGAAGATCTGCACAAGCAGCGCGGGCTGTCCCAATACGCGCACGCCAGGCAGTTCAGGCAAGTGCACCTGTACCCTCCCCCTGCTCAGGGGCGCGGCGAAGGCCTGGAAGCTTTCCTGCAACACCTGCCCCAGGTCCACCGCTTCCGCTTCGTCATTGAGTGGGCGCAGCGACTGCAGCAGCTCCCGCACCCACTGCGACATGCGGTCGACCTGGCTGATGATGTCGTTGACATGGCGCTGCGCCGGCCCCTCGTCGAAGGCCTGGGCCAGTTCGGCGCTGGAACGGATGCTCGCCAACGGATTGCGCAGGCTGTGGGCCACCGCCGACGACACCTCGCCCAGCGCCACGAAGGTTTCATTACCGATCAGCCGCTTCTGCTGCACCGCCATGATCCGCGCGGCCCGGCGCATGATGCCGTACAGCCCGACGTAGACCATGCCGGCCCCCACAGTGATGGCCAGCCAGATCAGTATCAGGCCATGCTCGATACGCACGATCAGGTCGTGGGGCTCCTTGTAGATTTCCACCATGGCCGTGACCTGCGCGCCGTCGGCGTCGAACAGCGGGATGTAGTTCTCGATGAACAGCTTCTCCGGCGGCGTGATGAACTTCTGCTCGCTGCGCACCTGGTCGAAATCGTGATAGCTGGCCGACACGCGCATCTTGTATTCGAAGGCCTGGTCGAGGTCGTCGTCGGCGTTTATCAGCTTGCCGATCAGCGCCGGGTTGCTCGACCAGATCACCGTGCGGTCAGGCGAGTAGATATTGGCCAGGAGCATGTCCGGCAGATGGGCGATATGGTCAAGGAACTCGCCCCTGGCCTTGCGCCGGGCCTCGGGGTCGACGTCCGGCAATGCCTGGTCGAGGCGCGGGTCGAGCAACTCGCCCATGGTGCGCACATTGGGGATCGACACGTGGCGCACTTCGGCGTCGGCGATGGAGGTGATGAACTGGGCGGTGAGCAACGCATCGCGCTCGACGCTCTCGTCGATGATGAAGCGGCTGGAGATCAGCCCCAGCCCCACGGCCACCGAAACGATGAACGCCAGGCTGACCCAGGCGTACCAGCGCAACAGGTCGAACGGCCGCCGCGCCGCGCTGGGTTCGGCGGCGGGCGTCAGTGTGTCGGGACGAGGGGCGAGGTCCATGGCGGGCTCCGCGGCTGGGCACCATCTACAGGTTATAGCCCAGAGTTGGGGAAAACTGGGGGAAGCCTGTCGCTTCGCCCCTTCTGGCTCAGTGAAAATCGCGGCTGCGCACCGCCAGCCCCTGCAGCAACGGGCTGATATCCTCCAGCCGCCGGGCAATCAGGTGGCGCACGCCACTTTCCTGCTCCAGCCGCCCGCTGACCTTGAGCAACCGCGCCCCTACCAGCGC
Organism: Pseudomonas entomophila; assembly: GCF_029478665.1. Lineage (GTDB taxonomy): Bacteria > Pseudomonadota > Gammaproteobacteria > Pseudomonadales > Pseudomonadaceae > Aquipseudomonas > Aquipseudomonas entomophila_F. Next base: position 26,068 of record NZ_JARPQB010000060.1, read on the forward strand.
CCGCCGCTGGCGCTCGGCCAGGTCGCGCCACACCACCACATTGACCATGCCGTGCTCATCCTCGAGGGTGACGAAGGTCACACCGCTGGCCGTCTGCGGCCGCTGGCGCCCGACCACCAGCCCGGCCACGGCGATGTTGTCGCCGTCTTCGACACCCGCCAGTTCCCCTGAGCTGCGACAGCCCAGTGCGCGCAGGCGCGAACGCAGCAGGGCCAGCGGGTGGGGGCCGAGGGTGGTGCCCAGGGTGTCGTAGTCGGCATGCAGGTCCTGCGCCACGCTGGGTGCCGGCAACCTCACCGCAAGTTCCGGGGCCGGCTCGACCTGGGCGAACAACGGCAGCTGCGCCTGCACCGCCGCCACCTGCCAGCGCGCCTGGTGGCGGTTGCCGGCCAGCGCCCGCAGCGCCCCGGCATCGGCCAGGCGCCCGCGGGCGCGGCTGTCGAGCTCGACCCGCAGGCACAGGTCCTCGACATCGCGCCAGGGCCGCTGCGCCCGCGCCTGCTCCAGGCGTCGGGCATCCGCTTCGCCGAAGCCCCGCACCTGGCGCAAGCCCAGGCGGATGGCCAGCTCGCCCTCGCCCACCGGCTCCAGGGTGCAGTCCCAGTCACTGTGCAACACATCCACCGGGCGCACCTCGATGCCCTGCCGGCGCGCCTCCTGCAACAACTGGTCGGGGCTGTAGAAACCCATGGGCCAGCTGTTGACCAGTGCGCAGGTGAAGATCGCCGGCTGATGGCATTTCAGCCAACTGCTGGCATAGCACAGCAGGGCGAAGCTGGCGGCGTGGGACTCGGGGAAACCGTAGCTGCCGAAGCCTTTGATCTGCTCGAAGATGCGCTCGGCAAAAGCCAGCTCGTAACCGTTGCGCAGCATGCCCGAGACCAGCCGTTGCCGATGCGGTTCAAGACCACCATGGCGTTTCCAGGCGGCCATGCTGCGGCGCAGTTGATCAGCCTCGCCGGGGGTGTAGTCGGCGGCGACCATGGCCAGCTCCATCACCTGCTCCTGGAACAGCGGCACACCCAAGGTGCGCTGGAACACCTCCCGGAGCTTTTCCGACGGGTAGGTCACCGGCTCCTGCCTGAGGCGACGACGTAGATACGGGTGGACCATGTCGCCCTGGATCGGCCCCGGGCGCACGATCGCCACCTCGATCACCAGGTCGTAGAAGTTCTCCGGGCGCAACCTGGGCAGCATGGCCATCTGCGCCCGCGACTCGATCTGGAACACCCCCATGGTCTCGGCGCGGCCAATCATCGCGTAGGTGGCCGGATCGTCCGCTGGGATCGTGGCGAGCGTGAGTTCAAGCCCCCGATGCCGGTACAGCAGGTCGAAACAACGCCGCAGGGCACTGAGCATGCCGAGGGCAAGCACGTCGACCTTGAGCAGGCCGACCATGTCCAGGTCGTCCTTGTCCCACTGGATCACCGTGCGCGCCTCCATCGTCGCGTTCTCCACCGGTACCAGCTGGTCGAGAGGCTGCTCGCTGATGACGAAGCCACCAGGGTGCTGCGACAGGTGCCGGGGGAAACCGATCAGCTCGCCGGCCAGCACCAGGATGCGCCGCAACGACGGGCTCTGCCCATCGAAGCCGGCCTCGGCCAGGCGTTCATTGTCGGGGATGCGGTCGCTCCAGCGCCCGCAGCACTTGGCCAGGGCGTCTACCTGGTCGGCCGGCAGCCCCAGCGCCCGCGCCACGTCGCGCACCGCGCCGGCGGCGTGGTAGCTGCTGACCACGGCGGTGAGCGCGGCGCGGTGCCGGCCATAGCGGCTGAACACGTACTGGATCACTTCTTCGCGGCGGTCATGCTCGAAGTCCACGTCGATGTCCGGCGGCTCGTTGCGCTCGCGGGACAGGAAGCGCTCGAACAGCAGGCGGTGCACCATGGGGTCGAGTTCGGTGATGCCCAGCACGAAGCACACCACCGAGTTGGCCGCCGACCCCCGCCCCTGGCACAGGATGCGCTGGCGGCGGGCGAACGCGACGATGTCGTGGACGGTGAGGAAGTAGCTTTCGTAGCCCAGTTCCTCGATCAGTGCCAGCTCCTTTTCCAGCACCTCGCGCACCTTGTCGCTCGGGCCATCGGGCCAGCGCCCGGGCAGGCCTTGCTCGCACAGCGTCCTCAGCCAGTTGGCGGGGCTGTGCCCTTCCGGTACCAGCTCGCGGGGATACTGGTATTTCAGTTGTGAGAGATCGAAGGTGCACAGTCGAGCGACATTCAGCGTCTCATCCAGCAATGGCGCGGGGTACAACTCCCGTAACTGGTCGAGCGGGCGCAGGTGGCGTTCGCCGTTGGCGAACAGCAAGCCACCCGCCTCGGCCACGCTGCAATGGGCGCGGATGGCAGTCATGCAATCCTGCAGGGCGCGGCGGCCACGGGCATGCATGTGCACATCGCCGCAGGCCACCAGCGGCACGTCGAGACACAGGCCCTGCCCGCGCAGCCACGCCAGCCGGGCCTGGTCGTCGGCACCACGGTGCAGGTGCGCCGCCAGCCACAGGCGCTCGCCGAACAGCGCGCGCAACCATGGGCCGGACTCCGACGGTTCGTCAGGGCCCGCGACCCATAATGCCATCAGGCCCTGGTGATGGGCTTCGAGGTCCTCGCCGAGCAACTGGTAGCTGCCCTTGCGTGCCCGGCGCCGGGCGCGGGTGATCAGGGCACAGAGGTTCTGGTAGCCGCGCAGGTCTTGCACCAGCAGCACCAGTTTGGGCCCCTGGTGCACCTGCACCTCACTGCCGATGATCAGCCGCAACTCATGCGCCTTGGCGGCCTGCCAGGCCCGGACGATACCGGCCAGCGTGCACTCGTCGGTGATCGCCAGGGCCTGGTAGCCCTGCTCGCGGGCCCGTCGGAACAGTTCGTCGGCGCTGGAGGCGCCGCGCTGGAAACTGAAATTCGACAGGCAGTGCAGCTCGGCATAGCCTGGCGTGTTCATGCGAACCAGCCCTGCAACCACAGCGGCCCGGGCTGGGCCAGGTCGCGGTAGGCCCAGCCGCGCAGGCCGTCGCGGGTCTCGATGCGGTAGTAGTCGCGGCGCACATCGCCACCGTCCCACCAGCCGGACTCGATGCGCTCGGCATTGCCGAGCAGGCGCAGGCCGGCTTCAGACAAGGCCCGTGGCTCCGCCAACAACCAGCCAGGGCGACTGCCCGGGGCGATGACCAAACGGCCCACGCCTTCCTGCCAGGTTCCTTGCCAGGCACACTCCGGGCGATGATCGGCTGCGGCGCGCAGGCCCTTCACTGCCTCGTCGCCCAAGCGCGCCCGCAACCGCTCGCGCAACTGCTCCCAGGGTTGGGCCTGCTGGGCACGCGGGTCGAACAGGACCCGGTGCTGGGGCACGAAGGCCGGCAGGTCCGCGGCGACCAGGCGCAGGTTGCGCACGGGAGCCGGGATGCGCAGCGGCTCCAGCCGCCCCCGGGCCAGTTCGAAGAGCATCGCCGCGTCGCGCTCGGCGGTCAGCAGGCCGACCATGAGCCGCGTGTCCGGGCCTTCAGCGTGCTCCAGGTGCAGCTCGAAACGCTGCACGCCACAATCCCGCCCGGCCAGGAAGGCGGCCAGGTCGGTGACCAGGCGGCGCAGGGGGAACAACAGCGCCTGGTGTGATTCGACATCGAAGTTCAGCTCCAGCCGCGCCTCGAAACGGTCGGGCGGCTGATAAAAGCCCAGCCCCAGTGAGCGTAGGCCGAGCAACTGGTCCAGGTGCACCTGCACCTGGGCGCTGAAGCGCCTGGCCAGCGCTTCGCGTGGCAGCGCGACCACCTCCCCCAGACGCCGCAGGCCCATGCGCGCCAGCGTGGTGCTGGCCTCCGGCGGCAGGCCAGCACGGTCGATGGGCAAGTTCGACACGGCGGCGCGGGTCTCGTCAGGGCTGGCCACGGCCAGGCCGTCATGGACGTTGGCGAGCATGCGCGCGGCCACCGGATTGCTGGCCAGCACGATGCGCTGACGCAACCCCAAGGCGGCCAGTTCCTGGCGCAACTGCGCCTCGAACAGCGGCCAGGGCCCGAACAGCTGCAAGCTCGAGCCTACTTCCAGCAACAGTGCGCGAGGGTAATGCAGGCTGACCTGGGCGCTGAAGCGGTAGGCCCAGGCGGCCAACAACTGTTGCAGCTGCTCGATACGCGCCGGCTCGACTTCGACGCAGGTGAAGCCATCGGCCAGGGCACGGGCTGCGGTCAGGGTCTGCCCGGCACGCAGGCCCAGCTGGCTGGCGGCCGGGTTGACCGCACGCAGCACGCGGCGCTGGGCCGGCCCGTCGATCAATACCAGCGCTGTGTCGGGGTCGTCACGCTCGCGCAGGACGGTGTCCAGCGCCAGCTGCGGCAGCAGGATGCAGGCCCAGAGCATGGTGCATCAGCCCCGCCCCGGGCAGGCGATGGGCGTGGCGGGTGGCAGGCCGCCACGGCACTTGAGCACCCGCCACTGCGCCGGGCGGGGGTCGATGGCGATGCGCAGGGCAGCCGGCGACGGGTTGAGCGCGGCCTGTTGCGTGCGGCAGGCAAACGCCAGGGCCTNTCAGCCCCGCCCCGGGCAGGCGATGGGCGTGGCGGGTGGCAGGCCGCCACGGCACTTGAGCACCCGCCACTGCGCCGGGCGGGTGTCGATGGCGATGCGCAGGGCAGCCGGCGACGGGTTGAGCGCGGCCTGTTGCGTGCGGCAGGCAAACGCCAGGGCCTCGCCGGTTTCCGCCGCCACCTGCAGGCGCCGCAGCGCACGGTCGTCGGCGCGCTCCGGCCAGCACAGCACGGCCGCGCAACTGCCCGAGCGCAGGCACTGCTCGGCCGCCCATAGGGCGTCGCCCGCCGTGGCGTCGACTTGGGCCATCCAGCGCAGGTCCACCCCCGCCGCCTGCCAGGCCGGCGCGAAGGGGATGAACGGTGGCGCCACCAGCACCACCCGCTCGCCCGCGCCGGTCAAGCGCGCCAGTGTCGGCCAGAGCAGTTGCAGCTCGCCGCAGCCCGGGCTGGCCAGCAACAGTTCGCTCAGCGCCGCCGCCGGCCAGCCGCCATCGGGCAGCCGCGCGTCCAGCGCCACATGCCCGGTGGGTTGCAGGCCGAGCGGGCGTGCCTGCGCTTGCCGACCACGCCAGACCTGACGCTGGTCGAGCAGGCGGTCGAGCTCGACCACCGCGCCCATCAGTCGCGCCTCAGCAGGCCGCAGAACACGCCTTCGATGAAGAAGTCGCGTTCGGGGCCCACGTCGATGGGTTGGTAGTGCGGGTTGCGCGGCAGCAGGCGGTAGCCCTCGCGGGTGCGCTGCAGGCGCTTGATGGTGACCTCACCGTCGAGCCGGGCGACGATGATCTGCCCGTCACGGGCATCGCCCTGCTGGCGGATACCGACCAGGTCGCCGTCGAAGATGCCGTCGTCGACCATCGAGTCGCCGCGCACCTTGAGCAGGTAGTCGGGGGTGCGTCGGAACAGGCTGGGGTCGAGCAGCAATTGCTCGTGGATGTCGAGGTCGGGGCCGATGGGGGCACCGGCGGCCACCTGGCCGAGCACCGGCAGTTCGAGTATTTCAGGCCGGCGCAGCGGCTCGGCCAGGCGGATGCCCCGCGCTTGATTGGGCGTGACATCGATATAGCCGGCCTGGCACAGGGCGGTGATGTGCTTGCGCGCCACACTGCGCGAGGCGAAACCGAAGCGCTCGGCGATGTCGGCCAGCGAAGGGGGCTGGGCCTGGTCGGTGATGCGCTCGCGGATGAAATCGAGGATGGCGCGGCGTTTTTTGCGAGACACTCTTTTTGCGAGACACTGGCCAGCCCCCTTCGTCGACCAGTGGCACTACAGTGAGCAGCACTAAAAACCAACGGTCGGTGAGTAAAAGTCACTATTGGGTTCAACTGAAAACTTCCGTCAACCCTCCGCCTAGCCCCATGAGTAGAAAACCCTCGCAATCTGACGAGTTACCCGATGCTGAGGCCCTGCCAGTGTGTAGGGTCGTTGGCCAAACGCCCCCCGGGACGACGGCGGATCACTACCAGCGCTCACCCTTCGCGTTGTAGTGGCGGGTATCCTTATTTGGATCGACTGCTCGAACGACCACCTCCACTGTAGGTGGTGTCCTGACCACCCAAGGTGTTGGCTTTGCTTCTGGAGCGGCGGCCATCGCTATAGGTGGTGTCCTGGCCACCGAAGGTGTTGGCCTTGCTTCTGGAGCGGCGGCCATCGCTATAGGAAGTGTCCTGGCCACCGTAAGTGTTGGCCTTGCTTCTGGAGCGGCGGCCATCGCTGTAGGTGGTGTCTTGACCGCCATAGATGTTGGTCCTGCTTCTGGAGGTGGTGCCGTCACTGTAACGGCAATCCTGGCCGCCGAGGTTATTGGACCGGCAGCTGTCGGCCAGGGCCAGGGGTGAAAGCAGAATCAGCGAGGCCAGCAGCGCGAACTTGAACTTCATGAATCTTCCTTGAGCAGATCAGACTGGGATAGGCATGGAGATCATGATGGCCGCATGCCATTAACCAGTATGCCATGCGACCATCTGCGCAGGTAGACAAACGGTGTTCACCTGCCGTTTCCCGAAGCTGTCCTGTTCCCGCCTACCCATCCTGGCGGACGAGGGGTTGTGGAATTTCCAAGCCACTCACCAAAAGAGAACGTGCTTCCGAGACAGGACACTAGTGTCTAGGGCCCTGCCTTTGCACAGGCACGGCATAACTATGCAAAACCATACCCAAAACACATAGCCAACCAACCACGGCGTTACCTTCCAACCAGTCAGGTCGATATCCTATGAAAAGAAAATAGGAGGACTGAACAACCCTAAGATAATAGCTAACAAAGAACACATTATATCCAACACACCCCCAGAACATCCATGAACCAAGCCGTCGACCAGAGAGCCTGAGTTTCATAACATAGGCCAGCACGATACCTATCACCACACAAAGCCCGAAGAGCAGAACGATCATTCCTTGTTCCATTCCGAGGCTAATAATTCAGCATTTTCTAAAGCCCCACCACTCATCTACAACAAGACTCAGGAAAACACCGCCGCCCCATAATCAGGTAGGAAACACTCACCTTTTTCTAAACCATCGTTTGGGCTCCCATTGCACGGGAAATGCAAAGCTGTGCATAAACATACCAATAATACACCACCACCCAACAGCAGGATTTTCATATCTAAAATCAGGCATATACCCAATAAACAACAGATAAGATCGCTCCATAATTCTCATATAGTAAGTTGAAAAAAAATATTAAAAATAACGCACGCCCAAAAAGTCAACCATCTGAAATTCGCTCCAGAAAACCTATACCTAAGCGCATACGCGACAGACACCCCTACAACCACGCAACATCCAAACAACCAGGAAATCATTAATTTTCCAACTCCACCCAGATCAACTCTCCATTCATAACGTTCACTCCAAGCTCAAAACCTATAAGTCCTGCCCCCATATTTTTGTACGCAGGAACCATATCAGATCTGATATACCTAAATAGCCTCCAAGCATTTCGACCAACAACGAGCGTAGTCAACCCAAAGCCAGACAACACTATATCTGCAGCGCCATATGCTACATTCCCATACGACGCCTTCCCTCCCAGCGCCATTGCTACTTCCTGATAACCTTTTCGAAGTGGACCGACCGTGTCGGTTCTTCCAGAAAAAATATTTTGGCCATTTTCATAAATTGCATTGATTCCATGCTGCACGAGTGCAATACCTCCCGTAGCACACGCGAACCCTGCGGTCAGCTTGCATACAGCGACACCGCCAGCAACCTGTAATACTCCGGCCGCCAGTCCTGCAACCAGTTTTGAATATTGAGAAAATTGCTCAGCCAGCTCGGCATACTCTTTCTTTATTTGAATCAGCCCTTGCTCCGGCGTTTTCCTCCCCGTCCGAACCTCCTCCACAATGCCCTTCCCGACATACGCCATCTCCTGCGTGAACTGCAGCCGCAACATCCCATCATCCAAACACCGCGCGGCCACCTCGCAGGCATACTGGGTCAGCCGGGCCGCCGCATGGCTCACTTCCCAGAAGTCGTCATCCCACGGGACGTCGTGCTCGCTGCGCGCCGTCATTCCTCACCCCAGGTCGCATAGCCAGTGGTCCCCGCCGCATGGTGCACCCAGGAAATCTCCCGATAGCGGATCGCCAGGTGCTCCTGCGGTTCCTGCTCGTTGAGCAGGACGGCATGGGGCATGGCCACGTTCTGCTGGACGATCAGCCCGCCGCCGAGCCTTACCGAGTAGTACCTTTCCTGCAGGCCCGCAGCACTGGTGCGGAAAAAGGTGAGGTCACACTCCACCC
>NZ_JARPQB010000061.1 GCF_029478665.1 Pseudomonas entomophila
GCCAGCCTGGTCACATATCGTCGAAATACCGCTCATGCCAATCCACCAGCGGCTGCGGTGAATTGAGCTTCTGCCCATAGATGACCGAATACGACAGCACGTTCTGCACGTACTGGCGTGTCTCGTCGAATGGAATCGACTCGACCCACACGTCGAAGCTCAGGTGCTTGGCGCCCTTGAGCCACTGGCGTACCCGGCCCGGGCCGGCGTTGTAGGCGGCCGAGGCCAGCACGCGGTTGCCGTTGAACTGGCTGTGCACCTGGCTCAGGTAGGCGGCGCCGAGCTGGATGTTCTTGTCCGGGTTGAACACCTGGGCCGGCGAGGCCAATGGGATGCTGAACTTGCGCGCAGTCTCTTTGGCGGTGGCCGGCATCAGTTGCATCAGGCCGCTGGCGCCAACGCTGGAACGAGCGTCCTCCATGAAGGCGCTCTCCTGGCGGGTGATGGCGAACACCCAGCTCGAATGCAGGCCGCGGACCTTGGCTTCGCGCACCAGGGTGTCGCGGTGGGCCATCGGGAAGCGGATGTCCAGGTCATCCCAGTACTGGGCCTGGCTGATGGTGCGGATGGCCGGGAAGTACCAGCGCATCTCGTAGGCCAGGCGTGCCTGGGCCACCATCTCGTCTCGGTTGAAGTGGCGGCTGACGTGGTACCACTCGCGACGCCCCTCGACCACCTGGCCACGCGCGTGGAACTCCAGGGCACGGCGCACGCCAGGCGTGTTGCGGACCTTGTTGATCAGCTGTTGGCTGAGCACCAGTGGCTTGTTGTTCAGCTGGTAGGGGGTCTGTGCCCGGTCGGCGGCGAGGAAGCCATAGAAGTCGCGTTCGCGGGCAACGGTCTTGTACAGCAACGGGATCTGCGGGTTGTTCGGTTGCGCCAGCTCCAGGCTGCGAGCCTGCCAGTATTTCCAGCGGTTGCTGCTGGCCAGGTCCTGGGGCAGGCGCTTGGTCAGCTCGTAGGCATCTTCCCAGCGACCCAGGCGCAACAGCAGGCGCAGGCGCCATTCGCTGACGGTGTTGTCGCGCAGCTCGGGGTCGTAGCGGGTCATCAGGTCGAGTGCGCGTGGGTCGTAGCGGCGCGCGAGGGTCAGGCCGATTTCGTTGGCGATGGCGACTTTCTCGTCGCGAGAGAAGTGCATGCGCTGGGCGTAGTCGTCGAGCAGCGCCATGGCCTGCTCCGGATCCTGGCGGGCCAGGCGGCGCAGGCCGAGGCTGACCACGTCGGACATGGCCTCGTTGACGGGGGTGAAGCGCGACGGCTGGTTCAGCAGTTCAGGTTTTTGTGCCACATCGATCAGTAGCTTGCCCTGGGGGGCGAGGGTGGTGAGCGTCTTCGCCAACTGGTTGGCCAGCCCGTAGTTGCGCGCCTGGGCGGCGAGTTTCAAGCGTTGCCAGCGCTTGGCTTCGGTCAGTTGGCCTTCGGCGGCCCACATGCCGAACAGCGTGTCGCAGGTGGCCGGTTGTGACTTGCCGACGTTCCATAGCTTGTCGGCGGTGGCAAAGCCTTCCGCGCGCAGGCCGTGGGTCAGTTGGTACTGGCCGTTGAGGCAGTCCAGTTCGGTGAAGTTGAGCTTGGGGTCGTAGTACTTGACGAAGGTGTTCCACTCACCACGCTCGGCCAGCCAGCGCAACCAGCGCAGCTTCATCCAGTTGGCCTGGGGGAGGTCGCCGTGGGCGGCGAGAAAGCCTTCGATCTCCTCGTTGCTGGCGGTCTTCAGGCGGGCGGTAAGCTCGTCGTATGTGAGGTAAGGCGTGAGCGGGTAGTCGCGCAGTGCCTGGGCATAGCGCAGGTAAGGGCCTTTGTCGCCCTTTGCCAGGGCGCGCTTGGCCTCGTCGTAGTACTGGCGCTGTTGGGTGATGTCGACGGCCTGTGCGGCACTCGCGGTGGTGGCGGCGAGCAGCAGGCAGGAAGCAAGTTGTAACAGGCGGCTGCGCATGATACGTCCGGGCAGTTGAACCATAAGAGAGTGACGGCGAAGCCAGCACTGTTGGGTATTACTGCCTAGCTTAGCCGTTTGCCGGCAGCGGGTGAAAGCACTGTGCTTGTATCGAGTTGTTATCCGACGTCGTGCCGCTGGCGGCATGTTGCCTGATGCCGCGAGGGGGCAAGTCAGGTAGAATGCGCGCCCGGTTTTTGGAGATGATCATGACCCTGCTCAAATTCAGCGATGTGTCCCTCGCCTTCGGCGCCATGCCGCTGTTGGACAAAGTGTCCTGGCAGATCGCCCGTGGTGAGCGGGTGTGCATCATCGGCCGCAACGGCACGGGCAAGTCGAGCATGCTGCGCCTGGTCAAGGGCGAGCAGAAGCCTGACGATGGTGAGATCTGGCGTGCTCCGGGCCTGAAGATCGGCGAGTTGCCGCAGGAACTGCCGGTAGCCGACGAGCGTAGCGTGTTCGACGTGGTGGCCGCGGGCCTGGACGGTGTGGGTGAGCTGCTGGCTGAGTACCACCACCTGAGCCAGAACATCCAGGGCGATGACGACCTCGACAAGCTGATGCATGTTCAGCATGAGCTTGAGGCGCGCGACGGTTGGCGTTTGCAGCAGGTGGTGGAAAGTACCCTGAGCCGCCTGCAGTTGCCCGCCGACAAGACCCTCGCCGAGCTTTCCGGTGGCTGGCGCCGCCGTGTGCTGTTGGCCCAGGCCTTGGTCTCCGAGCCAGACCTGCTGCTGCTCGACGAGCCGACCAACCACCTGGACATCGGTGCCATCGCCTGGCTCGAAGAGGCCTTGAGCGGTTTCAACGGTGCCGTGCTGTTCATCACTCACGACCGTTCGTTCCTGCAGAACCTGGCCACGCGCATCCTGGAACTGGACCGTGGTGGGTTGATCGACTGGAACGGCGACTACGCCAGCTTCCTGGTGCACAAGGAGGCCGAACTGGCCGCCGAAGCGACCGCCAACGCGCTGTTCGACAAACGTCTGGCCCAGGAAGAAGTGTGGATCCGCCAGGGCATCAAGGCCCGGCGCACCCGTAACGAAGGGCGCGTGCGCGCGCTCAAGGCATTGCGCGTAGAGCGCGGCGAGCGCCGTGAGCGCCAGGGCAAGGCCAACATCCTGATCGAGGTGGCGGACAAGTCCGGCAAGCAGGTGATGGTGCTGGAGGATGTCAGTTTCGCGCACAAGGACGGCCCGAAACTGGTCAAGGACTTCTCCATGGTGCTGCAGCGCGAGGACCGTATCGGCCTGCTCGGCGCCAACGGTACCGGCAAGACAACCCTGCTCAAGCTGATGCTGGGCGACCTGGAGCCGACGTCCGGCAAGGTCGAGCGCGGTACCAAGCTGGAAGTCGCCTACTTCGACCAGATGCGCCACCAGCTCGATCTTGAAAAGACCGTTATCGACAACCTGGCCGAAGGTCGCGATTTCATCGAGATCGATGGCCAGAACCGCCACGTGCTCAGTTACCTCGGCGACTTCCTGTTCAGCCCCCAGCGTGCCCGTACACCGGTCAAGGCGCTGTCGGGTGGCGAGCGTGCGCGCCTGCTGCTGGCCAAGCTGTTCAGCAAGCCGGCCAACCTGCTGGTGCTGGACGAACCGACCAACGACCTGGACGTGGAAACCCTCGAGCTGCTCGAGGAGGTGTTGTCGAACTACAAGGGTACGGTGCTGATGGTCAGCCACGACCGGGCGTTCCTCGACAACGTGGTCACCAGCACCCTGGTGTTCGAAGGTGAAGGGCGTGTGCGCGAATACGTCGGTGGTTACGAGGACTGGATCCGCCAGGGTGGTTCGCCGAAGCTGCTGGGTGTGACCGAGAGCAAGGGCGGCAAGTCCGAGCTCAACAGTGCCGTGGTGGAAAAACAAGTGGAGGAGCAGGCGCCTGCGCAGGCCGCCGCGCCAGCCGCCGATGCCAGCAAGAAGAAGCTCAGCTACAAGCTGCAGCGTGAGCTGGAAGCGCTGCCTGGGCAGATCGATGCGGTGGAGCAGAAGATGGCCGCGGTGCAGGAAGAGATCAATGCCTCGGGCTTCTATCAGCGCCCGATCGGCGAGACGTCGGCGGTGCTGGCCAAGCTTGAGGTGCTGCAGGGTGAGCTGGATGCGCTGGTAGAGCGTTGGGCCGAGCTCGAAGGCTGAGCCTTGTTATCGGCCTGTTCGCCGGCAAGCCGGCTCCTACGCAAATATCGTAGGAGCCGGCTTGCCGGCGAACAGGCCGGTCATGCAGCGTTTATTCTTTTTTCAGCAGGCGTACTGCCAGCACATCGCAAGGCGCGCCATGCAGCACGTCATTGGCGGTGGAGCCCAGCAGTAGCGCCAAACCATGACGGCCATGGCTGCCGACCACGATCAGGTCGCACTTCTGATCCTTGGCCAGTTGATGGATCTCCTGGCGCGGCTGGCCGTAGACCAGGTGCGAATCGCCGCGGTTGATATCCGGGTACTTGTTGAACAGGCGGTCCATGCGCTCCTTGGCCTGGTCGAACTGCTGCTGTTGCAACTGCGAGAGGTCCATTGGCACGTCGCCACCAAAGGCCATGGCCATGGGCTCGACGATGTGCACCAGCGAGACCTTGGCGCCGCTGGCCAGGGCAATGGCCTTGGCGCGCTTGATCACCGGGTCGCATTCTTCGGTCAGGTCGACGGCGACCAGAAGGTGTTCGTAGGACATGAGCATGACTCCTGACAATCGCGATAGAAGAAGTATGGTCGCTTTCGCGCGGGTCTTCCGTGAATCCTGACTAACCCGCTCATTTGCAACGCTTTATAAGGTCTACAGATATGACGGTATGGCTGGTGGTGTCAATCCTTGCGGTGGTGCTCAGCCCGCTTGCCTGGCTGCGCCCTTCGCGCAAGCAGAGCGAGCAGATGAACCTGCGCCTGGAGGGGCGGCGCATGGGGCTGGCCATGCAGTTGGCGCCGCAGCAGTGGCCGCACTGGCTGGAAGCGGAACCTCCCAGCCCATGCCCGCAGTACCATCGGGCGCGCCGCAAGGGGCGTGAAGACAGCTGGTGCTACTGGCAGGTTACCCCGGGTGTCTGGTGGAACCAGTGGCGGGAGCCTTGCACGGATCCGCGCCACCTTGAGGTGTTGAAGACTTTGCCGGCGACCGCCTACAAGCTCGAGGCCGACAGCCGCATGATCGCGCTGTACTGGAGCGAGCGTGGTGACAAATCTGTTTTGCAGGATATTGCCCAAGCCCTCGAAATCCTCGCCTGACCGGTCATGACGACAACGGGGCGCGCACGAGCAGTGATGTTCGTGCGCGCCCCGTTGTCGTTTGTGCTGTACACAAATGGGCCAGGCAGGCCGGTTCAGGTCCAGTGTAGCCGTCGCGGGCGGGTGTGTTTGGGGAAATGCTCTGTTCGTCGGTCATGGATGGCTTATCGCTGACATGAATGATCGGCGATCACCGTCATCATGTTTCACCCGCAGCCAGCAGAAAGTGACTGGAAAGTCGCGTTTTCAGGGTGTGCGCCAGCATTTGACAACTTCGTTCATTTCGGAGAATGTGTGCACACCCGAATCAAACGGGCGTATGAATTGAGCGTTTGTATGTCAGACGGCTCTTACAGAATCCCGATTAGCGCGCCGACGGGTGTGCCTGTGGCAAGGGACCGGCAGACCGGCCCTTGCGCCAGCGATCGGCGTGTACAGTTCAGCTTCCATATCGTGGAGATCAGTTGATGATTTACGAAGGTAAAGCCATCACGGTTAAGGCTCTTGAAAGCGGCATCGTCGAACTGAAATTCGACCTCAAGGGTGAGTCCGTCAACAAGTTCAACCGCCTTACCCTGAACGAGCTGCGTCAGGCAGTGGACGCCATCAAGGCCGACGCTTCGGTCAAGGGCGTGATCGTCAGCAGCGGCAAGGACGTGTTCATCGTCGGCGCCGACATCACCGAGTTCGTCGACAACTTCAAGCTGCCCGAGGCCGAACTGGTCGCCGGCAACCTGGAAGCCAACCGCATTTTCAGCGACTTCGAAGACCTCGAAGTGCCAACCGTCGCCGCCATCAACGGTATCGCCCTGGGCGGTGGCCTTGAGATGTGCCTGGCCGCCGACTACCGGATCATGTCCAGCAGCGCCAAGATCGGCCTGCCGGAAGTCAAGCTGGGCATCTACCCAGGTTTTGGTGGTACCGTGCGCCTGCCGCGCCTGATCGGCTCGGACAACGCCATCGAGTGGATTGCCGCGGGTAAGGAGAACCGCGCCGAAGACGCGCTGAAAGTCGGCGCGGTCGACGCGGTAGTTGCTCCTGAGCTGCTGCAGGCCGGTGCCCTGGACCTGATCAAGCGCGCCATCAGCGGCGAGCTGGACCACAAGGCCAAGCGCCAGCCCAAGCTCGAGAAGCTCAAGCTCAACGCCATCGAGCAGATGATGGCCTTCGAGACCGCCAAGGGCTTCGTTGCCGGCCAGGCTGGCCCCAACTACCCGGCGCCGGTCGAAGCCATCAAGACCATCCAGAAGGCCGCAAACTTCGGCCGCGACAAGGCCCTGGAAGTCGAAGCTGCTGGCTTCGCCAAGCTGGCCCGCACCTCGGTCGCCGAAAGCCTGATTGGCCTGTTCCTGAACGATCAGGAGCTCAAGCGCAAGGCCAAGGCCCACGACGAGATCGCTCACGACGTGAAGCAGGCTGCCGTGCTCGGCGCCGGTATCATGGGTGGCGGCATCGCCTACCAGTCGGCGGTCAAGGGCACCCCGATCCTGATGAAGGACATCCGTGAGGAAGCCATCCAGCTGGGCCTGAACGAAGCCTCCAAGCTGCTCGGCAAGCGCGTCGAGAAAGGTCGCCTGACCCCGGCGAAGATGGCCGAGGCGCTCAACGCCATTCGTCCGACCCTGTCCTACGGTGATTTTGGCAATGTCGACATCGTCGTCGAAGCCGTGGTCGAGAACCCGAAGGTCAAGCAGGCCGTGCTGGCGGAAGTGGAAGGGCAGGTGAAGGAAGACGCGATCCTCGCCTCCAACACTTCGACCATCTCCATCAACCTGCTGGCCAAGGCGCTCAAGCGCCCCGAGAACTTCGTCGGCATGCACTTCTTCAACCCGGTGCACATGATGCCGCTGGTCGAAGTCATTCGTGGCGAGAAGTCCAGTGAAGTGGCGGTCGCCACCACCGTGGCCTACGCCAAGAAAATGGGCAAGAACCCGATCGTGGTCAACGACTGCCCGGGCTTCCTGGTCAACCGCGTGCTGTTCCCGTACTTCGGCGGTTTCGCCAAGCTGGTCAGCGCGGGCGTCGACTTCGTGCGCATCGACAAGGTCATGGAAAAGTTCGGCTGGCCGATGGGCCCGGCCTACCTGATGGACGTGGTCGGCATCGACACCGGCCACCATGGTCGCGACGTGATGGCGGAAGGCTTCCCGGACCGCATGAAGGACGATCGCCGCTCTGCCGTCGATGCCCTGTACGAGGCCAATCGCCTGGGTCAGAAGAACGGCAAGGGCTTCTACGCCTACGAGACCGACAAGCGCGGCAAACCGAAGAAAGTCGCCGACGCCAGCGTGCTCGACGTGCTCAAGCCGATCATTTTCGAACAGCGTGAAGTCAGCGACGAAGACATCATCAACTGGATGATGGTGCCACTGTGCCTGGAAACCGTGCGCTGCCTGGAAGACGGCATCGTCGAAACCGCCGCCGAAGCCGACATGGGCCTGGTCTACGGCATCGGTTTCCCTCCCTTCCGCGGTGGCGCGCTGCGCTACATCGATTCGATCGGGGTCGCCGAATTCGTCGCACTGGCCGACAAGTACGCCGACCTGGGGCCGCTGTACCACGCCACGGCGAAGCTGCGCGAAATGGCCAAGAACGGCCAGCGCTTCTTCAACTGAGCGCCCAACGAGCTAGAGCGAGATTATTGATATGAGCCTGAATCCAAGAGACGTGGTGATTGTCGACTTCGGTCGCACGCCAATGGGCCGCTCCAAGGGTGGCATGCACCGCAACACCCGCGCCGAAGACATGTCCGCGCACCTGATCAGCAAGCTGCTGGAGCGTAACGACAAGATCGACCCGAAAGAAGTCGAGGACGTGATCTGGGGCTGCGTCAACCAGACCATGGAGCAGGGTTGGAACATCGCCCGCATGGCGTCGTTGATGACCCCGATCCCGCACACCTCCGCCGCACAAACCGTCAGCCGCCTGTGCGGCTCGTCGATGAGCGCGCTGCACACCGCCGCCCAGGCGATCATGACCGGCAACGGCGACGTGTTCGTCATCGGTGGTGTCGAGCACATGGGCCACGTCAGCATGATGCACGGCGTCGACCCCAACCCACACCTGTCCTTGCACGCTGCCAAGGCCTCCGGGATGATGGGCCTCACCGCCGAGATGCTCGGCAAGATGCACGGCATCACCCGTGAGCAACAGGATCTGTTCGGTGTGCGTTCGCACCAGCTCGCCCACAAGGCGACGGTCGAAGGCAAGTTCAAGGACGAGATCATCCCGATGCAGGGGTATGACGAGAACGGCTTCCTGAAGGTCTTCGACTTCGACGAAACCATTCGCCCGGAAACCACCCTCGAAGGCCTGGCGTCGCTCAAGCCTGCGTTCAACCCGAAAGGCGGCACCGTGACTGCGGGTACTTCCTCGCAGATCACCGACGGCGCCTCGTGCATGATCGTCATGTCCGGCCAGCGCGCCATGGACCTGGGTATCCAGCCACTGGCGGTCATCCGCTCGATGGCTGTCGCGGGTGTCGACCCGGCGATCATGGGCTACGGCCCGGTGCCATCGACGCAGAAAGCCCTCAAGCGCGCCGGCCTGACCATGGCCGACATCGACTTCATCGAGCTCAACGAAGCCTTCGCCGCACAGGCCCTGCCAGTGCTGAAAGATCTGAAAGTGCTCGACAAGATGGATGAGAAGGTTAACCTGCACGGCGGCGCCATCGCCCTGGGCCACCCGTTCGGTTGCTCCGGTGCGCGGATTTCCGGCACCCTGCTCAACGTCATGAAGCAAAATGGCGGCACGCTCGGCGTTGCCACCATGTGCGTCGGCCTGGGCCAAGGCATCACCACTGTCTTCGAACGCGTCTGATCGCGTTGCAAGCCAGCAGCCGGGGCCATGTGCCCCGGTTTTTGTTTTTTACAGGATTTGTTCAAGAGGCTGAGCGACATGCAGATACAACCCGGTGTGTACCGGCACTACAAAGGGCCTGAGTATCGTGTGTTCGGCGCCGCGCGCCACTCCGAGACCGAGGAGTGGGTGGTGTTCTACCAGGCCCTGTACGGTGAGTTCGGGCTCTGGGTTCGCCCCCTTTCGATGTTCCTCGAGTCGGTCGAGGTTGACGGCGAGCAGGTGCCACGCTTTGCTTTGGTCAAGGCCGAAGAAGGGTTGTCCGGGCTGTTGGCCAAGGCAGGCGAGTAAGCGTCCGCGCTTGACCTCACTCTTTTGCCACTATATATAGCGGTGCCGCGTCTGGCACCTGACGCGTTTTTCATCTTCAGATTCAGGAATACTCCGATCCATGGGCAAATCGCTGGTCATTGTGGAATCCCCGGCCAAGGCCAAGACCATCAACAAGTACCTGGGCAACCAGTACGTGGTGAAGTCGAGTATCGGCCATATCCGCGACCTCCCCACCAGCGGTTCCGCCAGCGCGAGCAAGGAACCGGCGGCCAAGCGCGGCAAGGCCGCGGGTGAGGCGCCGGCCCTGTCGCCCAAGGAGAAGGCCCGACGCCAGCTGGTGGCGCGCATGGGGGTCGACCCGGAGGCTGGCTGGAAAGCCAAGTACGAGATCCTTCCCGGCAAGGAGAAGGTGATCGACGAGCTGCGCCGCCTGGCCAAGGATGCCGACACCATCTATCTCGCAACCGACTTGGATCGCGAGGGGGAAGCCATTGCCTGGCACCTGCGCGAAGCCATCGGCGGTGACGACAGCCGCTACAAGCGCGTGGTGTTCAACGAAATCACCAAGAAGGCCATCCAGGAGGCCTTCTCCCAGCCGGGCGACCTCGATATCGACCGGGTCAATGCCCAGCAGGCGCGTCGTTTCCTCGATCGCGTGGTCGGCTACATGGTTTCGCCGCTGCTGTGGGCCAAGATCGCCCGTGGCCTCTCTGCTGGCCGTGTGCAGTCGGTGGCGGTGAAGCTGGTGGTCGAGCGTGAGCGCGAGATCCGTGCGTTCAACCCGGAAGAGTACTGGGAAGTCCACGCTGACCTGGGCACTGCCAAGAATGCCAAGGTGCGTTTCGAAGTGGCGCGTGAGAAGGGTGAAGCCTTCAAGCCGCTCAACGAAGCCCAGGCCATGGCGGCGCTGGAGAAGCTCAAGGCGTCCAGCTACAGCGTGGTCAAGCGCGAAGACCGTCCGACCAGCAGCAAGCCGTCGGCGCCGTTCATCACCTCGACGCTGCAGCAGGCCGCGAGCAACCGCCTGGGCTTCGGTGTGAAGAAGACCATGATGATGGCTCAGCGCCTCTATGAGGCGGGCTACATCACTTACATGCGTACCGACTCGACCAACCTGTCGACCGACGCAGTGGAGATGGCGCGCAGCTACATCGAGCGCGAGTTCGGCAAGCAATACCTGCCGGACGCCCCCATGGTATACGGCAGCAAGGAAGGCGCCCAGGAAGCGCACGAGGCGATCCGTCCTTCCGACGTCAACACCCACCCAACCAAGCTCAGTGGCATGGAGCGCGATGCCGAGCGCCTGTACGAACTGATCTGGCGCCAGTTCCTGGCCTGCCAGATGCCGCCGGCGCAGTACCTGTCCACCAGCGTCACCGTGGCAGCCGGCGATTTCGAGCTGCGCGCCAAGGGCCGCATTCTGAAATTCGATGGTTACACCCGTGTGCTGCCACAACAGAGCAAGCCGGGCGAAGATGACGTGCTGCCAGAAATGGCCCAGGGTGAAGCGCTCAAGCTGATCCAGCTCGACCCCAGCCAGCACTTCACCAAGCCGCCGGCACGCTTCACCGAAGCCAGCCTGGTCAAGGAAATGGAAAAGCGCGGTATTGGCCGCCCATCGACCTACGCGGCGATCATTTCCACCATCCAGGACCGGGGCTACGTCACGCTGCACAATCGCCGTTTCTACTCCGAGAAGATGGGCGACATCGTTACCGAGCGTCTTTCCGAGAGCTTCGCCAACCTGATGGACTACGGCTTCACCGCCGGCATGGAAGAAAACCTCGACGACGTGGCTCAGGGTGAGCGTGACTGGAAGAACGTCCTCGACGAATTCTATGGCGACTTCAGCAAGAAGCTGCTGACGGCTGAGTCCGCTGAAAACGGCATGCGTGCCAACCAGCCGACCCTGACCAACATTGCCTGCAAGGAGTGCGGGCGGCCAATGATGATCCGCACCGCGTCCACGGGCGTGTTCCTCGGTTGCTCGGGCTACAGCCTGCCACCCAAGGAGCGCTGCAAGGCGACCGTCAACCTGGTGCCGGGCGATGAAATCGCTGCCGACGACGAAGGTGAGTCCGAGTCGCTGGTACTGCGCGGCAAGCACCGCTGCCCGATCTGCGCGACGGCGATGGATGCCTATCTGCTCGACGAGAAGCGCAAGCTGCACATCTGCGGTAATAACCCGGATTGCGCAGGTTACGAGATCGAAGAGGGCAGCTACCGCATCAAGGGCTATGAAGGGCCGAGCCTGGAGTGCGACAAGTGCGGCAGCGAGATGCAGCTCAAGACCGGCCGCTTTGGCAAGTTCTTCGGCTGCACCAACGCGACCTGCAAGAACACCCGCAAGCTGCTCAAGAGCGGCGAGGCGGCGCCACCGAAGATGGACAAGGTGGAGATGCCGGAGCTCAAGTGCGAGAAGGTCGACGACACCTACGTGCTGCGTGATGGCGCCTCGGGGTTGTTCCTGGCCGCCAGCCAGTTCCCGAAAAACCGCGAGACCCGTGCGCCATTGGTGCTGGAGATTGTGCCGCACAAGCACGAGATCGATCCGAAGTATCACTTCCTCTGCGATGCGCCGCAGAAGGACCCTGATGGCCGTCCAGCGGTGATTCGCTACAGCCGCAAGACCAAGGAGCAGTACGTGCAGTCCGAAGTCGACGGCAAGCCGACCGGCTGGAAAGCGTTCTTCGACGGCAAGGTATGGAAGGTCGAAGACAAGCGCTGATCGATCACACGTGTATTGGGGTCGCTTCGCGGCCCATCGCCGGCAAGGCCGGCTCCTACAAGTATCGTAAATAACCTGTAGGAGCCGGCCTTGCCGGCGATGGGGCGCAAGGCGGCCCCAATTCGTTTGTGCTTGCGGGAAGGCCAGGCTTTCCCCGACACTGCGTTATCGCCTTGCTGCCCATGGGAGGTCATCGAAAATGGCCCAGGAACTCTACACGCGCACCAATCAGAAGCTGTTCTTCGCCGGCCTTGCACTGGAATCCATGGCCAAGGCTGAGGCAAGTGGGGCGATGAATGCTCAGGGCTTGGTCCAGGCCGAGCGTGAAGCAGCTTTGTTCCACTTGTATGGCGCCTTGCTGGGGTTGTGCCACGAGATCGCTGGTTTCTACCGCCTGCCCCAGGCGTCGGCCGCGCAGGCCGAGCAGCTGCTCAACGACGAAACACTGCGTAGCGTGGCGATTCCGGAAATGGCTGAGATGCTGGAGTTGGCGCGGCAATCGGAAACCTGGCTGGCACGCTTGCTGGCGGCTTATGCCGAATTGTTCCGACCACCGGTCGCGAAGAAAATGGCCAAGACCGACGTCACCCAGCCGCTGATCCAGGCCGTCAATCTCGATGAGGCCGAGCCATTGGTGCTTGCTCGCCAGGAGCTGGAGGCTTGGCGACACAGCCTGAAAGACCTGGTGAGACGATTCCGCGATGCGCTGAGTGAGTGCTGACAGCATCCATGGCTGGTACAATGACGGCCTTTCGTGAAAAGCAGGCCCTATATGTCAACGTCCTTCCTAGAAATTGTCGAGTTGCCTGATGGCCGGATCGAGTTGCGCCGTGCCGAGGATGAAGGTTCCCTGGTAACCCTGGATTTCTCCGAGGATGCCAAGGCATTCCTGCAAGGACAGCATGTGGAAGTGGCCAAGGCCATGCTCAGTGTGGGTGTGCAGATGGCTGGCAAGCTGGTCGAGGGCGACTTCGAACGTGACGAGGGGCCGCGGGTTCTTCACTGACCCGGACAGCAAGCGTTTGACAGGCAAAGCCTGAACATCAGCCGAGGCGGATGTTCAGGCTTTGCGCGTTTCCGGTGGTAGCGGCGTTCAGCAATTGTTGGCGGGTGCTGTTGTTGACATTGCCCAGCCAGCTGACGACCGTGTGGCTGCGGCCTAGGCGTAGCGCCTCGCAGGCGAGCTGCAGGGCAGTCTGATTGCCACCGGGTTGCAACAGCAGGATGCGTTCACGGTTCAGGCCAGCCTCGCGCAGCCAGGCTTGAGTGAGGCTGCCAGGTGGCGCGATGAGCGTGAGCCAGCGTGTTTCGTCCTCCTCGCTGAGCTCACGCAGGACGGGGGCCAGCAGGCTCTGGCAATGCCCGGGAGCGCCGCGCAGTGCCAGTTCGCTGAACAGCTCGGGCTGATTGCCCTTGCGCGAAGGTTTGCTGGCCTTGAGGCCTGGCAGTACTGGCTGGGCGAGGAAAGCCTCGAACAGCGGCAGCTGGGCTTGCAGGGGAGCTTGGATGAACGGCTGCATGACGCCTCCTGGTTCAGCGGCGAAGTACGCCGACGCTCAAGCCCTCGATCACCAGCTCCTGTTCCTTCAGGTCGACTTCGATGGGGGCGAATTCGGGGTTTTCGGCAATCAGCCAGACCTTGCTGCCTTCGCGCTTGAAGCGCTTGACGGTCACTTCGTCGCCGATTCGGGCCACGACCACCTGGCCGTTGCGGGCTTCGCGGGTGGTGTGCACGGCCAGCAGGTCGCCGTCGAAGATACCGATATCCTTCATGCTCATGCCGTGCACACGCAGAAGATAGTCGGCACGCGGATGGAAGAAGGCCGGGTTGATGTTGCAGGACTCCTCGATGTGCTGTTCGGCGAGGATCGGCGCGCCGGCAGCGACTCGGCCAATGATGGGGAGACCGTTGTCCTCGACCTTTGCTTCGAGGCCGGGGATGCGAATACCGCGCGAAGCGCCGGGGGTCATCTCGATGGCACCCTTGCGTGCCAGGGCCTTGAGGTGCTCCTCGGCGGCGTTGGGCGACTTGAAGCCCAGCTTCTGGGCGATCTCCGCGCGGGTCGGGGGGAAGCCGTTGTCTTCGAGGCAGCGTTTGATGAAAGCCAGAATCTCGGCTTGGCGTGGCGTCAGTTTCAGCATGGGCGAGGGCTCTGTCTTTATATACAGTGACTGGAATTATATACAGTAGCTGGCAAGCTGCAAGCACCGCGCATGCAAGGCCGGCGCAAAGCCTGATCATTCAATGCGTTGTGGCTGTGGTTAAATGGGCGACCGCCCGGTCACCGAGCCTTGACATCGGCAGGCCTGAAACGTATGTTTCAAACAACTGTTTGTCAGGTGGAGTAGTCATGGCCCAGTCGGAAACCGTCGAACGTATCCTCGATGCGGCGGAGCAGCTGTTCGCGGAACGCGGGTTCGCGGAAACCTCGTTACGGCTGATCACCAGCAAGGCTGGGGTCAACCTGGCAGCGGTGAATTATCACTTCGGTTCGAAGAAGGCCCTGATCCAGGCAGTCTTCTCGCGTTTCCTCGGCCCCTTCTGCGCTAGCCTCGAGCGTGAGCTGGATCGCCGCCAGGCGCAGCAGAAAGCCTCGCTTGAAGAACTGCTGGAGATGCTGGTGGAGCAGGCGTTGGCCGTGCAGCCACGCAGCAATAACGACCTTTCCATCTTCATGCGCCTGCTGGGGTTGGCGTTCAGCCAGAGCCAGGGTCACCTGCGCCGCTACCTCGAAGACATGTACGGCAAGGTGTTCCGCCGCTACATGCTGCTGGTCCACGAGGCCGCCCCGCGGATCCCGCCGCTGGAGCTGTTCTGGCGCGTGCACTTCATGCTGGGTGCCGCAGCGTTCAGCATGTCCGGGATCAAGGCCCTGCGCGCAATTGCTGAAACCGATTTTGGTATCAACACGTCGATCGAACAGGTCATGCGCCTGATGGTGCCGTTCCTTGCTGCGGGCATGCGGGCCGACACGGGGGTCACCGACGAGGCCATGGCTACCGCGCAACTGCGGCCGCGCAGCAAGAACAGCGCGCCTGCCAAGGCCTGACACTGGGCGGGGCAGGGCGCTTCGGCTAAGCTAGCGCCCATGCTCGACCTCGATTTCCTGCACATATCTCTCGCCGACCAGTGTCTCTATGGTTTTCATCATGGGGCGTTGCGCGTGCGCCTGCCGATCTCTTCGGCGCGTAACGGCGCGGGTGAGACGAACGGTTCCGGGGGCACGCCGCGTGGCCTGCACCGAGTGCGTGCGAAGATTGGTGCTGGCTTGCCGCAGGGTGCGGTCCTGTGTGGCCGGCGCTGGACCGGCGAAGTCTGGTCGCCGGCCCTGGATGCACGCTATCCAGGACGCGACTGGATACTCAGCCGTATTCTCTGGCTCAGTGGTTGCGAGCTGGGGATCAACCGCCTCGGTGAAGTCGATACCTTCCGCCGTTACATCTACCTGCATGGCGCGCCCGACACTGAACCTATGGGTATTCCGCTGTCCCATGGCTGTGTGCGCCTGCGCAATACCGACCTGCTTGACCTGTTCGATCGCGTGCCGGCCGGTTGCCGTGTGCGGATCGACGAGGCTGCCTGCCCGCACTGGGCCTCCCTGGATCTTCAATGAAGGACTCGCTATGACTGTCAGCCTGCAAGGCTCCCTGATGGTGGACATCGCCGGTAAATGGTTGACTGCCGAAGACCGGCACCTGCTGCGCCAACCCGAAGTGGCCGGCCTGATCATCTTTGCCCGCAACATCGACAGCCCGCGCCAGGTGCGCGAGTTGTGCGCGTCGATCCGCGCCATTCGCCCCGACCTCATCCTCGCTGTCGACCAGGAAGGTGGGCGGGTTCAGCGCTTGCGCCAGGGCTTCGTGCGCCTGCCGGCCATGCGCGCGATCGCCGACAACGCCAATGCCGAGTACTTGGCCGAGCAATGCGGCTGGCTGATGGCGACCGAGGTGCTGGCGGTCGGCCTGGACCTGAGCTTCGCCCCGGTGCTGGACCTCGACCACCAGCGCAGCGCGGTGGTTGGCAGCCGAGCCTTCGAAGGTGATCCCGAGCGTGCCACGCAACTGGCGGGTGCCTTCATTCGTGGTATGAACGCGGCTGGCATGGCCGCTTGTGGCAAGCATTTCCCAGGGCACGGCTGGGCCGAGGCCGACTCCCATGTCGCCATTCCGGTGGATGAGCGCAGCCTGGAGCAACTGCGCGCAGCCGACCTGGTGCCGTTCACCCGCCTGGGCGGTCAATTGGCGGCGGTGATGCCGGCTCATGTCATCTATCCGCAGGTAGACAACCAGCCGGCTGGTTTCTCCCGTCGCTGGCTGCAGGAGATCCTGCGCGGCGAGCTGGGCTTCGAAGGGGTGATTTTCAGTGATGACCTGTCCATGGCGGGCGCCCATGTGGTGGGGGATGCCGCCAGCCGCATCGAGGCGGCGTTGAGCGCCGGTTGCGACATGGGCCTGGTGTGCAACGACCGGGCCGCGGCGGAGCTGGCGCTGAGCGCGGCGCAGCGGATGAAGGTCAAGCCGTCGCCGCGGATCGCGCGGATGCGCGGGCAGGGCTTCGCCCGTACCGACTACCGCCAGCAGCCACGCTGGCTGGAGGCGCTGGGGGCGCTGAAGGATGCGCAACTGATCGATTGATCATCATCGCGGGGCAAGCCCGCTCCCACGAAAGGTCTCAGTGCTTCGTGGCGGCGGGCTTGCCCTGCGATCGAGTGCTCAACGGTTTCGCTTGCCCGGCAACGGCGCGAACAACGCTTCGATCTCCTCGTCCCTCAGCCGCCACTGCCCGCCCTGCCCACCATCGAGCAATCCAGCGGCCAGCGCTGCCTTCTCTTGCTGCAGCAGCTGGATCTTCTCTTCCACCGTGCCCCGGGTGATCAGCTTGAATACGAACACCGGCTTGTCCTGGCCGATGCGGTAGGCGCGGTCGGTGGCCTGGTTCTCGCTGGCCGGGTTCCACCAGGGATCGTAGTGGATGACGGTGTCGGCGGCGGTCAGGTTCAGGCCGGTGCCTCCCGCCTTGAGGCTGATCAGGAACACATCGCTTTCGCCATTCTGGAACTGCTGCACCGGCGCGCGACGGTCGCGGGTGTCACCGGTCAGCAGGCTGTAGCGGATGCCGCGCTTCTCCAGCTCGAATTCGATCAGCGCCAGCATCGAAGTGAACTGCGAGAACAGCAACACCTTGCGTCCCTCGCTCAGCAATTCCTCAAGCATCTCCAGCAGGCTGCCAAGCTTGCCCTTGTCGGCGAATGTGCCCTTGATCTCGGTGCCCTTGACCAGGCGCAGGTCACAGCAGACCTGGCGCAGCTTGAGCAAGGCGTCGAGGATGACGATCTGGCTGCGTGCCGCGCCGCTGCGGGCGATTTCGTCGCGGACCTTCTTGTCCATCGCCACCCGCACCGCCTCATAAGTGTCGCGCTGGGCGTCGCTGAGCTCGACCCAGTGGATCATCTCGGTCTTGGCCGGCAGTTCGGTCGCTACCTGTTCCTTGGTGCGGCGCAGCAGGAATGGGCGGATGCGGCTGGCCAGATGGGCCATACGTTCGGTATCGCCATGGCGTTCGATCGGGGTGCGGTAGTCCTGGGTGAAGCGCTTGCTGTCGCCCAGCCAGCCGGGCATCAGGAAGTGGAAGATCGACCACAGCTCGCCGAGGTTGTTCTCCATGGGTGTGCCGGTCAGGCACAGGCGCTGGTCGGCCTGCAGCTCGCGCACCGCCTGGGCGGCCTTGCTGGTGCTGCTCTTGATGTTCTGTGCCTCATCCAGTACCAGCAGGTGCCAGGGTTGCGCCTTGAGGTGTTCGAGATCGCGGGGGGCGAGGGCGTAAGTGGTCAGTACCAGGTCGTATTCGCCCAATGCCGCGAAGTGCTTGGTGCGTCCCGGCCCGTGCAGGGCCAATACGCGCAGGTCGGGGGCAAAGCGTCGGGCTTCGTCGAGCCAGTTGGGCACCAGGCTGGTGGGCATCACGGCCAGCGCCGGGTTGGCCAGGCGTCCGGCTTCTTTCTCCAGCAGCAGGTGGGCGAGGGTCTGCAGGGTCTTGCCCAGGCCCATGTCGTCGCCGAGGATGCCGCCGGTACCCATTTCGCGTAGGGCCTGCAGCCAGTTCAGGCCTTGTTGCTGGTACGGGCGCAGCGTGGCGTTCAGGCCTGTGGGCGGGGCGACCTGCAGGTCGCGGGCGTCACGCAGGCGCCGGCCCAGGTCACGGACATGGGTGCCGCCTTCCCACTGCAAGGGAAGATGTTCGATCTCGTTCAGGCGCGCGGCGTCGGCGCGCTCCAGGCGCAGGCTCGGGCCAACGGCATCCTCATGCAGGTAGAGTTCGCCAAGGGTGCCCATCACGGCCTTGATCCGGCCATAGGGCAGGGCGACGCGCAGCGCCGGGCTGTCATGGCGGGCGCGGTTGAGATCTATCAGCAGGTGTTCGTCGTCGCTGCGACGAGCAAGTTCGCTGGGGCGCAGCAGCTCCGGGCTGGCGCGCAGCAACTGCAGGACAATGGGCAGCAGGCTGTGGCGTTGGCCATCGACGACGATGCCCAGCTCCAGGTCGAACCATTCGTGCCCCGGCGCCTCCTCGATGGTGGCGTACCAGTCATCGACCTCGTGCAGGTTGAAGGCGAAGTCGCGGTGCAGGTCGATTGTCCAGCCTGCGTCGCGAAGGCGCGGCAGGCCTTCGCGGGCGAAGCGCAACCAGGCTTCGTCATCGGGCAACTGGTGCATTTCGCCAGCGCTGTCGGGCAGGGCCTTGCTCTGGCGGGTGGCGGGCTTGAAGCCGAAATCGCGCAGCACTTTGCGCAGCGCCTGCTCAGCCTGGGGCTGGCGGCGGATGCGCTGGCTGGTGCTGCCCACCAGGCGTGTCAGTGGCTTGTCGTCAGTGCTGCTGGCGCGCAGGCCGTCGTAGTCGAACGACAGGGCGGCGCGGTGCTGCATCTGGCGTTGCATGCGCCCGGTCTTGGGCGTGTAGGCGCTGAATTCGAGGCTGCCGAGGGTCAGTCGCCCGCTGGGGACGATGCTTTCGATCTGCTCGCTGCTGACGGCGGTTGGTGTGGGGACTTGGCGGTTCAAGGCGTTCAATCGATGACTCAAGGGGACAATCAGGTGTTCGGGTACCAGGGGTGCCCGCGCAAGCTGGTGGGCAATGAAGGGGTCGAGGTCGTGCAGCAACTTGCCGAGGTGATGATTGCGTGGGTCCACATAGAACAGCGGGTCGGTGGGTACTACCTGCAGCGCAACCTGGTCTTCATGATGCCAAGCGCCTTGGTAGCTACCGCTGTCCAGCCTGACCCAGCGGAACTCAGCGTGCAGAGGTGGCCCGGAAACCAGGGGTGTTTGCTCCTGCTCGTACAGCAGCTTGCCGCTGGCCAGGGCGTAACCGAGCAGCTCCGCACCCTGCTTGCCCTCCAGTTTCACCACGGGGAGCGCCCCCCGGCTGCAGGTGTCGATCAGGCGCAGCAGTCGAGCATCATCTTCCGTGACGTAGCGTGGGGCGTAGTAGATCAGTTCGGGCAGTGCTGTCACCCGGCTGAATTTCAAGGTGCCGTCCGCCTGCCGGGTGCCTTTGACGGCTTCCAGCCGGTAATGCTCGTGGTCGCCCTGGATTCGAAAGTAAATGGCTGGGCCTTTGCGCGCCGGTTCACGGGGCGCGGTGGGCAGGGCTGGCGCCTCGAGTGCCTCGACCCATTGGTCGAGATCGGGTGGCAAGGACAGTGCTGCCTGTGCCTGGGGCAGAGGCACTTGCAGGTCGCTTGCGTTGTCCAACAGGTGGAACAGCGCCGCCATGCAGTGTTTGCAATTGATGCCGACAGGGCAACTGCACTTTCCGAGCACGCGCAGGTCGGCGCCGTTGTGTATCAGGTGGATGGTCTGGTGGTAGCGCTGGCCTCCCGAGCCCTGGCAGGTCGCCTCGACGGTATTGCCGTGCAGCGACAGGGTCCGGGAGTGGCCCTGAGCGGCATAGGCACGTCCGCGGGTCAGGGCGCCGGCATCGATGAAGTCAACCCAGTCGGGATGCTCCCTGAGCAATTGCAGCACATCACCGTCGCTCACCTCACTGCTCCATCATCTCCGGGTCCGGCAGCGGCATCTTGCGCATGCCGGCAGGTGTGACCTTGAGCAGCACGGCAAGGTGCCCGCCATCGAGGAAGGTCAGTTGCCCGGCTTTCATGTTGCTGTTGCTCTGTTTGAACTGTTCGCTGCGCAGCACGCTGCCGTTACCGTCCAGTTCGTTGACCCAGAGGTTGGCGTCGACACTGATGAAGCGGTCTTCGCCGATGCTCAGGTTGCCCTCGATGGGGAAGTGGCCGAACTGTTCTTCACCGGCACCCAGGGCGATCTTGTCGCCGTCCTGTTGCCAGGCCTTGTGCAGCAGCACGGTGTAGTCGGCGGTGGCCTGCAGGCGGGTGATCTCGTCATCCAGCGCCGTCGGGCGTTCGGCGGCTTTTTCCAGGCGTGGGGCGCCGTTGCTCCAGTCTTCCGGGGCGAACGGGCTGGTCACGGCCGGCACGGCATTCTGCCGCACGAGGATCATTTCAACCTGATAGGGGCCTGCGGCGAAGGCGGTGGGTGCAAGCAGCGCCAGCAACAGGGTCAGGCTACGAATGGCACGCATGGAGCTTCCTTAGTTTGTTTGTGGGGTCAGGCGCTCGAACAGCGCTTCCAGTGTGTTGAAACGTTCTTCTGGGCGCTCCATGGGCACGAGGAAACGGAACTGGGTCGCGCCTTCGAACTTGTAGCGTTTGGGCTGGCCCTGGATCAGCTTGATCAGGGTCAGCGGGTCGACCGGGGTTTCGGCCTCGAACTCGAGCTTGCCGCCATTGGGGCCGGCATCGACTTTCTTGATGCCGAGCTTTTCCGCCAGCAGCTTGAGCGAGGTCAGGCGCATCAGGTTCTTGGTTGGTTCCGGCAGCAGGCCGAAGCGGTCGATCATCTCCACCTGCAGGTCCTTGAGGCCTTCTTCGTCGGCCGCCGAGGCAATGCGCTTGTAGAGAATCAGGCGCGCATGCACGTCGGGCAGGTAGTCCTCGGGGATCAGCGCCGGCAGGCGCAGGTTGATCTCCGGGCCGCCACCGAGCGGTTGCTCGAGGTTGGGCTGGTTGCCCTTGCGGATGGCCTTGACCGCACGCTCGAGCATTTCCATGTACAGGGTGAAGCCGACTGCCTGGATCTGCCCACTCTGGCCTTCGCCGAGCAGCTCGCCGGCGCCGCGGATTTCCAGGTCGTTGGTGGCCAGGACAAAGCCTGCGCCGAGGTCCTGGGTGTTGGCGATGGCTTCCAGGCGCTTTTCGGCATCCGCGCTGATCTGCTGGCGCGGTGGCGTCAGCAGGTAGGCGTAGGCCTGGTGGTGGCTGCGGCCGACCCGGCCACGCAACTGGTGCAATTGCGCCAGGCCGAACTTGTCGGCGCGCTCGATGACGATGGTGTTGGCGCTGGGCACGTCGATGCCGGTCTCGATGATGGTCGAGGCGATCAGCACGTTGAAGCGTTTGTGATAGAAATCGCTCATCACCTGTTCGAGCTCGCGTTCGCGCATCTGCCCGTGGCCGATACCGATGCGGGCTTCGGGCACCAGTTCGGCAAGCTCCGCGGCGCATTTCTCGATGGTCTTGACGTCGTTGTGCAGGTAGTACACCTGGCCGCCACGCAACAGCTCGCGCAGCAGCGCTTCCTTGACCGTGCTCTTGTTCTGCTCCATGACGAAGGTGCGCACCGACAGGCGCCGCGCCGGGGGCGTGGCGATGATCGACAGGTCGCGCATGCCCGACACCGCCATGTTGAGGGTGCGGGGTATGGGTGTCGCGGTCAGGGTGAGGATGTCCACCTCGCTGCGCAGGGCCTTCAGTTGCTCCTTCTGGCGCACCCCGAAGCGGTGTTCCTCGTCGATGATCGCCAGGCCCAGGTCCTTGAAGCGCACATCGTCCTGCAGCAGCTTGTGGGTGCCGATGAGAATGTCGATCTTGCCTTCGGCCAGTTCCGCCGCCGCGGTGGCGACTTCCTTGGTCGACTTGAAGCGGCTCATCACTTCGACGGTCACCGGCCAATCGGCGAAACGGTCGCGGAAGCTGTTGTAGTGCTGCTGGGCGAGCAGCGTGGTGGGGACCAGCACCGCTACCTGGCGGCCACTGTGCACCGCGATGAAGGCGGCGCGCATGGCCACTTCGGTCTTGCCGAAGCCGACGTCGCCGCAGACCAGGCGGTCCATGGGCTGGCCGGCGAGCATGTCGGCCCGCACCGCTTCGATGGCCGCTTGCTGGTCCGGGGTTTCCTCGAACGGGAAGCCGGCACTGAAGGTGGCGTAGTCGGCGGCCGGGTCGGCGAAGGCGTAACCCTTGCGCGCGGCACGGCGGGCGTAAATGTCGAGCAGTTCGGCGGCGACATCGCGCACCTGCTCGGCGGCCTTGCGCTTGGCTTTCTGCCAGGCTTCGGAGCCCAGTCGGTGCAGTGGCGCCAGGGCATCGTCGCTGCCCGTGTAGCGGGCGATCAGGTGCAGGTTGGCCACGGGCACGTAGAGCTTGGCGCCCTCGGCGTATTCGAGGGTGAGGAACTCGGCGGCCTGGCCATCGATCTCCAGTGTCGCCAGGCCCAGATAGCGACCCACGCCATGGTCGATATGCACCACCGGCGCGCCTTCACGCAGCTCGGTGAGGTTCTTGATCACCGCGTCGTTGGCTGCCTCGCCGCGTTTCTCGCGGCGCCGGCGCTGCATCACGCGTTGGCCGAACAACGGGCTTTCGGCGACCAGGGCGATAGCCGGATCGTCCAGTAGCAGGCCATCGTCGAGTGGGGCGATGGTAATCGCCAGGCGCTCGCTGCCGGTGATGAAGTCGGCCCAGCCATCGACGGTCTGCGGGCGCAACTTCAGGCGTTCGAGCAACTCCAGCAGCACTTCACGCCGGCCTGCCGATTCCGCCGTGAACAGCACGCGGCCGGGGAATTGGTCGAGGAAGTTCGCAAGCTCCGCCAGCGGCTGGTTGGCCTTGGCCTCGATGGCCAGGTTGGGCAGGGCGCGGGCCGGGAAACGCTCGCGGCCTGCACCGGCATCCACCTCTTCGCTGCTGACCACCACCCGTGGCCATTGCTTCAGGCGGGCGAAACAGTCCTCGACCGGGAGGAACAGTTCGGCGGGCGGTAGCAGCGGCCGGGTCAGGTCGCCGCGGCGCTCTTCGTAGCGCCCACGCACGTCGTTCCAGAAATGTTCGGCGGCCTGTTCGACGCCGGGCAGCGAGAACACCTGGGTGTCCGCCGGCAGGTAGTCGAACAGTGTGGCGGTTTCCTCGAAGAACAAGGGCAGGTAGTACTCGATCCCTGCCGGGATGATGCCGCTGGTCAAGTCCTGGAAGATGGCGC
Source organism: Pseudomonas entomophila (assembly GCF_029478665.1). Classification (GTDB taxonomy): domain Bacteria; phylum Pseudomonadota; class Gammaproteobacteria; order Pseudomonadales; family Pseudomonadaceae; genus Aquipseudomonas; species Aquipseudomonas entomophila_F. Next base: position 23,360 of record NZ_JARPQB010000061.1, read on the forward strand.
TGCGGCGGAAGTCGACATCGAAACGCTCGCGGAAGCGGGCCTTGAAGCGGGTCACCTCGTCCTTCTGCATGGGGAATTCGCGCGCCGGCAGCAGGCGCACCGAGTCGACCTTGTCGATCGAGCGCTGCGTTTCCGGGTCGAAGGTGCGCAGCGTCTCGATCTCGTCATCGAACAGGTCGATGCGGTACGGCTGCTTGCTGCCCATGGGGTACAGGTCGATCAGTGCGCCACGCACGGCGAACTCGCCATGCTCGTAGACGGTGTCGACACAGCGGTAGCCGCTGGCTTCCAGGCGCGTGCGCATCTGCTCGACATCGATTTTCTGCCCCACATCCAGCACCAGGCTGCCACCCAGCAGAAAGCGCGTGGGGGCGAGGCGGTGCAGGGCCGTGGTGACCGGCACTACAAGAATGCCGTGGTCGAGCTCCGGCAGCCGGTAGAGGCTGGCGATGCGCTGGGAGATGATGTCCTGGTGCGGCGAGAACAGGTCGTAGGGCAGGGTTTCCCAGTCGGGGAAGGGCAGTACCGGCAGTTCCGGGGCAAAGAAGCGCAGCTCCTGCTCCAGGCGGTCGGCGGCCTGGCTGTCGGCGGTCAGCAGCAGGGTGAAGCGACCGGCGGTGCTGGCAGCCTCGGCGATGGCCAGGCTCAAGGCGGCACCAGGCAGGTTACCCCAGGTTTGTTTGCCGGCCGTGGCCGACATGTGCGGAAGGCGCAGAACTGACACGGGAGATCGGGCTCCAAGCGTTGCGGCAAAGAGGTCGATTGTACCGGTGAGCGGGCTCGCTGTCAGGCTTGAAAGGGCATGACGACGGGTGTTGCGGCCGTCGACAGGCGCTCATTGCCCGATACGCCGAGGGGCGTCATAATGTAGCCCCTTTTTTGTTCCCCTACATGTGGAAGGTTACCGTGACTCAGAAGCCCGACCAGTGTCTTGGTGAGTGGATCGACCGTGAAGCCCTGGCTGAAGCGATGATCCCGCTTATCGGTCAGCTCTACCGCAACAACAACGTGGTGAGCTCGATCTATGGCCGCAGCCTGATCAACCGTTCGGTTATCTCGATTCTCAAAGCCCACCGCTTTGCCCGTCACCGCCAGGCCGACGAGACCGAGCTGTCCGTCCACGAGACGTTCCCCCTGCTCAAGGCCATGAGCGAGCTGAAACTGGGCGCCGCTTCGGTCGACCTGGGCAAGCTGGCCGGCAAGTTCAAGGCCGAAGGCAATGGCCGCAGCGCCGAGCAGTTCGTTCGTGACGAACTGGCCGACGTGGTGGGTCAGCAGAACGCTTCCGCACGCAAGGGCACCGACGTCGTCCTGTACGGTTTCGGCCGCATCGGCCGCCTGCTGGCGCGCATCCTGATCGAGAAGACCGGTGGTGGCGACGGCCTGCGCCTGCGCGCCATCGTCGTGCGCAAGGGCGCCGAGAACGATCTGACCAAGCGCGCCAGCCTGCTGCGTCGTGACTCGGTGCACGGTCCGTTCGACGGCACCATCGTCATCGACGAAGAAAACAACACCATCACCGCCAACGGCAACCTGATCCAGGTGATCTACGCCAAGAGCCCGAGCGAAGTCGACTACACCCAGTACGGCATCAACGACGCCCTGATCGTCGACAACACCGGTGTATGGCGTGACGCCGACGGCCTGGGCCAGCACCTGGCCTGCCCAGGCGCTGCCCGCGTGATCCTGACCGCACCCGGCAAGGGCGCGCTGAAGAACATCGTGCACGGCATCAACCACGGTGACATCACCGCCGACGACAAGATCGTCTCGGCCGCCTCCTGCACCACCAACGCCATCGTGCCGGTGCTCAAGGCCATCAACGACCAGTACGGCATCATCAACGGCCACGTCGAAACCGTTCACTCGTTCACCAACGACCAGAACCTGATCGACAACTTCCACAAGGGTAGCCGTCGTGGCCGCGCCGCGCCGCTGAACATGGTCATCACCGAGACCGGTGCCGCCACCGCTGCCGCCAAGGCGCTGCCAGTGCTTAAAGGCAAGCTGACCGGCAACGCGATCCGCGTACCAACGCCAAACGTGTCGATGGCCATCCTGAACCTGAACCTGGAAAAGGCCACCAACCGCGAAGAGCTGAACGAGTACCTGCGCCAGACCGCCATGCACTCGGACCTGCACAAGCAGATCGACTATGTCAGCTCCCAGGAAGTGGTTTCCACCGACTTCGTGGGTTCGCGCCACGCCGGTGTGGTCGACGCCGAAGCGACCATCTGCAACGACAGCCGTGTCGTCCTGTACGTCTGGTACGACAACGAATTCGGTTACAGCTGCCAGGTCGTTCGCGTGATGGAAGAGATGGCCGGTGTGAACCCGCCAGCGTTTCCACGCTGATTCGCTTGTAATGTGTTGAGAAAACGGGAACCTTCGGGTTCCCGTTTTTTTTGCTGGTTGGCTCAGCGCGGTCTTTGTAGGAGCGGCCTTGCGCCGCGAAAGGGCTGCGTAGCAGCCCCAGGGCCCCGGCGTTCATGCAAAGATCGCTGGGGCCGCTTTGCGGCCCTTTCGCGGCGCAAGGCCGCTCCTACAGGGATCGGTTAACCGAGAAATCCATGTTGCGCATCGTTCTTCTGTGTTGCCTGTCGTTGCTTGCGGCCTGTGAGCCAAGCCCCACCCTCGAGCACTTCGGCGGCCCGACCATGGGCAGCAGCTACAGCATCCAGTATGTCCGCCAGCCTGGCGGTCCCGCACCCGAGCAGGTGCAAGCCGCGGTCGAGGGCATCCTCCAGGCCATCGATGCGCATTACTCCACCTATCGCGGCGACTCCATCGTCAGCCACTTCAACCAGCTGCCGGCCAACCAGTGCCTGCCCATCGACAGCGACCTGCGTGTACTGGTCGCCTTCGGCCAACGGCTCGCCGAGCAGAGCCAGGGGGCGTATGACCTCACCGTCGAGCCGCTGCTCGACCTTTGGGGCTTTGGCCCGCAATCACGGGAAATGCAGGTGCCGGCCCCTCAGGCGTTGGCCCACGCCCGCCAGCGGGTGGGTTACCGGCACCTGCGTATCGAAGCCGATAGCCTGTGCAAGGATGCGCCGGTCGAGCTGGACTTCAACAGCATTGCCGCCGGCCATGCTGTCGATCTGATCGCCGAACGCCTGGGGGGCATGGGCATCGACAGTTTCCTCGCCGAAGCCACCGGCGAGCTCAAGGCGGTGGGCCGCAAGCCGGACGGCAGCCCCTGGCGGGTGGCGCTGGAGCTGCCGCGCGAGGACCGCCAGATCGCCCGCCAGGTCATTCCGGTACAGGGGCTGGCGGTATCGACCTCGGGTGACTATCGCCATTATTTCGAGGACAATGGCCGGCGCTATTCGCACACCTTCGATGCTCGCCTGGGGCGCCCGGTCGAGCATGACCTGGCAGCGGTGACGGTGCTCGATGCCTCGGCGCTGCAGGCCGACGGCTACTCGACACTGCTGCTGATCCTCGGGCCTGAGCGTGGCTGGGATTTTGCCATCGCCCACGGTCTTGCCGCCGTGTTGGTGACCCGGGCCGAAGGTGGCTTCGTCTCCCGTTCCACGCCTGCGTTCGACAGGGCGTTGAAAGGCGAATGAAAGGCAAGGCACGGATGATCGCCACCACGGACCCGGTGAAACCACATGTAGTGCAGGCAACAGTGGCCTACGACGCGACCAAGGGTTAATGTGCGCGGCGTTCACGCTTGATTAGACTGCACCCGAATTTTCTCATGGCGCCCCGGCGACGTGATCGCGCCCCGCGGCCATCCGGCCGGCGGGCCAGTTCTGAAGGAGTACGCATGGCTGTCTACAACTACGACGTAGTGGTGCTGGGTTCCGGCCCGGCCGGAGAAGGCGCGGCAATGAACGCCGCCAAAGCAGGGCGCAAGGTGGCCATGGTCGACAGCCGTCGCCAGGTCGGCGGCAACTGCACCCACTTGGGCACCATCCCGTCCAAGGCGCTGCGTCACTCGGTGCGGCAGATCATGCAGTTCAACACCAACCCGATGTTCCGCGCCATCGGTGAGCCGCGCTGGTTCTCCTTCCCCGACGTGCTCAAGAGCGCCGAGAAGGTCATCAGCAAGCAGGTCGCCTCGCGCACCGGCTACTACGCGCGCAACCGGGTCGACGTGTTCTTCGGCACCGGCAGCTTCGCCGACGAGCAGACCGTCGAAGTGGTCTGCCCCAACGGCGTGGTCGAGAAGCTGGTGGCCAAGCACATCATCATCGCCACCGGTTCGCGCCCGTACCGCCCGGCCGACATCGACTTCCACCACCCGCGCGTCTACGACAGCGACACCATCCTCAGCCTCAGCCACACCCCGCGCAAGCTGATCGTCTACGGAGCTGGGGTGATCGGTTGCGAATATGCTTCGATCTTCAGCGGCCTGGGCGTACTGGTGGAATTGGTCGACAACCGTGCCCAGTTGCTGAGCTTCCTGGATTCGGAAATCTCCCAGGCGTTGAGCTACCACTTCAGCAACAACAACATCACCGTACGCCACAACGAGGAGTACGAGCGGGTCGAAGGGCTGGACAACGGTGTGGTGCTGCACCTGAAGTCGGGCAAGAAGATCAAGGCCGACGCCTTGCTGTGGTGCAATGGTCGTACCGGCAACACCGACAAGCTGGGCCTGGAGAATATTGGCATCAAGGTCAACAGCCGTGGCCAGATCGATGTCGACGAGAACTACCGCACCAGCGTGCCGAATATCTACGGTGCCGGTGACGTGATCGGCTGGCCGAGCCTGGCCAGCGCAGCCCACGACCAGGGTCGCTCGGCGGCCGGCAGCATCGTCGACAATGGCAGCTGGCGCTTCGTCGATGACGTGCCCACCGGTATCTACACCATTCCGGAGATCAGCTCGATCGGCAAGAACGAGCAGGAACTGACGCAAGCCAAGGTGCCATACGAAGTGGGCAAGGCCTTCTTCAAGAGCATGGCGCGCGCGCAGATCGCCGGCGAACCGCAGGGCATGCTGAAAATCCTGTTCCACCGCGAGACCCTGGAGATCCTGGGTGTGCACTGCTTCGGCTACCAGGCCTCGGAGATCGTCCACATCGGCCAGGCGATCATGAACCAGCCGGGTGAGCAGAACAACCTGAAGTACTTCGTCAACACCACGTTCAACTACCCGACCATGGCCGAAGCCTACCGGGTAGCTGCCTACGATGGTCTGAACCGGCTTTTTTGAGCGGCTCCGACCGGTGGCCTGAGCCGGTCGGAGAGACCGATTTCAGCCCTGCCCGAGGGTGGTCTTGGCCAAACCGGGAAAGTCTGTAATCAGGCTGTCCACGCCAAAGTCGGCGAGCCGGCGCATCAGTGCCGGTTCGTTGACCGTCCATACCGACACGTGCAACCCCTGGCGCTGCGCCTTGATCAGGCGCTCGGGGGTGCACAGCGTCCAGTTCAGCGCCAGCATCTGGCACTCATAATTCTGTGCCACTTTCAGCGGATCGAGCCAGGCGTACTCGGCGACCAGGCCGCGGGCGACGTCCGGTACCAGCTCCAGGGCGGCGCCCAGCACTTCCCGTGAGCTGGAGGTGATGGTGACCTTGTCCAGCAGGCCGTATTGCTGGGCCAGTTCGCGGATCGCCAGCACGGTGCTGGCGGCGCGGGTGCGCGAGGCGCTCTTGACCTCCAACTGCCAGTGCTCGAAGGCGCATTTCTCGAACAGTTCCTCAAGGCGTGGGATAGGGCAGGGCTGCACATGCCCCGGGCCGCCCTTGCGTGCGTCGTAGCAGACCAGTTCATCTGCGGTGTGCTCAGCCACCTTGCCGGGGCGTCCCGTGGTGCGCTTGAGCGTCGGGTCGTGGATCACCATCAGCTCGCTGTCAGCCGACAGGTGCAGGTCGAGTTCGCAACGGCTCACGCCGTGCGAGAGGCACTGGCGGAAGCTATTCAGGGTGTTTTCGGGCGCTTCGCCCTTGGCGCCGCGGTGGCCGTAGATAAGGGTCACGTTCGTTCCTTCAAATCAGAGAAAGGGCTCAGGAGGCGGGGTCGTTCTGTTCCAGTGCCTGGCGCCGCTGTTGTTGCTGGCGCTGCAGGATGTAACGGGCCAGCAGCTGGCGCTGGGCGTCGGTCATGTCGATGAACTCGGTGCCGACCTCGTAATCGCCGTCGGGGCGCGGGTCGCAGTGGGTGACTCGGCCGCGCAACAGCAGGCCGTGGGCGCGGGGCATCAGCACCATCTTCACTTTCACTCGAGTGCCGGGGGCGATCTTCTGTGCCTGTGCGAACTCGATGCCGCCCTCGGAGATGATCACCGGTTGTGGCTGGCCGATCTCGCCAATCAATGTTTGCGCGACCACCGCGCTGAGCAGGTCGAGGCGTTTGTTCTGGGCGCGCAGGAAAGCCGCCAGGGTGCGGTCCTTCTCGCTCAGCTGACGCAACAGGTGCTGCGACTCGAAGTCGGACAGGTGCAGTTCACTGAGCAGGTTGAACAGTGGCGAATCATCTTGCAACAGTTCTGTTTCAAGGGCTTCGGCCGCGCTCAGGGGGCTGATTTGAAGTGCGATCCGATCTTCGATGCGGTAGTATTCGCGGCGATCTTCTTCGTCTAATGTCGTCATGGCGAACCCAAGGTTACGGCGGTTGTCCGAGTGTAAAGCCGCCGTAGGCG
>NZ_JARPQB010000062.1 GCF_029478665.1 Pseudomonas entomophila
TGGTACGGTCGAAGCCATCTTCGGCGAAGCGTTGGCCGTTGGTGCGGTCGAAGCCGTCTTCGGCGAAGCGCTGGCCGTTGGTGCGGTCGAAGCCATCTTCTGCATAAGTGGCTGCCTGGCTTTGCACTGCTGCGAAGCCGTGGGCGTTGGTGCGTTCGAAACCATCTTCGGCGAAGGCGCCAGTTGCGATTACAGAAAGGGCCAGAGTGAGGATCAGTTTGTTTTTCATGATGGTTGCTCCAGTTGAATCGTCGGGGGTTGTTGTTTCTATGGGTTCAATGCTACGCCAATAAATACGATTAAAAAGCGCAAAAAATAACGATATAAAATCGAATTATTCGATTTGTTTCTGCTCGATTCGTCCAGCAGATAACGCAGCTAGGGTTGTAGTGCGGTATCGGTTGCCAAGCGCCGTGAGGCTGCTTCAGTAGCCACACCAAGGGTGTTGGGGGTGGATTAATGGCGAGTTAAGAGACAGGTCTTGTGATGTCCTAGGGTGAGCAAACAGATTTTTCATACAGCGCCAACCGATTTTTCAGACAAGCTCAATCACCATCCGCCGCACTCAAATCCCGGAGCGGCAAACAATGAACAAACTCCCGCAAATCACCTTGGCCTTCTGGGTCATGAAGATCTGCGCCACCACCCTCGGCGAGACAGCGGGCGACCTGCTGTCGATGACCCTCGATATCGGTTATGCCATGAGCTCGTTGCTGCTGATCAGCGTGTTCCTGGTCACCCTGGTCACCCAGCTCTACTCGCGCCGCTACCACCCCATGCTGTACTGGCTGGTGATTCTCTCCACCAGTACCGCCGGCACCACCATGTCCGACTTCATGGACCGCACCTTGGGCCTGGGTTACGCCACGGGTTCCGCGGTACTGATCGGCATCCTGCTGGCGACCTTCGCCCTCTGGCGCCTGAGCGGCAATCCGCTGGACGTCACCCGTATCAAGAACCGTGGCGGCGAGCTGTTCTACTGGGTGGCGATCCTGTTCTCCAACACCCTGGGCACCGCACTGGGTGATTACCTGGCCGACGACTCCGGGCTGGGCTTTGCCGGTGGCGCGCTACTGATCGGCTCGGCAATCGCCGTGGTGGCGGCCGCCCGTTACTGGACGAAGATCTCCGGCGTGGTGCTGTTCTGGATCGCCTTCGTGCTGACCCGTCCGTTCGGCGCGACCTTGGGCGATGTGCTGACCAAATCGCACGAAAAGGGCGGGTTGGATTTCGGCACGGTTGGCTCTTCGATGGTGCTGGGCGGTGTGCTGCTGGTACTGGTGCTGATGGCCACGCATTACCAGCGCCGCGAGCCACAGCGTGTGGCGGAGATGTCCTGAATAGGAACCTCCAGCCAATGAAAAAAGGGGCGCTCCGTCGAACGGGGCGCCCCTTTTTCCTGTGAGCGAACGAGGATCAGTCCGTGGTGATCCGCGAATGCTGCTTGGTGTCCTTCATGGTCGCGTACACCAGCAGCGAACAGGCGATGCAGCCGGTGACATACCAGTAGAAACCGGTCTCCATGCCGTTGCTCTTGAACCACAGGGCCACGTATTCGGCGGTGCCGCCGAAGATCGACACGGTAAGGGCGTAGGGCAGGCCGACACCCAGGGCGCGGATCTCGGTGGGGAACAGTTCGGCCTTCACCACGGCGTTGATCGAGGTGTAGCCGCTGACGATGATCAGCGCGGCCATGATCAGGAAGAACGCGCCCCACCAGCTTTGCACGGTGTGCAGGGTGCTGAGGATCGGCACGGTGAACAGGGTACCCAGCACGCCGAAGGCGATCAGGATCGGGCGACGACCGATCTTGTCCGACAGGCCGCCGATGATCGGTTGCAGGCACATGAACAGGAACAATGTGGCCGCCGAGATGGTGGTTGAGTCGCTGATACTCATGCCTACGGTGTTGACCAGGTACTTCTGCATGTAGGTGGTGTAAGTGTAGAAGGCCAGGGTGCCGCCCATGGTCAGGCCGACCACGGTCATCAGCTCCTTGGGATGACGCAGCAGGGTGCGCATCAGGTTCTCTTTGGACTTCTCCTTCTTGGTGAAGGAGGCGGTCTCTTCCATGCCGCGACGCAGGTACAGGGCGACCACCGCGCACAGCGCGCCAATCACGAACGGCACACGCCAGCCCCAGGCATACAGCTGCTCGGTGGTGAGCGTCTGTTGCAGGATGATCAGCACCGCCAGGGCAATGAGCTGGCCGGAGATCAGGGTCACGTACTGGAAGCTGGAGAAGAAGCCGCGGCGCTCCTTGCTGGCCATCTCGCTCAGGTAGGTGGCCGAGGTACCGTACTCGCCACCGACCGACAGGCCCTGCATCAGACGGGCGACGACCAGCAGGATGGGGGCGGCGACGCCGATGGTTTCATAGCCCGGGGTGAGCGCGATCACCAGCGAGCCTGCGCACATCAGCAGTACCGAAGCCATCAACGCCGCCTTGCGGCCCTTGCGGTCGGCGTACAGGCCCATCAGCCAGCCACCGATCGGGCGCATGAGGAAGCCCACGGCGAAGATCGCGGCGGTGTTGAGCAGTTGGGCGGTGGTGTCGCCGGCGGGGAAGAATGCCTTGGCGAAGTACAGCGAGAATGCGGCGTAGACGTACCAGTCGTACCATTCGACCATGTTGCCGATGGAACCACTGAAGATCGATTTGAGGCGGCTGGCGGTGGATTTTTCCGCGGCGGGCGCAACGGCCGCCCCGGTGGGCAGAGTGCTGGCGTTATCCATCAGGGATACCTTCTCGTTGTTTTTGTGGAGCGCGCTCGAGGCGCAGCTTGAGAAGGGTTTTGCAGGAGGTGTGCCAAATGGGGGCGCAGACGCCCGTTTGCGCTGCGGGGGCTGTTCGCCTGCACCGCTGGCGCCTACAGAGGGCGCGTATCACTTGGCCTGGCGCGATCCCTGTAGGAGCCGGCCTTGCCGGCGAATGGCATCACGAAAATGCAGGGTGTGCTTGTAGGCGTAAGCGGATTCTTGCTCATTGACGATCAACGATAGGCGGATTTCCGCTCATTGGCGTTCGACAAAGTCCTCTCGCGCCAGCCCGTGCCGTTGCATCTTCTCGTTCAGCGTTCGTCGCGGTAGCTGCAAGGCCTCCATCACGCCCTTGATCTCGCCCTTGTGCAGGCGCAACGATGCCCGCAGGCATTGCGCTTCGAACGCTTCCATCTGGTCGGCCAGTGACTGGCCTGCGGGGCATTCTTCCAGGTTCGGTGAGCCCAGCCCCAACGCATGGCGCTCGGCGGCATTGGCCAGCTCGCGCACATTGCCCGGCCAGTCGTGGGTCAGCAACTGCGCAAGCTGCGCACCGTCCAGCGGTGGTGCACTACGCCCCAGGCGCTCAGCGGCGGCACGGGTGAAATGCTCGAACAGCAGCGGGATATCCTCGCGTCGTTCGCGCAGCGGCGCCAGGCGCAGTTCGGCGACATTCAGCCGATAGGCCAGGTCTTCGCGAAAGCGTCCGGCGCGTGCCTCTTCAAGCAGGTCGGGCTTGGTGGCTGCAATGATGCGCAGGTCGACGGCGATGCTCTGGTTGGCGCCAAGCCGCTCCAGTTTCTGTTCCTGGATCACCCTGAGCAGCTTGGCTTGCTGGGCCAGGGGCATGCTTTCGATCTCGTCGAGGAACACCGTCCCGCCGTTGGCGTACTCCAGCTTGCCGATCCGCTTGCCCTGGGCGCCGGTAAAGGCGCCACTCTCATGGCCGAACAGTTCGGCCTCGAACAGGGTTTCGGGAATGGCCGCGCAGTTGAGCGCGACGAACGGCTTGTCGGCGCGCGGGCCGAAGTCGTGCAGGCAGCGGGCCACACGCTCCTTGCCGCTACCGGTTTCGCCACGGATCAGCACGTTGACCGGCAGGCTCGCCAAGTCCAGCACCTGGCGACGCAATTGCTGCAAGCCCTGGGACATGCCCAGCAGGGTCGCCTCCAGCTTGCCCCGCAGGTCGGCCTGTTCATGCAGGCGGCGGTTCTCCAGCACCAGTTGGCGCTTTTCCAGGGCGCGACGCAGGCTGCCCATCAGGTGCTGGGGGGTGAAGGGCTTTTCCAGGAAATCGTAGGCGCCGTTGCGCATCGCTTCCACCGCCATGGGCACATCGCCGTGGCCGGTCAGCAGGATCACCGGCAGGTCGGGGTCTTGCGCCTGCAACCGCTCGAGCAGTTGCAGGCCTGACAGCCCGGGCATGCGCACGTCGCTGAGGATCACTCCGGGGAAGTGCCTGGGCAACTGTGCCAGGCAGTCCTCGCCGCGGGCGAACAGTTGCACATTGAAACCCGACAGGCTCAGCCACTGCTCCACCGCCGTGCGGATGCTGGCTTCGTCGTCGACGACGATCACGGAATTCAACATACAGGCTCCAGGTCGCGGGGCAGGGTGAGGCTGAAGCGCGCGCCGCCCGGCAGGTTCTCGACCTGCAGGCTGCCGCCGGCATCGATGACGATGCCATAGGAGATCGCCAGGCCCAGGCCCAGGCCTTCGCCCACTGGCTTGGTGGTGAAGAACGGGTCGAACACCTTGGCCAGGTCGGCGTCGCGGATGCCGCCGCCGGAATCGAGCACGCTCAGGCGCCACAACCCCGCGTCGGCCTCGATGCGGATCTCCAGGCGTTTGTAACGCTTGTCGGCCATGGCGTCGAGAGCATTGCGCAGCAGGTTTATCAGGACTTGCTCCAGGCGGATCGCATCACCGCGCACCCAGGCTGGACGCGCCAGGTACAGGGCCACCTCGACGTCCTCGGCGCGAATGCGCGCTTCCAGCAGGTGCAGGGCCTGGTCGACCACGGTGGCCAGGTCCAGGCGCTCGCGCAGGCCGCCGGGGCTGTTGCGGGCGAAGGTCTTCAGGTGCCCGGTGAGCGCGGCCATGCGTGTCAGCATCTGCTCCAGTGGCTCCAGCGCCAGGCGGGCCTGCTCGTGACGGCCCTGGTCGAGCAGCAGGCGCAGGGTTTCCAGCTGCATGCGCTGAGTGGTCAGCGGCTGGTTGATCTCGTGGGCGAGGGCGGCCGACATCTGCCCCAGCGCCGCCAGCTTGGCTGATTGCACCAGGCCCTCCTGGGCGGTGCGCAGCTCGCGGGTGCGCTCCTCGACCTGACGCTTGAGCTGCTCGCGGCTGCGCTGGCGCAGGCGGGCCAGGCGCAGGCGCTGGCTGACGAACAGCGCGGCGAACACCAGGCTCAGCCAGATCGCGGCGGCGGCCAGGGCAGCATTGCGACCGTCCTCGGCCACCTGCGGCTTGCGCAGCAAGTGCAAGGTCCAGCCTTCGGCCTCCAGTGGCAGGCTCTCCCAAAGGTACTCGGCGTTGCCATCCGGGCCCTGGACACGGGCCAGGTGGCTGCTATCAGTGAAGCGGGTCAAGGCCTGGTGCTGCAAGGGCACCAGGGGCTGCTTGTCGTATTGGCGGGTCTCGGCCAATTCGGCGCGGTCGGCGCCGCTCAGCGGCTGCAACTCGCGATAGCGCCAACCTTCCTGGTTGGCGATGAAGGTGATACCGCGGGCGTCACTGACCAGCAGGATGTCGTTGCCCTGGCGCCATTCGCGTTCGAGTTCGGGGAACTCCAGCTTGACCACCATGGCGCCGAGGAAGCGGCCATGCTCGTCGTTCACCGCGCTGGACAGGAAGTAACCCGGCACGCCGCTGGTCACGCCGACCGCATAGAAGCGGCCGCTGCCTTGGCTGCGGGTCTGCTTGAAATAGGGGCGGAAGCCATAGTTGGAGCCGACGTAGGTGGTCGGCAGGCGCCAGTTGCTGGCCGCGATGGCCAGGCCGGTGCGGTCGAGCAGCTCGAGGGTGGAGGAGTTGGCGGCGCCGTTGATGCGTTCGAGCTTGCGGTTCAGGGCCTCCTGTACCTGTTCGGTGACCGGACCGCGCAGGGCGTCGACCAGCTCCGGGTCCAGCGCCAGCACGGCGGGCAGGGCACGGTAGCGTTCGATCAACGTGTGCAGGGCATTGGCGTACAAGCCCAGTTGCTGGCTGGCCCGGCGGGCGTCGGTTTCCAGCGCCTGGCGCTTGGCCTGGTGCATGGCCCAACCGGCGCTGAGGGAGGTGCCGACCAGGATCAGCAGGATGATCAGACCCAGGCGCAGGGCGCGGAAGGATGAGGGCATGGGGCGGATCCGGGATCTTGGTTGTCTGTGCCGGCCTCATCGCGGGGCAAGCCCGCTCCTACAGGAAGATGTGCAGCCTTGTAGGAGCGGGCTTGTCCCGCGAAGGGGCCGGACCTGCTTAACGCAGCTCGAAGCTCTGCTGTTGCACGGCCTGCGAATCGAGGCCGACCTGGACATTGAATTGCCCCGGCTCGGCCACCCGCTGCAGCTGGCCATTGTAGAACTTCAGGTCTTCTTCATTGATGTCGAAGGTCAAGGTTCGCGACTCGCCGGCCTTGAGCATCAGTTTCTGGAAGTTCTTCAGCTCCTTGACCGGGCGGCTCATCGAGGCGCTTTCATCCTGGATGTACAGCTGCACCACGGTCTCGCCCTCGCGCTTGCCGGTGTTCTTCACCGTCACCTTGGCCTGCAGGCTGCCACCACGCTTGAGTTCCTTCTGCGACAGCGCCAGGCCCGACAGGTCGAAGCTGGTGTAGCTCAGGCCGTAGCCGAACGGGTACAGCGGGCCGTTGGGTTCCTCGAAGTACTGCGAGGTGTAGTTGCCAGGCTTGCCGGGGGTGAACGGACGGCCGATGCGCATGTGGTTGTAGTACATCGGGATCTGCCCGACCGAGCGCGGGAAGGTGATGGCCAGGCGACCGGACGGGTTGTAGTCGCCGAACAGCACGTCGGCGATGGCGTTGCCGCCCTCGGTGCCGCTGAACCAGGTCTCGAGGAGGGCGTCGGCCTGCTCGCGTTCCCAGGCGATCGACAGCGGGCGACCGTTCATCAGTACCAGCACCAGGGGTTTGCCGGTGGCCTTCAGCGCCTTGATCAGGTCGCGTTGCACCGCCGGGATTTCCAGGGTGGTGCGGCTCGAGGACTCATGGGACATGCCACGGGACTCGCCGACCACGGCCACCACCACGTCCGACTGTTTCGCGGCCTTGACCGCCTCGTCGATCAGTACGGCGGCCGGACGTGGGTCGTTGATGATTTCCGGCGCGGCGAAGTTGAGGAAGTTCAGGTAGTCGAACATCGCCTTGTCGCCGGTGACGTTCGCGCCTTTGGCGTAGACCAGCTTGGCCTTGCCGGCCACGGCGCGGCTCAGGCCCTCGCGCACGGTTACCGAGTGCTCGGGGCGGCCGTCGGCAGCCCAGCTACCCATCATGTCGATAGGCGCGTCGGCCAGCGGGCCGACCAAGGCGATGGTGCCGGCTTTCTTCAGCGGCAGGGTCTGCTCGCGGTTCTCCAGCAGCACCAGGCTGCGCCGCGCCACGTCGCGGGCGGCGTCGCGGTGCAGGCGGTCATTGCCGTAATAGTCGGCCAGGTCGGTCTCGGCCTTGCCGATGCGCACGTACGGGTCCTTGAACAGGCCCATGTCGTACTTGGCACCGAGCACTTCGCGCACCGCCTGGTTCAGTTCGGCCTGGGTCACCTCGCCGGACTTGAGCAGGCCCGGCAGTTCCTCGCCGTACAGGGTGTCGTTCATGCTCATGTCGATGCCGGCCTTGATCGCCAGCTTGGCCGCCTCACGGCCGTCGCGGGCGACACCATGGCGGATCAGCTCCTGGATGGCGCCGTGATCGCTGATGGTCACGCCCTTGAAGCCCCACTCCTTGCGCAGCAGGTCATTCATCAGCCAGGTGTTGGAAGTGGCCGGCACGCCATTGATCGAGTTCAGCGCCACCATCACCCCGCCGGCACCGGCGTCGAGCGCGGCGCGGTAGGGGGGCAGGTAGTCGTTGTACATCTTCGTAAGGCTCATATCGACCGTGTTGTAGTCGCGTCCGCCTTCCACCGCGCCGTACAGCGCGAAGTGCTTGACGATGGCCATGATGCTGTCGGGGTTGGCGGGGCTCGAGCCCTGGAACGACTTGACCATCACCTGGCCGATCTTCGAGGTCAGGTAGGTGTCTTCGCCGAAGCCTTCACTGGTGCGGCCCCAGCGCGGGTCGCGGGCGATGTCGACCATCGGCGCGAAGGTCATGTCCAGCGAGTCGGCGGCGGCTTCGATGGCCGAGGTGCGGCCGACCTTGGCGATGGCGTCCATGTCCCAGGATGAGGCCAGGCCCAGGCTGATCGGGAAGATGGTGCGTTCACCGTGGATAGTGTCGTAGGCGAAGAACATCGGGATCTTCAGGCGGCTGCGCATGGCGGCGTCCTGCATCGGCCGGTTCTCGGGGGCGGTGCGCGAGTTGAAGGTGCCGCCGATGCGCCCGGCGGCGATTTCCTCGCGAATCTTCTCGCGCGGCATCTCGGGGCCGATGCTGATCAGGCGCAACTGGCCGATCTTCTCGGCTTCGGTCATCTGGCCGATCAGATGGTCGATGAAGGCCTGCTTGTCCTGCAGGGGCGGGGCGGGGGTGGCGGCAAGGGCCGCCTGACTGGCAAGGCCCATGGCCAGGCCCAGCAAAGACAGTTTCATCATCAATTCCGTTGTTGAGTGAGGCGAAAGGCCGAGACTATTCGTACGCCTGTTGTTGTAGTGTCCACTGACGGTTTCCAGGATCATTCGTCCATGATCCGACGCAGCCGCGGATTATGCCTTATATGAGGCGCTTGTTGAGATACACTCTCGCCACCCCGATGCCGGGATAACAACGATAAGAACGCTCGAGAGACGATGGCATGACCGAATACGAACAGCGCCAGATCGCCGAGGCGATCGCCCGCGCCGAACGGCGCACCGACGCCGAGCTGGTGACCGTGCTGGCCCGCCGCGCCGACGACTTCCCCTATCTTCCCTTGCTCTGGGCCGCCCTGTTGGCCCTGGTGGTGCCCGGCGTGCTGCACCTGTGGTTGGGCGGGATCGGGGTCAATGGCCTGTTGCTGGCGCAGATGCTGACCTTCATCAGCCTGTGCCTGCTGTTGCGTCATCCACGGTTGTCTGCCTGGGTGGTGCCTGCCGTGCTGCGCCGCCGGCGCGCTTCGGGGTTGGCCCGCCAGCAGTTTCTCGAACTCAACCTGCAGCGCACCGCTGGCGCCACCGGGGTGCTGATCTTCGTCAGCGAAGCCGAGCGGCATGTCGAGATCCTGGTCGACGAGGGGATCGCCCGGCACCTGCCCGAGCAGGCGCGCGAGGCAATTGTCGCCCGGTTCACCGAACAGGTGCGTCAGGGGCGGACGTTGCAGGGTTTTGTCGAATGCATCGAGGCCTGTGGCGAGTTGCTCAGCGAGCATGTGCCGCCGACCCATGCGCGTAACGAGCTGCCCAATCGGTTGGTGATTCTCGACTGAGGGCAGCAGTGGCCCTTTCGCCGGCAACGCCGGCTCCTACAGGTTACGTGTCGATCTTGAGGTCGGCGCGGCCCCTGTAGGAGCGGGCTTGCCCCGCGAACACCGGCAAGGCCGGTGCCATGCAGCCACTCCCTCAGGGGTTCGCGGGGGGCCGACATCAACGTAGAATGTGCGCCATTGCGCAAAGCGCCCCCCGCATTCCGAGGCACCCGTTCCCCATGTCTTCCCCTTCTTCCGCCCCCGCCGCGCCGGATGCGCGCGTCCAGTTTCTTGACCTGCTGGCTGACGCCCTGGCCGATGGCAGCCTGAGCAAGCTGGTATTGGCGCGCCATGTCGGCGCCGACCAGACGCTGCAGCGGATCATTGCCAAACCGGTGCAGATCAAGGGCGAGACGAACCTGCAACTGGTCTACCGCCACCAGACCCGCGACATCACCCGCAACGTGCCGCTGGATCAAGTCCTGGCGCTGGTGGCCGAGCTATTGCCAGCGAGCTTTCGCAATGCCCACCTGTTCACCGCTGCCGGCGAAGTGCAACTGGAGTTCAGCAAGAAGGGCAAGCCGATGCTGCGCCGCCACCTGGCCCAGCAGGCTCCGCGAGAGGCGAGCGCAGGTGGGCATGACCGGGAGAAGAAGCGCTACCTGGAACTGTCGCGGCCGTTTCTGCGCGACCTGGGGGTGACCGACGCCCAAGGTGCGCTGATCCCCTCGATGTCACGCAAGTGGAAGCAGATCAACAAATTCATCGAAGTCTTCGACCACGCGCTCAGTGGTGCGCCAGTGGCCGTGGAGCAACCCTTGCGGGTCGCCGATTTCGGTTCGGGCAAGGGCTACCTGACGTTTGCCATGCACGACTACCTGCGCAACACCCTGGCACGCGAGGCGCAAGTCACCGGTGTGGAACTGCGCCAGGACATGGTGGCGTTGTGCAACGCGGCGGCCGCGCGGCTGGAGCACCCGGGGCTGGTGTTCGAATGTGGCGACGTGCGCAGCGTGGTGCCTGAAGCCATCGAGGTGATGATCGCGCTGCATGCCTGTGATATCGCCACCGACTACGCCATCCATACCGGCATCCGTTGCAACGCAGCGATCATCATGTGCTCGCCGTGCTGCCACAAGCAGATTCGTCCGCAACTGCACAGCCCAGGCATGCTGCAGCCGATGCTGCAGTACGGCCTGCACCTGGGCCAGCAGGCCGAGATGCTTACCGACAGCCTGCGCGCGCTGTACCTCGAGGCCTGTGGCTACGAGACCAAGGTCTTCGAGTTCATTTCGTTGGAGCACACCAACAAGAACAAGATGATCCTTGCGGTCAAGCGCCGACAGCCGCAGGACAACACGGCGCTGCTGGAAAAGATCGGCCAGTTGAAGGCGTTCTATGGGGTCCGGGAGCATTGCCTGGAAACCCTGTTGCAGGCCGACGGGTTGATTGCCGGATAGGCCGTTGCCCGTTTCAGAGGCTGTGGCAACGCTGGCTCTGTTTGCCCAATTTCCCTGTTTTCCATAGGCCTTTTCCGAAGCGGAAGGAATGAGGCTTTGGCGCGTGCGGCAGATCCTGGGCTGGGTCGGGAGGACACTCGTCGGTGTTTTTGGGTTGTCACTTGACAACCTTGGTCCCCTGTCCATACTGGAGCGCAATCGATGGCCCGCCCCACCCATCCCAGCAAGGAAGTCGAGCAGACCCTGAAGCATGCCGAGGCGCAGGGCTGGAGAGTCGTGGTGGGAGGTGGCCATTGCTGGGGACGGATCTACTGCCCCAACAACGATCTCGAATGCCGTTGTGGTGAGTTCTGCATCACCAGTGTCTGGAGCACGCCCCGAAACCCAGGCACCTTTGCCCGCCAGTTGCGCAGGGTCGTGGACAACTGCACGTCGAGGGGTGTGAACCTCAAGTCGCGAAACCGAATGGAGCCATGACGATGGAATACGAATTCACCCTCAAGTACCAACTGGTCGATGGTGAGGATGTCGACGCGTTGGTCGAGCAGTTGGGGGCGTCTGGCTGTGATGACGCAGTCGTGGGGACTGGCCTGCCCGGCAGGATGGCATTGTTCTTCACCCGGCAGGCCGGGTGCGCGAAGGACGCCCTGCATAGCGCCTTGGCGGATGTCCGGCGGGTTGCCCCACAAGCCCGGTTGATCGAGGCCGCCCCCGATCTGGTGGGGCTGACCGATGTGGCGCAACTGGTGGGGGTTTCCCGGCAGAACATGCGCAAGCTGATGCTCAGCCATCCCCACAGTTTTCCGACGCCGGTGCATGAAGGCACTGCCTCGATCTGGCACCTGGCCGATATCCTTTGCTGGATGCAGGCACGAGGCACCTATGCGGTGGGCCAGGAAATCGTCGACCTGGCCCTGGCGGCGATGCGGGTGAACGTTGCCGCGGCGCACGAGCGGGTATGTGGTGAGGGTGAATGTTGAGCCGGTGGGCGATGCATTCCATGGCATCGCCCCTGATCGACAGCTTCAGAAGAACCGCGTGACACTGATCTTGGCGTTACGCCCAACGGTGTAGGCGTTCTCACCCGATAGCTCCGGCCGGATGGCCTTGTTGAACAGGTTGTCGACCGTCAGGTTCACCTCGGTGCCTTTCAGATACGCCTGCTGGGGTTTCCAGTTGGCGAACAGGCCGTGGATCTCGTATTTCTCATTCCCAAAGTTGTCGTAGTAGCGGTCACCCAACGCACTGGCCGGGCCTTCGAAGTACTTGTCGCTGGGCAGGTGGTTCGTGGCACCGACGAACTGTGCGGTCCATCCCACACGGGCATCCCAGGCCGGGATCTTCACGCCCAGCGTGGTGATCCACTTCGGCGCCGGAACATCCTTGGCCCATACATCCGGCCCCCAGGGGTTGGTATAGGCGCCTTCGTGGCGGCCCTCCATCCACGAGTAGGATACCGAGCCGAACAGGTAGGTCGAGTCGTAGAACGTCTCGACCTCGAAGCCTTTGTAGACCACGTCGCCGATATTGCGGTAGTTGCCCATCAAGCCGTCGCCGCAGGTGTTGGCGATGGTGCCGCCAGTCACCAGTTGTTGCTGGCAACCGACGCCGGTGGCCTTGAAGATCTCGTCGGTGATCTTGTTGCGGAACAGCATGGTGCGCACCTGGGCGCTGTCGCCCTGGGTGAACACGTTGGAGAAGTTGCTGATGCTGCCCACGCGGATGCCGGTGATGCGTTCCGGGTCGAGGTCGCGACTGGTCGAGGTACGGCTGCCCACGCCCTGCACCTCATACTGCTCGTCGAGCACCGGGGCGCGCCAGGTCTTGCTGTAGTCGGCGAACAACGCGGTCTGTTCGGTCATCTTCCAGAACAGCGACAGACGCGGCGACCAGCCGCTGTAGGTCTTGTCGCTATAGTCGTGGCCGGCTGCGGGGTTGTTGTAGTACGGCGCGTCGTTGGGCTTGCCCTCGTTGGTGACATGGTCATAGCGCAGCGACGGGGTGATGGTCAGGTCGCCCAGGGTGATGGCGTCCTGCAGGTAATAGCCCTGGCTGTCGACCTGCCCACTGGGCATGAAGTAGGGCTGGAAGTTGCCATAGTTGTACTTGGGCACTTCATAGGTCTTGCCGGGCATCCACATCTGTGTGTCGCGGTCGTGGCGGCGCACCTGCACGCCGGCCGTGAGCGCGTGCTCAAGCGGGCCGGTGAGGAAGGCGCTGGTGTTCTTCACATCGAGCATGCGGTCCTTGTACTCGGTGTCCATCTTGCGCCCGCCCGTGGCTGGCTGGAAGAACGCCGTGGCGTCACGCTCGTCGGTCTGCCGGGTGTCGGACTCGGAGTACTTCACCTGCAGGTCGACCCAAGGGTTCTCGATGGGCTGGTACTTGTAGGTGGCCGACCAGGTGGTGTCGATGGTCGTGCGGTTGGCCAGGAAGCGCTTGAGCGCGCCGTCGTAGCCATACTTCTTGATGTCTGCTGCGTTCGGTGGCGCCGGGAAGGCGGTGGAGGCGAAGGTGGTCCAGCGCTCGCTCTCGGAGCGCGACCAGGACAGCCCCAGGCTGTGTTCGTCGGTGAAGTGGATGTTGGTCTTGAGCAGCGCGCCGTCCAGGTCCAGGGCGCTGTAGGGCACGCGCTGGGGGTTGACCGGCCACTGGTTGGTCGGGTCGGGCAGGCTGTCGGCCATCTTCAGGTTGCCGCCGTCGCGCTTGGTGTAATAGACCAGGCCGTCGATGCGCCCGTCATCGGTGCGGCCGAACAACGCCGAGCTGTAGATCTGCTGGTGATCGTTGCTGGCATAGCCGTACTTGAGCATCGCGCCGCTGTTGCGACCTTCCTGCAGCAGATCACCGGCATCCTTGGTTTCCATGTTGACGCTGCCGCCAAAACCACCGTTGCCGGTCTTGACCGAATGCGGGCCTTTCTCGACCTCGATGTGCTTGATCAGCTCCGGCTCGATGAAGATGGTGCCCTGCTGATAGCGCTCGAAGCCGCTCTTGGGCGCCCCATCGACGGTCATCGGCACGTCCTCGGCGTCGCCCAGGCCCCAGATGTTGATGGTCTGGCCACCGGGCTTGGCCGATCCGCCCATGTTCACCCCGGGCAGGGTGGCCAGGACGCTGGGGATGTTGCTTGGCTGGTAACGGTCGATCTGCTCCTGGTCCAGGGTCGAGCGCCCGACGTTGCCCGGGTCGACCTGCTGGCCATCACCGACGATGCTCAAGGCGCCCAGCTGGATGCTGTTGTCGGCGCTCGGGTCATCCTCGCGCAGGCGCACCACGTAGGTGCTGCCCATGCGCACCACGCTGAAGCGGCTGCCCACGAGCAGGCGGCTGATGGCCGCTTCGGCTTCGAAGTCGCCCTTGAGCGCCGGGGCCTGGGCCTTGCCGAGCAGGGCCTCGTCGAACAGCAACTGGACCTTGGCCTGCTGCGCCAGCTGGCTCAGCGAATGGGCCAGTGGCTGGGCGGGCAGGTCGAAGGCCACCGGGGCCGCTTCGGCGGCCAGGCTCATGGCCAGGCACAGGGCAAGCAGGGTAGGTCGGGCAGGCAGGCAGTGCAACGGACGCAACGCGGACAACATGGATTCCCCCAAACGGCAAAAGGCCGGAAAAAGGCCCGCCATCACGCGGCAGGCGAGGAGGAAGACGCGTCGTTGCGAAACTTCCTCACCTGCGAATGATAAAAATTCTCAAATTATTGTTTTTAGCGCCGTTCGATGCGCAGGCGGCCGTCCGCCAGCAGGGTGGTCTTGACCGGTAGCAATGCCGGAAGCGCATTGAGCAGGGCGTCCGGATCATGCACGTCGAGGTTGCCGGACACCTTGTAGCGCCCCAGTGCCGGGTCGGCGAGCAACACCGGTTGCTGGCGGTACAGGCCAAGCTCGTCGATCAGGCTGGCCAGCTCGCGGTTGCGAAAGCTCACCTGCCCCTCGCGCCAGTCGGCCACGGGCTGTTCGCCCAGTTCATGGCGTACCAGGGTGCCGCGTGCCTGATCGTAGGTAGCGCCCTGATGGGCGCCGAGCAGCAGCGGCGGTTGGCGCTCGCCTGGGGTCTCGAAGGCCACCTGGCCATGGGCGACGCCGACCACCAGTTCCCGGTCGCCGCGGCGCAGGTCGAAGCCGGTGCCGACGACGCGCACGCGGGCGCTGCCGGCATCGACCAACAGCGGGCGCTCCTTGTCGGGCGCCACCTCGATGTACAGCTGGCCATGGTCGAGGTGAATCAGCCGGCGTTCGGCGGTGAAATCCAGGCGCAGGCGGGTCTGGGCATTGACGTACAACTGGCTGCCGTCGGGCAGGCGCAGGCTGCGCATTTCAGGGCTGGCAGCCAAGTGCTCGCTGTAGGTTTCGCTGCCGGCGTCCAGGTTGCCCACCAGTATCGTGGCCAACACCGCGGCCGCCGCCGCCAGTGCCGGGCGCCAGCGAGGGGCGCGCCGCACTGGCAGGGGCACAGGCCGATTGGCGTGCTTGAGGGCGGCGAGGTCGTCCCACAGCTGCTCGAACTGACGGTAGGCGCGGGCGTGCTCGGGGGTCTGCATCCACTGGGTGAACGCCTTGCGCTGATCCCGCGACGGCGTGTTGCGGTTGCGGCTGAACCAGCTGGCGGCCTGGGCGTCGATGGGGCGCGGGTCGAGTTCGTCGATAGGGGTCATGGAAGCTGCTCCGTGCCGGTGTCACTGTCCAGGCGTTGCTTGCACTGCAGCAGGGCGGCGGCGATGTGCTTCTCGACCATGCTGACGGAAATGTTCATGCGTTCGGCGATCTGGGCCTGGGTCAGGCCTTCGAAGCGGTGCAGCATAAGGGCTTCTCGGCGTCGCGGCGAGAGTTCCGCGAGCACTTGGCGCAATTGATTCAGCCGCTGCTGCTGCTGGGCATGGTCAAGCGGCTCGTTGCCAGGGGTGGCCAGCTCATCGGCGAGGGCGTCATCCTCCAGCACCCCGTGGCGGACTTTCTGCCGGCGCCAGTGGTCGCTGAGCAGGTTGCGCGCGACCTGGAACAGGAAGGCCCGCGGCTGCTGCACCTTGGCGCGGTCGCGGTAACCCAGCCATTGGGCGAACACATCCTGGGTCATGTCCGCGGCATCGCTGGCATTGTCCATGCGCTTGCGCAGGAAGTGCAGGATGTCAGCGTAGAAACCACGGCAGGTTTCCTGGGCGGCGGGGTCGGGCTTGGGGTGCTGCATGCACGCTTTCCGGGGCTGGCATGGGAAAAGGTGCGGATCTTATCGATAATTATTTACATTTGCAAAGTATTGCCCAAGCGCTGAATTCAGCGCCGACGGTTGTGGCTGTCCGGCACGCTAACGGCCAGCTCGGCAAGGCCCAACGGGTGGGTGGAAGCGTCGAAGAAATGCAGTGAAACATCGTCAAGGTCGGCAAAACGATCACTGAAATGCTGCTTCTGGTTGATGATCGACGCCTCGCTCAAAGGACGAATGGCAATCGCCAGATGCTTTGGCCTGGCTTGGCGCAGGGCGTCGAGCAGGTGCTTGTCGCTGGCGTCCAGGTGTTGGCCGAACAGACATACCCCCTCGTGCTCGCGGGCCAACTGGCCCAGGCACCCTGCCAGGTAGTCGGAGTTGCGGATCGCACGCAGCTTGTCGTCGCTACGGCTCTCGTTGACGAACAGCGGCACTTCACCGGGAATATTGACGGCGAAGCCTTCGAGCAGCTCGGCCTGTTCAGCGCTGCGCCGACGGGTGCTGCCGTCGGGGAGCTTGAGCAGGTGCATGCCGCCGTGCAGGTGCATCACACGGATGCCTTCGCCAGCGGGGCGACGCACATCGAAGAAGCCTTGCTCGTCGAACAGATCGGCGAAGCCTTCCGGGGCTTCGCCAATGGCCCAAGGCAGGATCAGGTCGTAGTTGCTGGTGTAGACGCTCTGGTATTGGCGCAGGCCCTGGTTGATCGCCCTGCGGGTTGCCACGCTGAGCAACGGCCAGGGCAAGTGCACCGCGCGCACCGCGTGGATCAATGCTTCCTTGATCGAGTAGTAGCGGTTCAGCGGCGCGGTGGAACTGATCGCCAGCGCGGCGTTGGCCCGCACCGTGGTATTCAGGGCACTGAGCAGCGGCTCGAACAGTTCGCTGCCCAGGGCCTTGAACAGCGCCTGGTCGCTCACCCCCAACGCTTTGTGCCGTACGCGCTGGGCCTCCTCGAACAGCGAGAAATAGCCAAACGGTTTCCACAGTGCGCGGCTGGCGCCATTGCCCAGCAGCAGGGCGCTGCACGGGTGGCGTTGGTTGAGGTCGGCCCAGGCGGGCAGGTGGGCGTCGAGTGCGGGCATGGGCGGTCCGTTGGGTGTGGCGGAAAACGCGGGGACTTTAGCATGTCATGCAGAGTGTGCGAGGCTTGCGGCCTGCAGGAATCCACCGGCCCCTGCAACCACCTGTAGACAGCGGGCTTGCCCGTGAGGGGCCGGTACAGACAGACAAAGGACTACTTCAATGCACAAGACCCTCATCCAGGCCCTGGGCCTGACCACCCTGCTGGCCACGGGCGCTGCCCAGGCCGTCGACGGCCAGGCGCTTGCGCGTGCCCAGGGCATCCCGCAACCGGCGGTGATCGCCCACCGCGGCGCTTCGTTCGATGCCCCGGAATCCACCACGGCTGCCTACCAGCTGGCCCGTGAGCTGGGTGCCGACTACCTGGAAATGGACCTGCAGCGCACCCGCGATGGCGTGCTGGTGGTGGTCCACGACGACGTGCTGCTGCGTACCAGCGACGTCGCCGAACGCTTCCCCGAGCGCAAGAACAGCCCGGTGAGTGCCTTCACCCTGGCGGAGCTCAAGTCGCTGGACGCCGGCAGTTGGTTCAACAAGGCGTACCCCGAGCGTGCCCGTGAGCACTTCAAGCAACAGCGCATCCTCACCCTGGATGAAGTGATCGATATCGCCGAGGCGGATGCCAAGCGCCACCCTGGCCTGTACATCGAGACCAAGGAGCCGGCCCAGTTCCCAGGGATCGAACAGGACCTGAAGAAGCGCCTCGAGGCGCGGGGCTGGCTGGACAAGCCGGGCAAGGTGGTGCTGCAGACCTTCGACCGCAACAGCCTCAAGCTGCTGCACGAGGCCATGCCGCAGGTGCCGAAGATCCTCCTGCTGTGGGTGGCCAAGGGCAGTGTCGAGCCGGCCTCGGGGCAGGACTTCACCGAATCGGGTGAACAGGACAAGTCGGCCTTCTATGCACGCCAGCAGCCCAAGGACCGCGCCGAGTTCGAGCGCTGGCTCGGTTACGCCAAGGAAGGTGGCGCCATCGGCACCGGCCCTTCGGCGGTGCGCACTCACCTGGGTGAGCAGAGCTATTCCGACCTGATCCAGCCGTGGATGAACCAGGCGACCCATGAGCGCGGCATGCTGGTGCACGTCTACACCCTCGATGAAAAAGTGGACTTCGAGAAGGCCATGAAGGCGGGTGTGGACGGGATTTTCACCAACCGTGCGGGTGAGCTGATGCGCTTCTATGGCCGGCAGGTTGGCAGGGAAGGTCAATTGTTGAGCACCTTGGGCTACTGACAGGAACGACCTCGCCCCTGTAGGAGCGGCCTCGTGCCGCGAAAGGGCCGCAAAGCGGCCCCGGCGATCTTTGCTCGACAGTGAAGTCCAGGGGCCGCTACGCAGCCCTTTCGCGGCACGAGGCCGCTCCTACAAGGATCGCGCATGAAGGTGGAGCGGGTTTACCCGCTCCCACAGGGGATAGTCAGCCCCATGAGGTCGAACGGGTCCATGCGAGACTGGCGATGGCCGAATGACATGTGTGAGAATGATAGGAATTCCTATTAACGATCCTTGTCACAGTCCCGTGCAATGACCTCCCTTTCCGCGCCTTGGAACACCCATCCGGCCCTCCAGACCGTCGTTGACGACCTGCTCGCCCACTACAGCGACCTGCGCCGCTACCTCTGCGGGCGTCTGCGCAACCCCGACGATGCCGCCGACATTGCCCAGTCCAGTTTCGCCCAGGCCTATGCCCATGCGCTCAACGCCCCGGTGGTCAATGCCCGTGCCTTGCTGTTCCAGGCCGCGCGCAACCTGTGCATCGATCAATACCGGCGGCGCAGCACTGAGCTGGCCGCGCTGGAGGACTGGCTGGCGAGGGCGGAGCTGCTGACGCCAAGCGTGGAAGACATCATGATCGCCCGCGAGCAGTTGCAACTGCTGATTACGCGGATCGAGCGCATGCCGCGCTTGCGCCGCGAGGTGTTCGTGCGCGTGCGCCTGCATGGCCACAGCCACCGGGAGGTATGCGAGGCGCTGGGGCTGTCGGCGAAATCGGTGGAACTGCATATCGCCCGGGCGGTGTTCGATCTTTCCGAACTGCGCATGAGCCTGCGCCATGCTTGAGCCGGCCTCCGCGCGCAAGGTCCAGCAGGCCCTGGTCTACCTGGCCGCCTTGCAGGGCGATGACCCCGAGCGGGTGCGCCAGTTGGGCGAGCAGGCGCAACGTTGGCGCGGCAGGAGTGACGAGCATGAGCGTGCCTGGAAAGAGGCCGAGCAGCGTTGGCAGATGGTCCATCGCCTGACCCCGCAACTGCGGGCGGCGGTTCAGCCGCAAGCGTGCGATGCCGGGCGGCGACGGCTGTTGCGTCAGGGGGGCGCCTTGGCATTGGTGCTGGGCGCCGGTGGCTGGTTGGGCTGGATGTTCAGGCGCACCGCCCCCTTCCAGTACGACCTGCAGACCGCACACGCCGAAGCGCCACGCTCACTCACGCTGCCTGATGGCAGCCAGTTGCTGGTGGCCGCCGAAAGCAACCTGCGGGTGCATTTCGACCATGGCGAGCGCCAGGTCATGCTGCTGCATGGCAATGCCTTCTTCGATGTCGCCCATGAGCTCTGGCGGCCGTTCCTGGTCAGTACCCGCCTCGGGCTGGTCCAGGTGCTGGGCACGGCCTTCACCGTCAGCGACCGAGGAGACCGGGTGCAGGTGGCGGTCGCCAGGGGGCGGGTGCAGGTGCGTGGGCTGCAGGGCGGCGAGCAGGTTCTTCAGGCTGGTGAGCGCATCTGCCTGGACGGCCAGGGCCACCTGGGCACGCTGCGCGCCGGTGGCGCGTTCGGCCCCGACCTGGCGCATTGGCAGCGTAGCTGGTGGTCGTTCACCGACCAGCCCTTGAGTGAAGTGATCGGCGAGCTCAATGCCTACGTGGCGCATCCGGTGGCCCTCGACCCTGGCGCCAGCACCTTGCGCCTGACCGGCAGTTTCCCCAGCTATCAGCCCGAGGTACTGCTCGAGGCGTTGCCACGTGCCTTGCCGGTAAGGCTGGTGGAGCAGGGCGGGCAGCGCCTGATCACACTGCGATGATCCCCGCCGAAATTTCTTTGAGGGGTAATTCGTGGCTGTCACGTCATCAGCTGTGAACCCACCTTCTGCAAGGACCGATCATGTCGCTTTCCTCCACCCGCTTCCCCGGCACCCTGCGGCGCCTGGCCCTGGCTTGCGCCGGCCTGCTGGCGGCCCATGCGGCCCAGGCCGACAGCCTGCCGCTGACCCTGGACCTGCCGAGCCAGCCGCTGGAAGCCACGGTGCATGCCCTGGCCCATGAGTCTGGCGTGGCGATCGCCGCCGACAGCCGCCTGTTGTCCGGGCGTGGCGCCCCGGCGCTGCAAGGGCGCTACACGGTGCTGCAGGCCTTGCGCCAGGTGCTGGCGGGCAGCGACCTGGTGGCGGTGGAGGAAAACGGCGTGATCATCCTGCGTGGCGGCGGCGAGGACGGCGCGCTGACACTGGGCGCCACCACGGTCAACGCCAGTGGGTTCAACAGCGACCTGCCGGACACCTACAGCGGCGGCCAGGTCGCCCGTGGCGCCCGCATCGGTTTGCTGGGTAACCGCGACATCATGGACACCCCGTTCAGCGTCAGCGCCTACACCGCCAAGACCATCGAGAACCAGCAGAGCGGCACGGTCGGCGCAGTGCTGCGCAACGACCCGTCGATCCGCTTCAGCACCGGTGAAGGGCATACCTACGAGAACTTCATGATTCGTGGCTATGCACTTGACTCCACGGAACTGGCGATGAATGGCCTGTACGGCCTGGCGCCGGATGGCCATGTGCCAACCGAATTCCTCGAGCGGGTCGAAGTGCTCAAGGGGCCAGGCGCGCTGCTCAGCGGCATGGCGCCCAACGGCGGCGTGGGTGGCGTGGTCAACCTGGTACCCAAGCGCGCCGGGGACGCACCGCTCACCCGCCTGACCACCAGCTATGTCTCCGATGGCTATGTGGCCGAACACATCGATGTCAGCCGCCGCTTCGCCGACAACCGTTTCGGTGTCCGCTTCAACGGCGTGTACGGCAGCGGTGACACCGGCGTCGATGAACAGTCCAAGGACCGTACCCTGGCAGCGCTTGCCCTGGATTATCGAGGCGACAACTTCAAGCTGGCGCTGGACGCCTATGAAAGCCACGAGAAGATGGACAACGGCAGCCCGATGATGGCTGGCTTCAGCAAGCTCGGCACGGTGACCAAGGCGCCCAAGCCCGACACCAACATCCTCGAAGGCATCAATGCCAAGCAGGTCAGCAAGGCGGTGACGCTGCACGGCGAGTACCAGTTCGACGACCGCTGGACGGCCTACGCCAGCGTCGGTGGTGCACGCACCCGTTACGACGGTTTCCTCAATGGCACCCGGGTGATCGTCACCAAGCCGGATGGCACCGCCACGGGCGAGACCTACAACCAGGCGGGCTACACCCACAGCCTGTCCACCGAGGCCGGCCTGCGCGGCAACTTCATGACCGGGCCGGTCAGCCACCAGCTGGTACTCAGCACCACGCTGCTGCACCAGGATATCGGCCGGGCACCGACCGTCACCGGCAAGGGCTACACCACCAATATCTACCACCCCGGCAAGGCAATCATCGCCGGTGACCATGGCAGCAGCGTCAAGACCGGCGACAACACGCTCTCCAGCTTCGCCGTGGCCGACACACTGGGCTTCGTCGACGATCGCGTGCTGCTCACCCTGGGCGCCCGCGCCCAGCGCGTGCGGCAGAAAATGAGCACCCCGTCCTATGACGAGCGCAAGGTGACCCCCGCCGTGGGCATCGTGCTCAAGCCCTGGGATGCGCCGGTGTCGCTGTACGCCAACTACATCGAAGGCCTGACCCAGGGTGGCATGGTCACCGATGTAAAGGCCGCCAACTACAACGAGCAGTTCGCCCCGTATGTCGCCAAGCAGATGGAGGCAGGCGTGAAGTGGGACCTGGGCGACTTCACCCATACCCTGGCGCTGTTCCAGATCGAAAAGCCGAGCATGATCTACGACAAGGCCAGCAACCGTTACAACGACGACGGCGAGCAGCGCAACCGCGGCGTGGAGTGGACGATGTTCGGTGAGGTCACGCCCGATGTGCGCCTGCTGGGCGGCGTGACGTATACCCGCGCCGTGCTGACCAAGACTGCCAACGGCACCCTGGATGGCAACACCGCGCGCGGCGTGCCGGCCTGGTCGGCCAACCTGGGGGCCGAGTGGGACCTGCCTTGGGTCGAGGGCCTGACCCTGACTGCGCTGGGCATCCATAGCAGCTCGCAGTACCTCGACAGCGCCAACCAGCTGAAGATCCCCCAGTGGACCCGCTACGACCTGGGTGCGCGCTATGCCACCAAGGTGCTGAGCAAGGACGTGACCTTGCGCGCCAGCCTGGAGAACGTCGAGAACCGCGCCTACTGGGCCGGCGTGTTCAACGACGGTTACGCCACCGTCAGCGAGCCGCGCACCCTGAAGCTTTCCGCCAGCGTCGACTTCTGAGGTGGGTATGCAGCGATTGACCCGTGCCCTGGTGCTGCTGGCCGCCTGTACCGGGGCGGCAATGGCCGCCGATGAACCCCGCCTGGAGCCAGGCAAGGCCGTGAGCGGGCAGGCCGGTGCGACAAGCTCCCCGACCTGGCAGTTGTCACTGAAGGCCGGCGACCTGGTGCGGGGCCGCCTCGATGGCGATGTCAGCCTGCGCCTGCTCGATGCGCAGGGGAAGCCGTTGCGCCTGTTGGTCGATGGCCTGGACCAGCCGCGTGAGTTTCTCTTCGTGGCTGGGCAGGATGGCCACTACCTGATGCGCGCCGAGGCGCTGGCGATCCGCCCCAAAGAACGTTTCAACTTGCGCCTGGATCAGGTGGTGCCGGTCGCCGGGCAACGGAAAAGCTCTGCAACACTGGCCAGCCCGATTTTGCGCACGCTGTCGGAGGCATTGGCCAAAGGCGAATCCACCGATGCGTTCTGGACGGCCCGAGGCGTTGACGGCACGCCCATGGTCGAAGCGATCCCCGGCCACCCCGACCAGCGCCTGGTCACCTTTCTGTGGCGCGGCGCGCGCGACAACGTGCGGATGTTCGGCGCACCCACGGGCAATCACGAGTCGCTTCAGCGCCTGGGGCAGAGCGATGTCTGGTATCGCAGTTTCGAGGTGCCGGCCGCCACTCGTCTGAGCTACCAGATGGCCGCCGATGTGCCGGTTTCGGATGATCGCCGGGTGATTCTTGCCACCACCCGGCGCGACCCGCTCAACCCGAACACTTTCGCCGATGGCAGCGCAGATCCGTGGTTGTCGCGGTCGCGCCTGGAACTGCCGGACGCCGCTCCGCAACCCTGGGTAGCGGTCCGCGAGGGCGTGTCGCGAGGCAGCCTGGAGCGCAAGCGCCTGGACAGCCGGTTGCTGGGTAATAAACGGGACATCTACTTGTACCGACCGGCCGGCTGGCGGCCCGGCAAGGCCGACCAAGGGCTGCTGGTGCTGTTCGACGCCCATGCCTACACCCGCCAGGTGCCAACCCCGACCCTTCTCGACAACCTGATCGCCGACGGCCTGATCCCGCCCACGGCCGCGATCATCATTGCCAACCCCAGCGACCTCAGCCGCCAGCAGGAACTGCCGCCCAATCCTTCGTTCGCCCGCTTCATGGCCGAGGAGCTGATGCCATGGGCGCGTCAGCAAGGCCTGTCGGCGACGGCCTCGCGCACCGTGGTCGCGGGTTCCAGTTATGGCGGCCTGGCTTCGGCTTACATGGGCTTGATGCACCCGGAACTGTTCGGCAATGTGCTGAGCCTGTCGGGTTCGTACTGGTGGGCGCAGGAGGGGGACGAGCCCGGCTGGTTGACCCGTGAGTACGTGAAGGCACCGCGCAAGCCGTTGCGTTTCTACCTCCAGGCCGGGCTGTTCGAGGGGCCGAGGATTCTCGACACCAATCGTCACCTGCGCGATGTGCTGCTGGCCAAGGGGTATGCGGTGGAGCAGGTGGAGTATCCGGCGGGGCACGACTACCTGCAGTGGCGTGGCAGCTTGCCTTGCGGGTTGATCAGCCTGATCGGCCGTGGCACCCAGGCGCAGCCGCAGGCCTGCGTGCCGAAGTAGCCGGATCAGGGAGACCCCGATGGTGCCCGCTCTTCACTAATGGCAAAGTGCCGGTCTCCAGCAGCCCGCGCTGGAGACCCGTCACAAGGAGCTAGTGTGAAATCCAGGATCTTGGCTGTGCTAGCCTGCAGCCTCTTGTTTGCCCCGGGCGCCGATGCCCAGGATATTGCCACGCTGTACCAGAGCTACGAGCAGAAGGGCTATTCCACGCTGAGCATGGAAGAGCTGAACCAGCCGGTGCAGATCACCGCGGTGGCGCTGGGTGTGTCGACCAACCTCAAGGGCGCGCCGATACTCGCCGCTGGCGATGATGATGGCTACGAACTGGCCCGTCTGCGTGGGGCCGACAGTGCCCAGGACGAGCAGATGAAAGCGCTGCACCCGGGCCAGAAGTTCGACGCCGAATGCGTACTGCAATTCACCTCCGGCAGTGATTACCTGTCGTTCAACCAATGCACGTTCAACTGAGCAAGGATGTTCTCATGAAAGGATCGCTTCGTTTCCTCACCCTGGCCGGCTGCCTGGCCGCGTTTTCCGCCTCGGCTGCCGATTCGGCCCAAGTCGCCTTGTTCACGGCGCTGGCCAAATGCGAGGCCAGCGCGCAGCAGGTGGAGGCTTTCAACCAGTTGGTCGACGCCGAGCAATTGACCTTCACCAAGGATGAGGCGCACAGCCCCTGGGGCGGCGCCGCCTGGCAGGTCACCCCGGCGCTGAGCATCAATGGCGTGTCGTCCGCCACCTTGGTGATGACCGATCGCTTCAGCTTCTACCTGCAGAGCAGCAGCACCGCGCCCCTGGCCGATGCGGCCAAGCTGGCCAGTACGCTCAAGCTGAAGAAGACGCTCGATACCGACGGTTATGTGGACTATCAGCGTGTGCTCGACAACAAGGGCACGTTGCGCGTGGTTTCGACCGAAGACAAGGACCGCGACCTGTACGTCGGTTGCAGCTACCCGCAGGCCTGAGGCGGGAAGTACATTGCAGGCCCGGAACGCCCGGGCCTTCAGTGAGCAAGCGCTTTGAGTACATGCTCGGGGTCATTGTGCAGTGCCCGAAGCAATGCCTTGGCGGGGCCGGTGGGCTCACGACGCCCCTGTTCCCAGTTGCGTAACGTGGCGACCTGCACGTCGATCATCTCGGCGAAGCGCACCTGGGACAGGCCGGTGCTCTTGCGAATGTTGCGGACCTGAAGCGCATCGATTTCGAACTGGCGGGAAGGCTGGCGTTGCCCCTGGATGATTTCATCCATCTGCTCAACGCTTTGCATCAGTTCTTCGAAAAATCGGCTCATGGGTGTCTCCAGTGTTCGATGACGGCTTTCAGTGCCTTGCGCTGTTCGTTGGACAAGTCCTGTTGCTCGTTCTTGGGGAAGATGTAGAGCATGGCGATTTGCGCCGCAGCGTTGAAGTGGTAGTAGATGACCCGGGCGCCACCTCGTTTTCCATGCCCGTTCGCTGCGATGCGGAGCTTGCGCAAGCCACCGGTGCCCTCGATGAGGTCACCTGCATGCGGGGCAATCAAGAGACGAACCTGCAGCAGCCGGTAAGTCTCATCGTCGAGCAGTTCCTTTACACGTTTGGTGAAGATGGCCGTTTCGGTGAAGAGCATAGCAGGGAGTGCGCCACTGGCGTAGTCGATGTTGTAACAACGCTACTTGGGAAAAGGTGGACCGTGGCAAGAGCACGGGATAGCAAGGCTATCGAAGGCACTGCTGCGACGACATCATTCACCTCTGGCAATGCCGTAGTCCCTTTCCCTCAATATTTGGACGGCACCTGCCGATTCCTGTTTCGCCACACCCGATACGCCCTGATTCCCGCCCGTACCGAACCGAACAGCAGCTTGTCCTCCATCTCCCGGGCCATGCCCGAGCGCACCAGCATGCGCAGGAAAGTGCCGCGTGCGCGGGCAATGGCGAAGTGAATGCCCTGGGCGGCGAGGGTGTCGCGCACTTCGCGCAGGGCGGCGATGCCGCTGACATCGATGCTGGTCACCGCCTCGGCGTCGAACAGCACCACCTGCACCTGCTGTTCACCCTGCACGGCTTCGAGCAGGCGCATCTTGAAGTAGTCGGCATTGAAGAACAGGATCGCGTCGTCGAAGCGATACACCACCAAACCCGGCAAGGTGCGCGCCTCCTTGTGCTGGCGCACGTCGACCTGGCCGTCGATGCCGGGCAGCCAGCCGAGCACGGCGTCGGTGGGCTGGTAGATGCTGTAGAGCAGGCGCAGGATCGCCAGGGTCACGGCGAACACGATGCCCGGCAGCACCCCCAGGCCCAGCACGCCAACCGTGGTCAGCAGGCACAGCCAGAACTCGAAGCGGCTGAGCCTGCGGATGCTCCTGAGCGACTTCACGTCGATCAGCCCCCAGCCGGCCATCAGCAGCACGGCGCCCAACGCGGGCTGAGGGATCCAGGCCATGGGCGCGGTGAAGAACAGCAGGATCAGGGCGATCACCAGCGCGGCGATGATCCCCACCAGCTGGCTCTTGCCGCCGACCATGTCATTGACCGCCGTGCGCGAGTCGGCGCCACTGATGGCGAAACCCTGGGACACGCCCGCGGCCAGGTTGCTCACCCCCAGGGCGACGAACTCATGGTTGGCATTGATGGCATAGCCGTGGCGGGCGGCGAAGCTGCGGGCGGTGAGCATGGCGCTGCAGAAACTGATGGTGGCGATACCCAGGGCGTCGCGCAGCAGGCTCTTGGTTTCCGCCAGGTTGCTCTGTGGCCAGGCCAGCTCCGGGATGCCCGCCGGTACCGGGCCGAGGATCGCCACACCCAGGCGGTCCAGCCCGAACAAACCGGCCAGCGCGGTGAACACCACCACGGTCACCAACGCGGCCGGCAGGCGCGGGAAGCGGCGCGGCAGCCCGATCAACAGGCCCAGCCCGACGAGGCCGATGGCCAGGCTCAGCCAGTGGATCTCGCCCAGGCGCTGGAGCAGGTTGAGCAAACTGAGGATGAATCCGTCACCCTCGATCTTGAACCCCACCACTTTCGACAGTTGCCCGGCAATCAGGCTCAG
Organism: Pseudomonas entomophila; assembly: GCF_029478665.1. Classification (GTDB taxonomy): domain Bacteria; phylum Pseudomonadota; class Gammaproteobacteria; order Pseudomonadales; family Pseudomonadaceae; genus Aquipseudomonas; species Aquipseudomonas entomophila_F. The sequence goes on from NZ_JARPQB010000062.1 coordinate 27,125, forward strand.
GCCGATGCCGTTGAGGTAGCCGATCAGGATCGGTCGCGAGAAGAAGCTGGCGATGAATCCGGCCCGCGCCACTCCCGCGGCGATCAGCATCGCGCCGACCAGCACGGTGACGATCACCGACAGCTCGGCGATGCGGTGCGGGTCGCCCATGGCCAGGGGCGCCACCGCACCGCCGATCATCGCGCAGGTGGCCGCGTCAGGGCCGACCATCAGCTGGCGCGAGCTGCCGATCAGGGCATAGACGATCATCGGCAGCACACAGGCGTACAAGCCGTACTGCGGCGGCAGGCCGACGATCTGTGCGTAGGCGATGGCGATGGGGATCTGGATCGCGGCCACGGAAAGGCCGGCCTGCAAGTCGGCGTGGAACCACTCGCGGCGGTAGTGCAGCAGGTTGGCCAGGCCCGGTAGCCAGCGGGAGAGAAACATGGGCAGTCCCTTGGAAATGTTTCAACAAGCTTAGGCGGTTATGCACCTGAAGCCGCTGCGCATTCAAGCCAATCGACCGGGGTTTGGCCATGGGCCAGATCAAGGAAAGTCTTGGAAACGAAAAAAGGAGCCGAGGCTCCTTTTGACAGCGATGACGTTACCGGAACGCCATGCGGGGAATGCGATGTGGAGCGGGTAGAGGGAATCGAACCCTCAACTAAAGCTTGGGAAGCTTTCGTTTTGCCACTAAACTATACCCGCGTTTGCGCCCGACTTTTTACCATAACTCCCCCCGTATTAGAAGCCCAAGGTTATAAAAAAGCCTGTCGGCGACCTGTAGCCCGCGGGTAGCAGGGCCCACAGGACGCCGATGCGCTCAGATAGCCAGTGCATGCTGCGCGTGCACCGGTGTGTAGCGTTGGCGGGCCTCGCGCACGGTCGGCTTGAGGAAACCGAGCATGGCCGAGCGGGTATCCTCGCAGGCGCCCTTGTGCTCCATGTCGAGGAAGTGGCCGGCCTCGCGGATCACGCTGAAGTGGCTCTGCCCCACATGCTGGGCGAACTGGCGGGCATCCTCGACCGTGGTGTACTCGTCGCGGTCACCGTTGATGAACAGCACCGGGATGTCGATGTTGCGCGCCGCCTTCAGCGCCCGCTCCAGGTCGTGGTCGAGCACCTGGTTGATGTGGAAGTGCATCTGCGCGTACTCGTGGCTGTCCAGGCTGCTGACATGTCGGTAGTTGAAGCGCTTGAACAGCGACGGCAGGTGCTTGCCGATGGTGTCGTTGACCAGGTTGCCCACCTGGTAGCGGTCGCAGGCGGCCAGGAACTGGCAGCCACGCTCCAGGTAGTCGCGCATCGGTTCGTTGATCACCGGCGAGAACGAGCTGACGATGGCCTTCTTCACCAGCCGCGGCTGGTGCGCCAGCGCCAGCAGGGTGCAGGCGCCGCCCCAGGAGAACGACATCACGTGGTCGGCACGGAAGTGCTCGATCAGCTCGAGCAGGATGTGCGCCTCGGTCTCCTTGGTGAGCAGGCGCTCCTGGCGGTTGTGGGGCTTTGATTTGCCGGCATACGGCTGGTCGTACAGCACCACGTTGAATTGCGGGTGCAGGCTGCGCACCGTCTGGGCGAAGGATGCCGTGGTGGCCAACGAGCCATTGATCAGGATGATCGTCTTCTCGGCGCCTTGCGCGCGATGGAACTCCGTGTAAACCCGGTACTGCCCTTGGATATCAAGTACAGCGATTTCTGGCCTCATGTCATCGACTCCTGGCGCAAAAAGGGTATTCGCGTCACCTAGGGTGCACGTTCTTTATGACAGGTAGGCATTTGCCTGGAAGAGAAACCGGTGGGCCCTTGTGTCGATCCTTGACGCTTGTGTCGACGGTATTGTTGTTGCGGGCGATTTGCCGTGCCCCAGGGCATCGAGGCGCTGGGTGGCCGGCAAAGGGCGTCCGATCTGTGGCGTGACTTGTTGGTCACTTGCAGACTGACGATTCGATTCAAGCAGCGACGCGCGGATCGCGCAAGTGCCGTTCGGGGAAAAATGTGACTTGGGCGGCTCGACGGTCGTGTGGCGACTCCGACTGCCTCACGGGCAACCACGACCTCTGTAATTGAATGGACTCGCCCCCGCCGAGGCATCACAGT
>NZ_JARPQB010000063.1 GCF_029478665.1 Pseudomonas entomophila
AGTGTGGGCGAGTCCATACATAGGAGCGGCTTCAGCCGCGATGGGGGTGCCACGTACCTGGCACCCGCTTCGCGGGTGATCGCGGCTAAAGCCGCTCCTGCAGGGATCGCGCACGGCCTGGGGCGGCGCACCTAACGCTCGCGCATGAAGAACCCCGCCACATATTTGCGGAAGGTCTCCAGGCTCTTGAAGTCGGCGTAGCGCTTGAAGTTCTCGGCGTCCGGCTCCGGCCCCAGCGGTTGCTCCAGCAGCGACACCGACAGCACGCGGTCCTGGTCCGAAGTCAGCACCAGCTCATCCATCACCTGGCCACCGATCACCGGCCGGCGCATCAACACCTTCACCCCTTTGCCCGCCATCCAGTCGATCAGCGACACCAGCGCCTTGAGCGGCTCGCGCTCTTCATCGCGGTAGACCGGGAACAGATGCGCCCGTGACAACACGGGGACGCTGGCCACATGAATCAGTTCGTAGAAGTGGCTGCCCGCGGTGGCGGGCGAATAAAGCGCCAGCGCCAGCAACGGGCCGGTTGTACGGTTGCCGCCCCAGTACTGGTGATGGCCCTGGAAGTCGAAGCCGTCCTCGCTGCGAGCCGTGACGACCTTGCGCCCCTTGACCTGTTCGACGCAATCGAGCAGCAAACCATGGCGGCGGTGGTTGCCGAATACCGTGGCTTCACGCAGCCGGGCCTTGAGCATCATCATGTGCTTCATGTCCAGGCGGGTTTCCAGGTAGTTGCTGGCCGGTACCCGTTCCAGCAGCGGGTAGCGGCCGGCGACGCCACGCAGCTCGGCGAACTGCGCGGTGAGGTCTTTCTTCATATGGGTGGTGTAGACGTTGAGGCCACTGGCTTCGATCCAGGTCAGCAGCAACGACAGCAGGCGTTGCTGTTCCCGGCGCTCCCCAGGTTCGCGCGCGCGGGCGGGCGCATCGTTATCACTGGCGCGGCTATAGTCGCCGAGCAGGCGCAAGGGTGTATCCGGCGCCAGCCAGGCGGCGGGTTGAGCGAGTTCCTCACTGTGCTCGCTGGCCTCCCGCGGATCCTTGATGAACGGGCAGCCTGTGGCGTGCTCCGGCGTGTCGGGGTTGTTGCGCAGGAACAGCGTGCCGGTATTGCCGTTGAGGGTGACGTTGAGCACCGGCAGGGCATCCTTGCGGCAGTCGCAGGCCAGCCACTGGTTGGCGCCGCGCACCTTCATCAGCAACTGGTTGGCCTGCAGCAGGCGGGGGCCGGACAGGGTGCCGGTGGCGAAACCGGCCAGCAGTTCCTCTTCGGCCAGGGTCAGGCTGCGCACCTGCGCGCCGGATTTTTCGATGATACGCATTGAGAAGCAGCTCCAAGCTACGAGCCCCAAGCTTCAAGCAAAGCGCTGACGCTTTCAACCGTCGCTTGAGGCCCGCGGCCTGGACTTCACTGGCCAGCGAACATTTTCGCGGCGCGGGCGCGGATCTCCTCGACGCTGAGGTCTTCCTTGTGGGTGGAGACGAACCACACATTGCCGAACGGGTCCTTCAAGGCGCCGCTGCGGTCACCGTAGAACTGGTCCTTCAGTTCAGTGACCCGCTTGGCGCCGGCGGCGATGGCCTGGGCGTAGATCTTGTCGCAGTCCTCGACATAGAGGTGCAGGCCGACAGCGGGATGCTCGATGGTCTGGGTGGCCTTGAGGCTATCCGGCATGTCGCAAGGGTCGGCGAGCATCAGCGAGGAGTCGCCGATTTTCAGTTCCGCGTGACCGACCCGGCCATCCGGGCCTTCCAGGCGGAACATCTCGACGGCGTTGAAGGCCTTCTTGTAGAACTCGATGGCCTTGGCGGCACCCTCGATACCGAGGTACGGGGTGATGCTGTGCTGGCCTTCGGGGATGGGTTTGACTGCCATTTTCGTAAGCTCCTTTCACGTGGGTGGGTTGCACTACCTGGGTGATTAGAGTCGTTCAAACGGCTGGGAAATCGACAATCGCCTTAGATCGTTTTCCTATTAAAAAACGGTTCGCCGGCAAGCCGGCTCCTACAGCAGGCGCCAAGCGGCTTGCCGGCGAACGGGGGGTCAGAAGATGTAGTCGGTGGTCAGGAAACTCGACTGCCGGTTACCGATGATCTCACTGATCAGTTGCTTGTTTGCATCCTGGAACTTGGTTGCCACCAGGGTGCGAATAGAGAACACCCGCAGTGCGTCGTGCACCGACAGCGTGCCCTCGGCGCTGTTCTTGCGGCCGTTGAACGGGTAAGTGTCCGGGCCACGTTGGCACTGGGCATTGAGGTTGATGCGTCCCACCTGATTGGCGAAGATGTCGACCAGTGCGCCGATGGTCCCGGGGTCGTTGCCGAACAGGCTCAATTGCTGGCCGTAGTCGGAGTCGAGTACATAGTCGACCACTGTCTGCAGATCACGGTACGGCACCACCGGCACCACTGGGCCGAACTGTTCCTCGTGGTACACCCGCATGTCGCGGCTGACCGGGTAGAGCAGGGCGGGGTAGAAGAACGAACCGCGGCTCTGGCCACCGCCTTCATTGAGTACCTTGGCACCTTTGCTGGTGGCGTCGGCCACCAGGCCATCGAGGTAGTCGACCTTGCCAGGTTCCGGCAGCGGCGTCAGGGCAACGCCCGGCTCCCAGGGCATGCCTGGCTTGAGCGCCGCCAGCTTGCGCTGGAACTTGTCGAGGAACGCATCGACTACGTCCTCATGCACGAAGAGGATCTTCAACGCCGTGCAGCGCTGGCCGTTGAACGACAGCGCGCCGGTGACGGCTTCGTCCACGGCGTTGTCCAGGTCAACCTGGGGCAGCACGATACCGGGGTTCTTGGCGTCCAGGCCCAGGGCCGCGCGCAGACGGTGCGGGCGCGGGTGCAGCTTCTTCAGGTCGCTGGCGGCTTTATGGGTGCCGATGAAGGCGAACACGTCGACCTTGCCGCTGGCCATCAGGGCGCTCACCGTCTCGCGGCCACGGCCGTAGATGACGTTGATCACCCCGGCCGGGAAGCTGTCACGGAATGCCTCGAGCAGCGGGCGGATCAGCAACACGCCGAACTTGGCCGGCTTGAACACCACGGTGTTGCCCATGATCAGCGCCGGGATCAGCGTGGTGAAGGTCTCGTTCAGCGGGTAGTTGTAGGGGCCCATGCACAATGCCACGCCCAACGGCGCACGGCGGATCTGGCCGAGGGTGCCCTGTTCCAGTTCGAAGCGGCTGGAGCGGCGGTCCAGGTCCTTGAGGGCGTTGATGGTGTCGACGATGTAGTCGCAGGTGCGGTCGAATTCCTTTTCCGAATCCTTGAGGTTCTTGCCGATCTCCCACATCAGTAGCTTGACCACGGCCGTGCGCTGTTCACGCATGCGCGCGAGGAACGCCTCGACATGCTGGATGCGTTCGGCCACACGCATGTTGGGCCAGGCGCCACGGCCTTTGTCATAGGCGGCGACGGCGGCGTCCAGGGCGGTGAGCGCGGTGTCGGCGTCCAGCAGTGGAGCGCTGCCGAGGATAACCTGGTGTTCTTCGTCGCCATCCTTCAGCCAGACCGGGCTGCGTACCGTGGCCAGTGGTCCGTCCCAGCGCCTGAGTTCACCGGCGACCAGGTAGTCACGTTGTTCCAGGGGCTCACCCAGGCGCCAGGCTTCGGGAACATCCTCAGGGGCGGGAAACAGCGAATCGAGCAGACGGTCCATGGGCACTGCACCTCTCTAATCCAGATGATGAAACGCTTCAGCCGACGAGCATGCGCTCACCGGCTGAAAAACACCAGTCTGGCCCATGACGCGACGTGTGGCACTCGCCTTGGGGTCATTCCTCGAAGGGGGGCGGGAACACCTCGTCGTCCAGCAGTCTGATGGCGCCGATCGACAAGGCATAGTCCCTCACGCGGGGATCGCTGAAGGTACGCAGCCGTTCCCACAATTGTGGCTGGCTGTAGTCGGGCAATTGCTGCAGGCCACGGAGTTCACGGCGATAGGGCAGTGGCAAGGCGTTCCAGATACCCCGGTCGGCGATGTCGGTGTCTTCGAGCATGTCCTCGTAGTCGATGTCGGCGACCAGCAGGTCGATACCGTGTTGATCGTAGTAGGCCTGGATCTGCTGGCTGACCTGTTCGCTCAGGTCGTCGCTCTCCAGCCACAGGTTCTGGGCGGCAACGCGGGACAGTTGGAGGTCTTGCGGCAGGCTCGCGAAGCGGTTGTCGCGCAGGTCGAATACCGTCGGGTGCCAGTCGTCATCAGTGCGGATACCCGCAGGCCATTCCGTCAGCTCGCAGTGGTTGAGGTTGAGCAGGTCGAGGTCGTCCAGTTGGCCGAGGTCGGGGCTTCGGGCCAGAGGGTTGTGCGACAGGTCCAGCATTTGCAAGTCGCTCAGGCGGTCGAGTGCCGCTTGGTTGACGTCGGTCCAGGCGATTCGATTGCCTTGCATGTCGAGCCATAGCAGCGACTCCGGCACCGGGATATCGGGGATCTGCGTCAGCCCGCAGTTCATCAGGTGAAGGTGTTCCAACTGGGGAAACCGTTCAAGGAACTCCGCAGGCAGTTCGGTCAAGTCGCGATTGCCGGTCAGGTCCACGCGCTGGATATGTTCGAAGCGGTCCGGCAACGCCAGCGCGGCCAGGTCCTCGTTGGTCAAGGCCAGGTCGGACAGGCTGAGCAGGTGTACGGTGTCCCCTTCCTCTTCTGCATATTCCGAAATGCGTTGCCAGTTGCTCACCAGTCTGCGGGCGGCGGCATGGCGCAACGGATTATCGCCGGCCCAGGCACGCAGTTCCTGGCGAAAGTCCATGAGCTGGCGTTCCAGGTCGGCCATCTGCTGCGCAGGGTCCAGGCCAGCTTGCGCCCATTGCGTCAGTTGTTCATTGATCTGGACGTCCGCGGCCTCGGGATAGAGTTGTCGGTAGCGCCGGAACGCCGCACCGATGTCTATATGCGGGGCAGGCTCTTGCATGCCACCCAGCAGCCCACCGCGCGGTCCCCAGCCTACCGCAGAGGGTTCGAGCAGGCGCAGGGCGCGGGTGTTATCAGACGCAACCAGGCGGTGGATCGCGCCGCGCAGGCTATCGACTTCATCCAGCCCCAGGGCCTGGCGGTCGGCCGGGGACAGTGCATGGAAGACAGCCCTGCCGAGGTCATGATCCCGCGTCTGCGGTGCTGGCCGCTCCCCGAGGTGGGCCTCGTAACCTTCGGCGGACTTGATCACGACGCAAGCGCGGCTGCCTGGCTCGGCGCCCGAGGCCATCAGCACGGGGCCTCGGGGCGAGGTGGCACGCAGTTCGAGGCGCAGTTGCGCCGGCCAGCCGGGGAGCTGGGGCAGGGCATTGATGATCAGGCGCTCGCTGTCGGCGCTGGCCTGTTCTGGCAGGTAGAGGCCTTCCAGTGCGCTGTTCAGGAACTGCCGGGCCGAGTCGTTCGGCGGGGATGACACGGCTTTCGATGGCAGCTGCCCTTCGGCCTGCATACGCCTGGCCATTGACCTGGTCAGGCGCGGGTAGTCCTGAAGCAGGCGCCTTGGCACTGGTCGCCACAGGCGTTGGCTGCCGTCGTCGAGAACGATCGGCGCGAGACTGTCCATCAATGCGCTGGAGCCAGGTTTGTTCACGGCCTTGCCGGCAAGGTGCAAGCCGCCGATCACCACCAGGTTGAGCGCCACCGACTCAAAGTGGCCGATGGCCTGGTGGCGGTCACCGACCTGCCAGGCCTCATAGCCCTCATAGGCTTCATCCAGCAGTTGGTAGGCAACCACCGCGGTCATTATCGTGCCGAGGGCGGGCACGAACATGCCAGCGATCATCAGCGCATTGAGGCCTGCGCTGTCCCACAAGGCCTTGCGGGCCTTGTAGGCCAGCTCATCGACATCGGCGGTGGGCACGGCCACTTGCCTGGCCTCCTGCTTGAGACGGGCCAGGTGATCATCGTGCAGGAAATCGTAAAGGTCACCGGTGACGGGTGAGGTTGTCAGGTGCAGGTCGGCACCGTCGCGCAGTGCCCAAGGTTGATCGTCGGGCGTGTCACCCCTGGCGTCGAGGTTCTGCCGGAGCCGGCTGGAAAACAGGGCGCGTTGCGCGCTCGGCACGTAGTCCATGAAGCGTTGGCGGAACAGCGCATCCAACAGCTCCGTGCGTAACTGCTTGTGCAGGGCATCGAGGTTGCCGAACGTGCGCAATGCCGCTGGGTGGCCTGGCAGGTAGAGCAGCAGGCCGGTGGTGCCTGTATCGATAATGACGGCTTCGTGCAGGGTAACGCCGAACAGGCACAACTGTGTGCAGGCGTACACGCTGCCATCGGCCAGCATCGATTGCACGGCATCCCAGCCTGCGCCACTTAGTTGATGGCGCACCCTGGCCAGGTCGCTGGCCAGGCGCAGGCGGTCCTGGTGCACACGGACTGCCTCCCGGCGAACGGCGGAGGGGGCGAACAGGGTATCGAGATGCGCCTGGTAGCGCTGGCCAAGGTCCAGTTCGCGGCAGGTCCTGGCGAAGTCGGCGGGCGAGAGCGCCAGCGGTTTGATGGTCAGTTGCTCCGAAGGCAGGGCGATGTCCACCAACGTTTCGCTGTCGCCCAGGGTGGTCTTGCCCGTCACCGTGGTCTTGCGCACCGTCCAGTCACCGTCCAGGGCAAGGGCACTGTCCCAACTGAAGGTGATTGGGTCGGCGAAGTTGCGCAGGGCCGCTTCGAGCAGCGCACGGTGCTCGTGGTGGGTGACGTACACCTGGAAGGTGAAGAAGTGCCTTAGCCACACCAACCCGGCGGTACGTAGCGGGGCGTTGAAATCGTATGTTGTGCGCAAGCGTTCGGCGAGCAGGGGCTCGGCGAACTCGGTGATGTTCTTCAGCCCGCGTAGTTGCGCGGCCAATGAGCGTTGCGAGGCCATCAAGCGTGCCTGGCTGGCCGCAACGGCTTCGCGCAGGTAAGGCGCGGCATTGGCGAACCAGTCGGCCTCGGCGCCGGGCAGGCCCTGTGCCGGTACGATACCTTCGCCCAGCCGCTGCCAGTGCTCAGGGGTGGCATCCTGGGCCCAGGCGGGCAGTTGGCGTTCGAGGAGGGCCTGGTGTGGGTTGGGGGTGTTCGAGTCCATGTGCGGTTCCTTGCAAAAGGCCAATCAGGCCCGTCGCGGCATGGCCATGGGTCGTATATAGATCTGGTGCTGGTCGAGTGGCAAAAGACGCCTCAATTTCACTCGTGTCGCGCCGATAACTGTTCAATACCTATTCGTCGCCTGCCTATGACCCTCTCCCAACTCCCCCATGAAGCGCTGCCGCCCAACCCGGGTGCGCTGCGCCAAACGCTGAATCGTCTGTTGCCGGTCGGCTTCGCCCTGGTCGGCATCGGCCTGTCGGTTGCCCTCGGCTACCTCGATGCGCAGCGCGAGCGCAACGAACAGCTGGGTAACCTTGCCGCGCGCCTGGCCGGAATGCGTGGAGCGCTGGAGGCACAGCTGGGTGCTGCCTTCGGAGAGGCCGAAGGCATCGCCCAGTTGATCACCGCCGATGGCGGCATCAGCCCGGCGCATTTCCATGGCATGGCCCGCGATGCCTTGCAGTCGATGCCCTACATGCGCCATATCGTGCTGGCGCCGGGGGATGTGATCCTTGATGTCTATCCGATGCAGGGCAATGAACGCTTGATCGGGCTGGACTATCGCCAGTTGCCGGAGCAGTTCCCTCTTCTGCAGTCGGCCCGCGACCAGGCGCGCCCCATGCTGGCGGGCCCCTTGCAGCTGTACCAGGGCGGCCGGGCGCTGATCTACCGACGCCCGGTGTTCATCACGGGCAAGCGTGGCGTGCAGTTCTACTGGGGCAATGTGTCGATCGTGGCCGATATCGACCGGCTGCTGCTGACCGCCGGGTTGCGCCCGGACACCGAGTTCGAACTGGCCGTGCGCGGTGTCGACGGCAAGGGTGCCGATGGCGCGCTGATCTGGGGCGACCCCCGCTTGTTCGAAGAGTCCCAGGTGAAGATGAGCGTCGATGTGCCCGGTGGTGTCTGGCAATTGGTGGCCGCGCCTCGGGCGCGTGCGGCGGGGCTGGACCTGTTCGCCTCGCCGTTGTTCCTGTTCGCCTTGAGTTGCACCGGGTTGTTCAGCCTGTTCGTCGCCCAGCTCAATCGCAAGCAGCGCCTGCTCGAACAGCGCAATCGCGAATTGCGCCAGTACCAGGCCCAGCTGGAGCGCCTGGCCCATTACGACACCATCACCGGGTTGCCCAACCGGGTGCTGTTCCAGCAGCAGCTGACCGAGGCCATCCTGCAGGACCATGGCCTGGCGGTGCTGATGCTCGATATCGACGGCTTCAAGCAAGTCAACGACAGCCTCGGCCACCCCATGGGCGACCTGCTGCTGCAGCAGGCCACCGCGCGCTTCTTGCAGGAACTGCACAGCCAGGATCGGGTATGCCGCTTGGGCGGCGATGAGTTCGTGTTCATGCTCCAGGGCGCCCAGGGGCAGGTGCAGCACCAGATCCGCGCCTTGCTGCGCTGCCTGCAGCGGCCGTTCGACCTCAACGGCAATGCCACCCTGGTCACCGGCAGTATCGGCCTGGCCTGGAGCCCGCAACACGGCGAAGACGCCGACAGCCTGCTGCGCCACGCCGACACCGCCATGTACGCGGCCAAGGAGAGCGGGCGCAACGCCTGGCGCCCGTACCACCCGGACATGACCGAGCGCCTGCAGCAACGCCTGGAGCTGGAACGCAACCTGCGCAGGGCGCTGGAACACAACGAGTTCGAACTGTGGTACCAGCCCAAGGTCGACCTGTTCAGTGGGCAACTGGAAGGTGTCGAGGCGCTGCTGCGCTGGCGTGATCCGCACCATGGCCTGGTGTCTCCCGCCGAGTTCATTCCGTTGGCCGAGCGCACCGGCCTGATCATTCCCTTGGGTGAGCGGGTGCTGGAGCTGGCCTGTGCCCAACTGGCCGCCTGGCGTGCCGGCGATGGCTTGCCTGGGCCGCTGGCGATCAACGTGGCGGCCTTGCAGATCGAGCGCAGCGACTATGTCACCAGCCTGGCGTCGGCGCTGGAGCGTCACAGCCTGCCGGCCAACCTGCTGGAAGTGGAAATCACCGAAAGCCTGCTGATGGAGAGCCAGCAGCAAGCCTGCGCGGTGCTCGCCCAGTTGCAGGCCATGGGCGTGGCCACGGCGGTGGACGACTTCGGCACTGGCTACTCGTCGCTCGCCTACCTGCGTGCCTTGCCGATCGACCACCTGAAGATCGACCGGGCCTTCATCAAGGACCTGCCCGAGGACGACGACGCCGTGGCCGTGGCCAGGGCAATCATCGACCTTGGGCATGCCCTGGGCTTCAGGATCACCGCCGAGGGTATCGAAACCCAGGCCCAGTTCGACTTCCTGCGCAATGCCGGGTGCGATCAGGGCCAGGGCTTCCTGTTCGGGCGTCCGATGCCCGCCGCCGACCTGGCGCGATGGTTGGCGGCCAATGAAAGCCGCCGCCGTGGTGCATGAGGGTCAGAGGTCGAGCAAATCGACCGCTGGTCGGTCAAGGGCGTACTGGAGGAATGCCGGGTCGTAGTCCATGCGGACTATCCGCTGCCAGAGCGCCTCGCGGATCGTTGCCGGATCGAAATCGAACTCTGCGGATTCGAGGATCGCGCACATATCCCGGCGATAGTGCAAAGGCAGCTTTTGCCATAGGCGCAGCCGGGCAGGGCTGGCGTCGCGCAACAGTTCCTGGTAGTCGAAATCGCTGTAGCAGGTCGATACCGTGCCGTTGGTAATAGTCCTCGATCTGTTCGCGTATCACCGGGTTCAGCCAGTCACGTTCCAACGCAAGGGGCTGCCGACTTCGGAGGGTACCTCGAAGCCTGTCGGCAGGCGCTCGAATGTATTGCCGGAAAGATCCAGCAACAGCGCCTGACGCAGTTGCCCGAGCCCGCTGGGCAGTGCACTCAGGTGCGCGTTATTGAGCAGCAGCGATCGCAAGCCTGGCAGGCGGTCGAATGCGGGGCGCGCAACAGCGGATTACCGCTCAGGTCCAGCAGTGCCAGGTTGAACAGGCGGTCGAGCGTGGCCTGGGCGTGATCATCCCAGGTCACGCGATTGGACTCCATGTCCAACCAGGTCAATCGTGGAGGTACGGCGACCTGCGGAGGATGGCTGAACCGGCATTTGCCAAGGCTCAAGCGCGTGAGGCGTGGGAAGGCGCTGAGCAGTGGTTCGGGCAGATGGCTGAGTGCCGCATTGTCACTCAGGTTCAGGTCCTCGATGTGGGTGAAACCCTCGGAAAGCGTAAGGTCGGCGATATCGTGGTTTTCAAGCGCCAGCCCGGACAGGTCGAAGCTATGCAGCGCCCGTCCATCGAGCAACCTGGCAAAGGTTGTACGCCGCCAGGCGTTGAGGATGGCACGTGCCGCGCGGCGGCGGCGCGGTATCTCGCCTGCCCAGGCGCCCAATCGCTCACGCAGGTCGCGCAGCGAGCGTTCACGGACAAGCAGTTCGGCTTCCGGTGCGATTAGCCGCTGTCGCCAGTTGGCGAACGCCTGGCTGATCTGCGCGTCGCTGACCTTGGGGTAAATACGGCGGTAGCGGGCGAACAAGGCATTGCGCGGAGATTGCAACACCGGTTGTGCCGTCAGCGGTGTACCGCCGCGCAGGCCAAGACGCAGTGATGGGCGTTTCAGCCCCCAGAGGCGATGCGGCCAGTCACTGCGCGCTTGCACGGCCTGCCGCCGGATCAGCCCGACAAGGGCCTCGGGACGATCCACTGGCAATGCCCCGCGCATGGCTTCGGGAAGGGCATCATGCAGCGCATCGAGTAGCGTACGGTGTTGGTGGCCGGCGACAGGGCGATCGCCCTTGTAGACCTCGAAGCCCTCGCCGGACTTGATCAGCACGCGCCAGCGCCCCGTGGTGCTGTCCAGTGCCTGGCGATAGGTTCTTCCTTCGATACGAATGAAATGCTGGCCCTGGTGCAGGTACTGCCCCTTGGCGTTGGGCCGTACCGTCTCGGGGAGTTCGACCGAACTTTGATAGGGGGCCAGATCGGGTTTGCGCAGTCGCTGGCTGCCGTCATCCAGGGTTATCGAATCCAGGCCCTCGAGTAGCGGGCTGTTGAACAGCCTGGGCAAGACCTTGCCGGCCACATGCAGCCCTGCCATCAGGCCGAGGTTCAGGCCCACCGCTGCAAGATGGCGCAAGGCCAGATGGCGGTCGCCTGCGTGCCAGGCTTCGTAGGCTTCATCAAGCAGTTGGAAGGCCGTGACCGCCAGCATGAACGTGCCTACGGCGAGAACGAACAGACCAGCGATCATCAGCGTATCCAGGCCGGCGCTTTCCCACAGCGCCAGGCGCCGCTTAATCGAGCAGGTCGCAGCACAGTTGCTCATGCAGGCTGTCCATGCCGGTGAACTGGCGCAGCGCCTGGTCCTGTGCTGGGAGGCTCAACAGCAAGCCGGATTCACCGGCATCGATGATCAGGGTTTCATGCAGGGGGATGTCGAACAGGCTCAGCCGGGCACAAGGCAGGAAGGCGCCGCCGTCGAGCAGCGTCTTGAGTGTGTCCAGCGCATCCCCCGTCAGGCGATGGCGCAGGAAGGCGATGTCTGCTGCCAGGCGCAGGCGGTCCCGGTGTACCTGTTTGCTGAGCTTGGCAACCTTGGATGGCGCGAACACTGACGCCAGGTGATCCTGGTAGCGCTGACCCAGGTCCAGCTCGCGGCACGTCCGGGCGAAGTCCTCCGGTGAAAGCCCCAGGGCGGTGATCGTGTAGGTTTCCGAAGCCATGGCGATGTCCACCCAGGTGTCGCTGTCACCGAGCGTGGTCTGGCCGACCACGGTGGTCTTGTTCACCTGGATGCCTTCGCGGGGTGCCAGTGCGCTGTCACCGCTGAAGGTGATGTTGTCGGCGAAGTTGTGCAAGGCGGCTTCCAGTAGCGGCTGCGCTCGTGGTAAGCGACATCCACCTGATGGGTCCAACGGTGATGGATGCGGATCAGCTCGGTACTGCGCGGCGAGTGGTCGAAACCGTGTTCCGTGTGCAAGCGGACCGCAAGCAGCGGCTCGGCGAACTCGGCGATCTGACGCAGAGGTTTGATCGCCCGTGCCAGGGCCTGCAGGGAGCGGGCGAGACGGGATTGGCTGTCCTGTACCTGCTCGCGCAGGTCCGGGGCCGCATTGGCGAACCAGCTCGGGGGCTGTTCGGTGGGGTCTTGGGCGGGTACCAGCGCATTTGTGAGAGAGCGCTATTGCTCGGCGGTGGCCTGGCGCGCCCAGCTGGGCAAGCGCTGCTGCAACAGCGACTGGTGGGGGATGTCGTTAGGCATGGTGCTGCTCCTGTCGAGGGGAGCGGCAAGCAGACACCATTGACCTCACGTACCTGCAGCATATAACGCTGGGGGTTTTCAGTATCGGACGCGATAAGGGAAAAGTTACCTCTACCGAAGCAGTAGCTATAAGCGGTGGTTTTACAAGCACGCGCACGCTGATAGATATATTGACGTCATTTAAAAAACGGCATTGATGTCAATTGGCCGCTTGCCAAGGACGGGTCGCGCATCTTTACTTGTTACTGAATATGCGTTGCTTGCGAAATGTTTGTCATGTTTATCAAGTGATTACGTGCGATATCCAAGGGTAAGCCACTTTTTCTGATCTGCCCCACCGGCAGCATGCATGGACATCGGAGAAGACATGAAAGCGCACTTGGCGGCCATTGCCCGGACACTCCTATCACCTTCCCTGCGCTACGAAATAAGAAATGCTTCTAACAAACTGCGTGATCTACTCAGTCGCGCCTGCTTCTGGCGTTGGGAAGTCGCCAGGTTCAAGTTACAGCAGGAGAGCCCGTACGAGATCCTCTACATCGGTAGAAAACAACAAAGGGCCATGGCCAAGTTGCTGATCGGCGGCAAATCCCACGGGGATGTGCCGGTCGCGGAAGGCGAAAAACGCACGAGCGCATCCGGTCATGTGGTCGTGGTCAGTGAAATGCCCACGTCAGGGGCATTGAACGTGCCTCATTACCTGAGTGCCGTGGTGCCCCTGGGGCGTTCCCTCGACGAGATCACCGCCCGTTACGACAGCGAACTGCGTCGCAGCATTCGCAAGCACCGGCCGCTGTACCAGATGCGCCAGACCCTTGACGATGAAGAGATCGCCATGGCCGACAGGGAGTTGCTACGGCCTTATGCCACGGCACGCCAGGGTATCCATGCGGCGCAGTTTCCCACCGACGATGTATTTCGCCTGGCCAAGGGAGTGGGGCGGCTCGACCTGATCACCTTCGAGGGGAACGTGGTGGCCTGCCACTTGGGGTGCGAGATCACCCGGGGCGGCAAACGGTACTGGAGCACTTTGCGCTTCGGCTATTGCGAGGCGGTGTTTTCGGACGCCAAGCGCCTGCGCGAGGTCAACTCCATCACCACCTTCATGGCGTTGGAGTGGGCATTGGAGAACGGTTTCGACTACTACGACATTGGCCTGTGCCTGGCCCGGCCGGATGATGGGTTGTTGAAGTGGAAGAGAAGGCGTGGTGGCGATATCGACTCATTGGGCAATCACGCCTACATGTTCGTGCGCCTGCCCAAGACCGGCGTGGCGCAGTTCCTCTGGGATACGCCACTGTTCGCCGTGGAAGGCAGCAAGTTGACGCTTCACCTGGGTTTGCCGGATGACGCCAGTGACGAGGAAGTCGCCGATCGTTATCACGAAATGGTCTTTGGCGGCCTGCACAAGATCTATCTCTACGGCGCCGGTCGCGCTGGCGAGCAATTCCTCGAGACCCTGCGCACGCGCTACGCCAGTTTGCAGTCGCCCCCCTCGATGGAACGCATCTTTTCCAACTGAGCCCCGCGCCGGCTCGCCGACGCCATCCTCAAGGGAGGACGCCTCATGGAAAGCGATATTTCGAAGCTCAACGAAGTGCCCGCAGCCAGTCGGCATACCTGGACCTTCGCTGCCTACAAGTACATGGCGAGGAAGCGCCTTGCGCGCAAGGCGGACCTGGACATCAAGCGCGTGGCGGCGAAAAGCTGGGATATCGCCCCGGGCGAAACCACGCTCTCGCCTCCGGCGTTCTACCTGCCCAACCAGATGGAGCGGGTGACCGGCTGGGAAGGCAAGCGCTTCTACCCCTACGTGCACCCTGCGCGCACCATGGAGGGCGGCATCACCACGGAGCAGGGCCCGACACGGGGCTACCTGGTCAAGGATGTCTGGCTGGTCGACGGCGCCCTGTACAAAGGGGACGCCAGCCATTGGCTGTCGCTGAAGCCAAGCACGTTCCCGCGGATCATCGTCGAGCATGAGCTTGAACGTGCGGCGGCCTATTGCACGCAGAACGGCAATACTTGGTTCGGCACCTGGTTGATGGAAGACTGCCCGACCTACGCCCTTGCATGCGAGGAGGGCATTCCGATCACTACCGCGCCATCCGCACGATTTCCGCTGTTCGCCCAAGGGCCGGCCTACGAAGACTGGCTGGGGATGCAGCCACTGCGTCTGCGCAGCGCGTTCATCCGCGAACTGGTGTTGTTCGATGACCTGAGCAACAACCGCAATCGGCACCTGCGCTACCGGGCGATGGGCGACAAACTGCTGTCGCATGTGGCGCATGCGCCGCATCCCGGTGTCTTCATCCTGCGCGGCAGCGACGGGGACCTGCGTTTGCTGCGCAATGAGCTCGAGATCGCCGAGCACCTGCGCCAGCGCCGGGGCTTTCGGGTCATCGACCCGATGAAGAACGATGTCCCGACCATCATCGCGGCTTGCGCGGGGGCGAGGGTGGTGATCGGCGTCGAGGGGAGCCAGCTGGTCCATGGTGTCAATGTCATGCAGGCAGGTTGCACCTTGCTGGCGTTGCAGCCACCGAACCGTTTTGTCAGCTACTACAAGTACCTGACCGACCGGGACCTGCAGCACTACGCCTTCGTGGTCGGCGTGCCGGAGGGCGAGGGTTTCAGGATCGATATCGACGAAGTCGAACGCACGTTGGACCTGTTGCCATCCTGAGACGCTTGCGTTGGTCGCGCCTGGAGTGGCGACAGGCCGAATTATTGCAGCTGTTTCAAGGGTGCGCCAAGGTGTCAAATAATGATCGGAAAGCACAATCATTCTCTTTTGAAGTTCGCCGATGAAACACTTTGCTGCCCGCTGTCGGCGCCAAGTAAAGATCATGATGGCGTACCGTTGACATGATTGTTGCGCACCGGTGTTTGAATGCTTGATTGTCTTGGTGTTTTTCAAAAGAATCTTGCTTTAAATGTGTGGAAAGACAGGTGCATAATTTGTTGGCGGTATTTTGACGAGCGCAGTGATGTCCGATTGATTTTTATTATGGTGTCGGATCGTTGACGTAATGTCATTGTGCCCATAAGCTCAATTTACCAGTGATGGAAACTACCGCTCACCTACAACGGTTGTCCTCTTTCCAGGAGGGGAATATGCGCTCGACACTGTTCATCAAGTCGATTTTCCTGTTGGTGCTTATGAGTGGCGCAGCGCGAGCGGCCGATTCTTATATCAATCAGTCGAGTGTCATTCCGCTGGCGACGGCAGGTTGGCTGTTTGGCTTTGCGGTCATCGGTTTTGTCGCGGTAGCGAACAGAAAACGGATCTGACGGCCTGGCTGGAAGGCGTGAGCTTGACCCGATCCAAGCTTCTTTCCAGGTCTGCGCCAGCAAATCGACGGTCAAGGGCGATCGACAGTACTGTCAACCGCTTGAGAATTCCCGGGCGATTGCTATATTCCACTAGCCAGCATCAGCAGCCAGCACCATAACTTACCGGTGCTGGCAGCGCTGGCGAAGCGGACCTCCAGGATGATCGGGGTCGCCGCAGCGAGCCGTGTGGCTGCGAAGCGGAGCGAAGAGGTAGTGTGCTGTTCTCGTTCAGTGCTCTTTTGCATGGCCACCCGATGGCCGGAGGGACCCCTCATGGTGCGTTTGCTGCTTCCCCTGCTGGGCGTGCTGATGCTGTGGTCTGGTGCATCCAGCGCCAATGAACCGACAACTCCCTACCTGCTGAGCCCTGGCGACAGAGTGATGATCTCTGTCTGGCAGGAAGACACTCTGCGCCAGGAAACCACCGTTCTACCCGATGGCAGCATCACCTTCCCGTTGGCGGGCCGTGTCGATGTGGCTGGGCTGGATGCTACCGCTGCGGCGCAGAAAATTGGCGCCAGGCTCAAAGAGTTTCTTGCCGAACCCAATGTCAGCGTGGTGGTGACCAGCACTGCCGGCAACGTCGTGTATGTCCAGGGCAAAGTCATCAAGCCGGGCCCCGTGCCGATGGCAGGCCCGACCGCCGTGCTGCAGGCCTTGAGCCTGTCGGGCGGATTGGACAAATTCGCCGACGTAAGCGACATCAAGGTGATCCGTATACAGGGCAATGACCAAAAAGTGCTGCCGGTACGTTACAAGGACCTGGTTTCCGGCCGTGATCTTTCGACAAACTTCCAACTCCAGGCGGGCGACACCTTGGTCGTCCCGTGAGCCTGCTCGACTTAATTAAGAATTCATAGTGCCTATTATTCGAACAACAAGTGTTGCAACAGCGTTACTGATGTTGCCGTACACGGGCCTGGCCCAAGCGTCCATCTGGCAATCCTCGGTCGTGGTCCCCACGACCGTCGAGTACGACAGCAACCCATTGCTCCTGACCTCGGACGAGAAGGGTGTGATGCGAACGATCATCGAGCCACGCTACAGCCTGGTTGGCACCTTCGACCGCGATGAGTGGCGGCTCGGGCTGGGGGCGCACGTGCTGCACTCTTCCGACACCAGCGTGCTGGGCAATCGCGAGGATCCCGACCTCAGCCTTGGCTGGCGACGGGAGACCGAGCGCGGGCATTTCGGCTTGAGTGGGCAGTACATCGAAAGCTCGACCCTCTCCGGCACCGTGCTGGATACCGGCGTGGTCACCACCGATGGCACGCAGAAGCTGAGCACGCTGACTGCGGACTGGAGTTATGCGCTCAGCGAGCGTGGCACCCTGGACAACGAGACCACCTACAATCACGCACGTTATGACATCCCGTCGCTGACCGGTTTCGACGAGTACGCGAACACGCTCAAGTACACCTATGCCTGGAGCGAGCGCACCGATGTCTTCAGCAGTATGCGGGTGCGGCGTTATGAACCGGAGCAGACCAGCGCGGGGGCTGTCGCCACCAACAGCTACACGCCGACCATCGGCATGAAGTACCAGTTCTCCGATCAACTGGAAACCGTCGTGCACCTTGGCGTCAGCCAGGTATCCGGCTCTGGCCAGCGCCGCGGAGAAGGTGGCGTGTTGCTCAATTACCGGGGCCTGCGCACCGATGCCAGCCTCAGTGCCGAGCGCAGCACCGTCGCCAGCGCCGAGGGCGGTTTCGCTGAACTGGACATGATCCGGGGTAGCTGGAGCTATGCGCTCAGCGAGCTCAACCGTGTGGGTGTCGACGCGGCCTGGCAGGACAGCAAGGGGCAGACGCCGAACACGCTGCAGACCTACAGCATCTGGGGTAGTCGACAATTCTCGCCTTTTTGGGATCTGCGCCTATCGTTGATGTACAAGGAGCGCCAACAAAATGGCTCGCCCGATGCCGAAGCTACGATCGCTGGACTGACGCTGACTTATAGATTTCCCGACCTCTGAATCCTCAGTTGGGTGGCCGCCATGAAATCTGAATACGAGCTGTCCCTGAAAGACTACATCGCCATCATCAAGGACCGGGCCCTGCTGCTGGGGGTGACGGCGGTGGTCATCCTGGCGGCGACAGTGGGCGTGGCGGTTTCAGTGCCGCCGGTCTATCAATCGACCGGCACCATCCTGGTCGAGTCGCAGCAGATATCGCCGGAGCTGGTGTCGGCCAACAACAACAGCTTCGCCGATGAGCGCATCGAGGTCATTCGCCAACGGGTCATGACCCGCGAGAACCTGCTGCAGATCATCGACAAGTACAACCTGTTCGCTGACAAGGGCCGGCAATTCAGCGAAGCCGACAAGATCGACCAGATGCGCAACGCCATCGTCGTGACCACCCTCAGCACCTTTGTCAAAGGGCGGGGCGAGACCACCGTGGCGTTCAGCGTGTCGTTCGAGCACAAGCGTCCGGAAGTCGCCAAGGAAGTGGCCAACCAACTGGTGACGCTGTTCCTCAACGAGAACATGAAGCAGCGTACCGAGCGCGCCAGTGAAACCACCGAATTCCTGACCCAGGAAGCCGACAAGCTGGGTAGCGAGTTGGCCACGCTGGAAAACCAGCTGGCGGACTTCAAACAGGCTCACGCCAATGCCTTGCCCGAGAACCAGTCACTGCGCATGAGCATGTTGTCGCGCTCGGAGCTGGAGTTCCGGGAAGTGGACCGCGACTACAAGAATGCCCAGGAAGAGCTGCGCTACCTGGAACTCGAACTCTCGGCGGCGAACGCGGGTCTGGCCACGCGCCCCGACGGCACTCGCCCCTCGGCCGCCGAGCAGCCGCAGGATCTGGGCAGCCTCAAGGCCGAGTACACCCGGTTGTTGACCAAGTACACCCCTGCACACCCTGACGTGGTCGCGATTCAGCGCAAGATCCAAGCGCTTGAAGGCGCCACCGACGGCAAGGGCCTGGCGGCGGCATCGGTGAGTCTCGACGTGGCCCGAGCCCGCGCCAAGATTGTCGCGGCGCAGGACACGATCGCTTCGCTGGCCCAGCAAAAACGCGAGCTGACCAAAAAGATGGAGAGCTACGAGGCGCAGATCCTCGAAGCGCCACAGGTCGAACGTGGCCTGGTCACCTTGATGCGCGATCATGACAACGCACGCAAGAAATACGAGGAGATCCGCGCCAAGGAAATGGGCGCCAAGATCACCGAGAGCCTGGAGCAGGAAAACAAGGCTGAACGCTTCGTGCTGCTCGAACCCCCGCTAATGCCCGAAAAACCGGTCAAACCCAATCGCAAGAAAATCGTCGCCCTTGGCCTGGTGCTGGCACCGGCCGGTGGTGGTGCATTGGTCATGCTGCTGGAGCTGCTGAACCAGCGCATACGCGGCGTGGGGGCCTTGGAGAGCGTCTTGGGTAAACGTGTGCTGGTCGCCGTGCCCTACATCTCCACCCAGGCGGATCTGGCTCGGCGCAGGAAATGGCGGGTGATGCTGGTCAGCGTGGGTATTCTGCTGGCGGCTGTTCTGCTGGTGGTCATCCACCTGTTCTATATGCCGCTGGATGTTCTGCTATTCAAAGCCATGGCTCGGTTTGCATAGGGAAGGTCACGATGGACAGGATTACGCCGGTTGTTGGAAAGAACCTTCATCAGGTTTCACCGAGTGCCTCGGAGACACCGCAGCCCGTGCCGCTGGTGGAGCAGCATGAACTGCTCGGCCCCTTCGATTATGTGCAGACCAAGGTCGTGCCATTGCGCGCGGAGCATCTGGAGCGCAATCGAATCGTGGCCTACAACAAGAACTCGAACATGAGCTGGGCGTTCGACCTGTTGCGCACGCAGATCCTGCAGACCATGGAAGAAAAGGGATGGCGCACCCTGGCGATCACATCTCCGACGCCCGAAGCCGGCAAGACGGTGCTGTCGATCAACCTGGCCATGAGCATCGCTCACCACACGACCAAGACCGCGTTGCTGGTTGACTTCGACCTGCGTCGCCCGAGAGTCGGCAGTGCCCTCGGGCTGCCGATGGACAAGGCGCTCAATGAGCTGCTGGCCGGCAAGTCGGGGCTCGAAGAGGTGATGGTCAACCCGACCTTGCCGCGTTTCGTGGTGTTGCCAACCCGTGAACCGATACCGTTGTCCACTGAAATGCTGTCTTCGCCAAAGGTGAGCAACCTGATCAGCGACCTGCGCGAACGTTACGAGTCGCGTATCTGCATCTTCGACTTGCCGCCGCTGCTCAGTTCCGACGATGCGATCACCGTGCTGCCCAAGTTCGACTGTGTGTTGCTGGTGGTCGCAAACGGCGTGAACAGCAAGAAGGAGATCGAGGACTGCCTGTATCACCTGGCCACGGCCAACCTGATCGGTGCGGTGTTGAACAAAGCGGAGCCGCAGAAGCGCTCCTACTATTAATGGTGAGGAGCGTCTATGAGACCGAGCGCCGTTCGCGCGGCGTATCGCGGCTGAAGCCGCTCCTACATCTTTGCAACCTGGCTATGCCTGTTGTCGTCTCACTTGCCTGTAGGAGCGGATTCATCCGCGATGCACCGCGTAAGCGGTGCTCGATCTCAAGAGCGCAGCAAGGCAGTCGCCATCAGGTGGACTGGGCGATATGCCCGTCCACGCGCTCCTCCAGGGTTTCCTCTTCGCCCGGCAGCGCGGTGATCACGCTGAAATCACTCACCTCGACCTCTCCGCCACCGTAGCCCAGCAGGTGGAAGGAGAACGCCTTGCGCTCGATCGGGTTGTCGAAGTCGAATTCCATTTCCAGTGGCTGGTCAGCCGTCACCCGCACTTCCTCGGGCAGCCCCAGCGCCACATCCTGCTCACGCTCCTTGGCCTTCAGCTGGATATAGGCTTCGTGTTTCGGGTCGAGCGCCCGGATCTTGACGCGTACCCGGGTGCGCGAGCCCTCGGGCATTTCCAGGTATTGCGCACCGATGAGGTTGTCCGCCCAGTCGTCACGGATGCGGTCCTGCAGCGCGATGGGCGCGGGGCCGCCGAACTGGTAGCGCAGGTTGAGCGGGGTGTTCAGCAGCGACTGGTCGAGGGTGGTGGCCAGCAGGCTGATCTGTGGGCCGAGGGTGTGTTCGCCGTGGCCCACGAAGCGAGCCTGCTCGGTAATGAAACCTTCGCTGGCGTAGCGCCGGCAGCGCTGCTGGAAATCGCATTCGCTGAAGATACCCTGGCCGTCGTGGTAGCGCAGCACGCCGTTGGTGTAGGCGATCATTTCACGGCCGCTGTCGTAATCGCGGTACAACGATCGCCCCGCCAGCGCCGCGGGGATCGGCAGAGTGAAGTAGTCGAGCAGCGAAGCGGTCAGGTCGACATGGCCATAGGTGCCTCGGTTGAGCCTGGGCAACTGGGGTTGTTCAGGCGCCAGGGTGAGGTTGAAGCCCCATGACGAAGCCAGCCGCACGCCATCGATGCCATGGGACTCGTCCGAGGTGACGACCACCAGGGTGTCCTCCAGTACACCCTGGCGTTCGAGGGCATCGAGAAAACCGCCCAGGGCGTCGTCGAGGTAGGCGACCGCGGCTTGCTTGGCGGTGGCATGGCGCTGCAAGTAGTCGTCGGGGGCGGAGTAGGGCTGGTGGGTGCCCACGGTCAGCAGGGTGAGCATCCAGGGTTGTGGCTGCTTGCGCAGTTCGCCCACGTAGTCCAGGGCACCTTCGAAGAACGCGCGGTCGTCCTTGCCCCAGGGGAATTCCAGGTAGTTCGCATTGTTGAACCACTCCAGGCCGTGAACCTGGTCGAAACCGATGTGCGGCATGATCCGGTCCTTGGCCATGAAGCGCAGCCCGGCGCCTTGCAGGTAGTGGGTGCTGAAGCCGGCCTGGCGCAGTTGCGCGGGCAGGCAGGCCTGGTTGCGCACGTCCTGGGTCAGCAGTTCGACGCCTTTCGGGGTGCCGTTGGCCAGCTTGTCGTAGTCGCCGCAGAGCATGGCGTACAGGCCACGAATGGTCTGGTGGGTGTGCAGTACGTAGTCGGGGGTGTTCATGCCGCGTTCGGCCCAGCGGCTGAGATTGGGCATGAGTTCTTCGTCGAACCGGCTACCCACGGCCTGGCGGTTGGCTCGAATGTAGGTCCCCGGGATCCCTTCGACGGTGATGATCAGCAGGTTGCGCGCCGTGCCCGGGCCGTCGAACAGCCGCTGGCCGTGCAGGTCAGCCTGGGTGAGGCCGGCAATGGGCAGCGGCATGACGGGTGTTTCCCCCACGACCAGCACCTGGGCCCGCTGTTGCAACTGGCCTGTCGCCGCCGAGAGCAACTGGTGTGGCAGGTTGTATTGGCGCCACTGATCGGCCTCCGACGGCGCGAGCTGCTGGCTGCCCCAATGCACCGCCAGCAAGATCGCCGGCACGGCCCAGGCCTTGCGCGACAGGGCAGCGCCTCGACGCGTGCCGAAGCAGGCGGTTGCCAGCCAGGCGAGCAGGGCGCCCGCCAGCAGCAACGGCAACCAAGGCCTGGCCAGGGCGCCACCGGTGGAGTTCTCCATGAACTGCGGATCGAACAGGTAGGTGAGGTCCGTCTGGTTGGGCAGGCGCCCGACCGCGCTGACCAGTTCGGCAGAGGCGATCAGCAGGCCGCCCCAGGCCAGTAGCACGGGCAGCGCCAGCCACAGTGGCGCACGCCGCAACAGCAGCACCAGCAGGCTACCGATCGCCAGGTCGGACAGGTACCCCAGCGGGTCGGACCAGCCCAGCAGGGCGCGTGCAGCCAGGGGAATGGCCAGTACCAGCGTGCCCAGGGTGATCATCCGGGCATGTGGGTGGCCAAGCATGTTTCTCACGTAAGCGTTCCTTCTTGCCATCAAATCGTCACATAAATGTGCCGAATGATATCAGGCCACGCATACGCAGCGTCTGTAGGACAAGGCTGGTTACCAAATGACGGGCCCGCACGGCAGGCCCATTCAACTGTCCAGGTCAGAAGTAGTAGGGGAATTTCAGGCTGAAGGAGAAGTCTGGTGCGTCTTCGGTCAAGCCGATGGACAGGTTGGGCACGATGGTCAGGTTGTTCGAGGCGGCAAAAGTCAGGCCGACGTTGAAGTTCGCCGCGTTGTAGTCGCTGTTGGTGATCGACTGCCAGTCGCCGCCGTCCTGCTTGATCTTGCTCTTGCGGGCGAACTGGTCGGTGACCGAGAACGACATGCTCATCTTCTCGTTCAGGGCAAATGCGATACCGCCGCCGATCTGCCAGGAATCGCCGAGTTTTACATCACCCCCGACCTTGGTGTTGACCGTGGGACTGATGTCGCTGAACGAGTCCTGCATGTTGTAGGTGTAGGACAGGCTACCGAACAGCACGGCCGGGTCGAAGGTCTTGACCAGCGAGATACCTGGCGTGATCGCCCAGACGCCGTTGCCGGTGGGCAGGCTTTCGGGCACGAACAGGTTGTCGTTGGAGGAGTCGGCCTGGACCAGCTTGATGCCGTAGGGGTCTTTGCCGGTCGGGGCCTTCACGCGCAGCGTCGCGACGGCGTCGGGCCAGTTTTCCGATTCATCGATGAACTTGTAGGCGACACCGAAGTTGACATCGCCGATCTCGGGGTCGCGGGTGACACTGGCGTCGGAGGCGTTCTTGCCCGAGCCTTGCACACCGCCGGAGGAATAGGTGGACTCGCGATAGACGATCGGAACGTTGACGTCGAATTGCCAGCGCTGGTCGACGTTGTAGCGTGCGGTCAGGTCCAGCGTCCAGACATCCGCCTTGATACGGTCGATGTTGATGTTGCCGAGGAAGATCGAATCCAGCGCCAGGAAACCGTTGAGCACCAGCGCCTGGGTGTCGTAGCGCGAGTAGGTCAGCCCGGTTTCGACGCTGAACTTGCCGCCGCCGAAGAAGCCGCTGGCTTCGTCATACAGGTTGGACACACTTTGCGCGGGTTCCGAGTCATCCTTGAGCGACTGGCCATACGAGCTGCCGGAGGCGCCTGGTGCCCCCGAAGCCACGGTCTGCGCGCCCTTGGCCTTCTCCGCAGGGGACCGCACCAGGCGCTTGGGTGGCGCGGCTGCCGGTGTTTCCTCTACCTGGCGAAGACGTTGCTCCAACACCATCAGCGCGTTCTGTTGTGCCTCGTAGCGCTGCTTCAACTGGATGAGCTCCTGTTTCAGCGCTTCGACCTGCGGGTCCGTTGCCGCGTGCAGCAAACTGGCCGGGGCCAGGGTACTCAAACAGACAATAGCTCTGAGTGTTGACAATCGGTGCATGAGTTAGCCGTCCCTTCTGACTACAAAAGATGAGACTCAGCGTAGATCAGTATCCGGAAGTGCGTAGGCCTTTGAGCTGATCAAGGTTGGTGCCGACCGATCCGGCTGCCGCCGCACCGTCGCGCAGCACGATATTCAGGGAGGTGAGGTTGTTCACCCGGTTGCCGGAACCCAGCAAGGTGGTGTTCTGCATCAGCCCACCCTGGGCCAGGCGCTGCAGGCTGCTGCCCTGGTTGTTGCCGGCGTCGATATTGAGCTGCAGCCCCGAATTGCTGGCGGAAACGCTCAGTGTGCCTGCGCCGTTGCTGCCCATCACCGTCGAGCCGGGGGCCAGAAGCTGGCCCTGAGGTTGTGTCGTGGGCGCGTCGTTGCCTTTGCTGACGTTGATATCGACATTGTTCTGCGCCGCGTTGAAGTCGCCGGCGGCGCGCACGACCTGGGTGACGCCCTGGGTGGTGCTCAGGCCACTGCCACCGGTTACGCTGCCAGTCCCGCTGTTTTGCGACGAAGAGGCGCCATTGCCTTTTTCATTGATCATCGACACATAGAATTGCGGCGTGATGGTCGAATGCTGGATCTGCATCGAGGACGTCGCACCGATCACTTCACCGTTGGCATTCTGCCAGGTACTGGTCATGACGATACCAAAGCTGACGATCCGTCCCGGCAGGACGTAGCGGCCGCGCAGGTTGGCCAGCTCCTGGTCCTTGAGCTCGATGGGCTTGAGGGTCTCGGCCTGGGTCGACAGGCTGGCGGCCAGGCACGCCAGTGCCAGCCAGATGCGTGTGTTCATGGGATGCTCCCGGAGCGTGGTGCTCCTTTTCATCAGAAGAAGTCGCTGCGGATGAAGCCGAAATCGATCAGCTCAGCGTCTTGCACCGGGGTGAAGTTATTGATGCGGTTCTTGGCGGACAGCGGCAGTGGTGGGTCGAGCAAGGCATTGCTCTTGTCGTAGCCCTGGCCGATGACGGCGAAGATGATGCCGTTCCAGCCCTTGACGAAGTCCTCGACCTTGAAGCGTTTGTGGCCGAGCACCGGGTCACCGATATAGACCCAGCCTTTGTCGACCCGCTGCATGACCACGAAGTGCTTGTAGCCGCGGATGTCCATCAGGACCACCACGGGAATGCGGATGCTGTTCAAGGTTTCGGGGGCCACCCGGTAACCGCGGGCACGCATGCCGAGGCTTTCCACGTAGCGCTTCATGTCGAGCATGGAGAAGCCCTGGACCCGCACCAGGTCCTGGTCCGAGTGTTCGAGCATGCCCTTGATGATGTGTTCTTCATCGACATCGAGCCAGTAGGCCTGGCGCAGGATGGTCGCCAGCGCCGCGGCGCCGCAGCTGAAGTCGGTCTTCTGCTGGACCAGGTCGACGAACTTGCGTTCGCGGATGCTTTGCACCGGCTTGTAGATCATTGCGCCACCCGGCAGTACGGACAGCGGCATCTGGGCGGCCTCGCTGACACTGGCCACGCACAGCAAAAATACCAAGGCGATAATGCGCATTTTCCCTGTCCCCCCTGGTTCCCTCGTGAAGAAGGCCCCCCGAAGGGGGCCTCCAGGCCACGGCTGTTACATCGAGGTGTTGGAGATGGCCAGCGAGTTGCTTTGCTGGTTGCCCACACCGGCTGCCACGTTGACGCCCAGGTTGCCGCTGCCACCATTAACCGAACCGCTCAGGGTTGCAGTGTTGGTCACAGGGTTGGCCCAGCCGGTCGGGGTCAGCACTTGGAACGAGACCGAGTTGCTCAGCTCGTAAGCATTGGCTTCGTTGTAGCTCTTCGAAATGCTGTCCGAAGACTCCGAGGCTTTCTCGCCGGATTTCTCGAAGGCCGAAGCGTTGGCTTTTTCCCACGCCGATTCGTGTGCTTTTTCGTACGAAGAATCGCGAGACTTGTCATACGACGAGTCACGGCTGCGGTCATACGAAGAGCTGAACGACTTGTCGAACGACGAGTCACGGGACTTGTCATAGGACGAGTTGCTCGACGACTGGTGCGATTTGTCGATCGACGCGTCAAGCGAGGCGTTGAGCGAGGCATCGAACTCGGCGCTGCGAGAACGGGTGAAGCGGCCGGCGGTTTCAGACGAAGAAGCACTGCCCGAAGCGCTGGCGTCGAGCGAGGCGTTCAACGAAGCGCTAGACGACGAGCTGTGGTCGCGGCTGGCCGAGCCACTGGCATTCCAGCTGCTGGAGCCATTGGCATCCCAGTTGTTGGAGCCGCTGGCGCTGCTGCTGCTGGAGCCGCTGGCGTTGCTGCTGCTCGAGCCACTCGAGCTGCTGCTGTGGGAGCCGCTGGCGCTGCTGCTGCTGTTGCCCGCTACGCTGAAGCTCGAGCTGGAGCTCTTGTCGACACTGGCGTCGAACGAACCGCTACGCGAGGACGAGCCGCTCTTCGTGGTGGTGAAGGTCAGCGTGTCCACACGGTAGGTGCGGTCGGCGTTGTTTTCCACTGTCAGGCCAGGGCCATTCTGGTTGGCGGAGGCAGTGGCGGTTGCATTGCCCAGTGGCGCGTTGCTGTTGGCAATGGCCATGGTGTTTTTCTGCTGGTTGAGATCACCACCGGCAATGTTGATACCCACGTTGCCGCTGCTGCCATCACCCGAACCACTCATGACGGCGGAGTTCTGGGTAGACCAGTTGTAGACCTTGTTGTTGCTGCTGGTCTGGTCGACCTTGGCGGTTGCAGTGGCATTGCCGAAGACGAAGGCGTTGTCGCGGTCACCGAGATCGGAGCCGGCGTTGGCGATGGCGGCGGCGTTGTCTTGTTGGTTGCCGTTACCGGCCGCCACGTTGACACCGACGTTGCCGCTTGCGCCTGCGGCGGAGCTGCTCATCTCGGCATTGTTGACGGTGCCTTCATTCTTGATCTTGTTGTTGGTACTTCTTTGCACGTCAGTCGCCTTGGCCGTGGCGGTGACGCTCACCTTGGTTGGAGGAGGGTCATAGTGACCGTGGTGGTGTCCACGCCGATCATTCTGCCCAGCTTGTACAGCAACAGCCATGACCGCAGCAATTGCGAAAACCAGAGGCTTGAGTGCCATCGAGGGTTTCATGGTGATTCTCCGTACTTTATTTTAGGTTAAGTGTTGTTCTTACCTGTTTGGGTCAATTGGCGACCCGTACGCTCAGGGTGTTAGCCGTCTGGTTCCCCACCCCGGCGCTCTGATTCAACTGAACCACCCCACGGCTACCGGTGAATGCCTGGTCACTGGTGGTGACCTGGCGATGGCCGGGTGCGAGATCAGTCGGATCGGAGCTGTTGATCAGCGCCACGTTCTGTTGCAGAAGGACGCTGTCGTCGATGCTTTGCGGCTGGGCACTGATGCTGATGCGCAGTGCGTTGGCTTGCTGGTTGGCGGCACCGGCGCTCTGGTTGACACCCAGCGCGCCACTGCCGTGGCTGAACGAATCACCCTTGATATTGGCCTGGGCGTCGACTGCGGGGTCGACCTGGCTGCGCAGCCGCTGGCGGATCTGGGTGCTGGCATTGGCGTCATGGCCAATGGCGAAGGCCCGGGCGTTGGCCTGTTGCTGCTGGTCGCCGGCGGCCTGGTTGACACCGACGTTGCCCTGGTACTGGGCAGCGGAGTTGTCGATGTTGGCGTTGTTGACCACTGGGCCCTGGG
Organism: Pseudomonas entomophila; assembly: GCF_029478665.1. Lineage (GTDB taxonomy): Bacteria > Pseudomonadota > Gammaproteobacteria > Pseudomonadales > Pseudomonadaceae > Aquipseudomonas > Aquipseudomonas entomophila_F. The sequence continues at coordinate 27,397 of NZ_JARPQB010000063.1, forward strand.
CAAAAGCCGACGCACTGCACAGCGCGGCCAGAATCAACACGGTGTGTTTCATGTTACTGGCCTCCGGTCAGGATATTCAGCGCGCCCATGCCCTTTTGCACGCCGGAGTTGACCATGTTGGAGATGCCGTTGCCGCCGGACCCGGCGCCGCGCCCTCCGGCCAGGTTCGGCAACTGGCTCTGGCTGTTGATGTTGCCGCCCATGTTGTTGGTTTGCTGGGTGACCAGGGTGCTGATGCCCGAACCGCTGCTGATGCCGGCAAAGTCACCATCGCTCAACTCGTTGGTCTGGGTGAGGATATGCGCGGACGGGTTGGCATTGGCGGTGGTCGGGTAGGGGTCGGGGGCAAGGGGGCGGGT
>NZ_JARPQB010000064.1 GCF_029478665.1 Pseudomonas entomophila
TGGACGGACAAGGTCCTGAACAGACGCCCTTGCGGCGTCCACGGACGACCGGTTGATTCCTCCTCCTGACTGAGTGCACCAGGCCCGTTCGATTGATTCGGATAACATTCGAAAAACTCGACAGGCCTTCTGGCACCGCAAAACAGGACGCGTCGTCGCGACCACGGCAGGCTGGGCAACCGGCTGGTGCCGAACGTCGCCAGACACGGGGGTGGCCCGCCACCCTTTGCGCACCTTGGCACCGATCATGAAAAGTCGTGTGTGCCGAACGCCGTTTCCGGCAGCCCGGAAACCGACGGTACAACATGAAAAGAATGCTGATTAACGCGACTCAACCCGAAGAGTTGCGTGTAGCCCTGGTGGACGGCCAACGCCTCTACGACCTGGACATCGAGTCCGGCGCCCGTGAGCAGAAAAAGGCCAACATCTACAAAGGCAAGATCACCCGGATCGAGCCCAGCCTTGAAGCCGCCTTCGTCGACTTCGGCTCCGAACGTCACGGCTTCCTGCCGCTGAAGGAAATCTCCCGCGAATACTTCAAGAAGGCCCCCGAAGGCCGGGTCAACATCAAGGAAGTACTGAGCGAAGGCCAGGAAGTCATCGTCCAGGTCGAGAAGGAAGAGCGCGGCAACAAAGGCGCCGCCCTGACCACCTTCATCAGCCTGGCCGGCCGCTACCTGGTACTGATGCCCAACAACCCGCGCGCCGGCGGCATCTCCCGCCGCATCGAAGGCGAGGAGCGCAACGAACTGCGTGAAGCGCTGAACGGCCTGACCGTTCCCGGCGACATGGGCCTGATCGTGCGCACCGCGGGCCTGGGCCGCAGCAGCGAAGAAATGCAGTGGGACCTCGACTACCTGCTGCAACTGTGGACCGCCATCAAGGAAGCGTCCCTCGACCGCACCGCACCGTTCCTGATCTACCAGGAAAGCAACGTCATCATCCGCGCCATCCGCGACTACCTGCGCCAGGACATCGGCGAAGTGCTGATCGACAGCATCGACGCCCAGGAAGAAGCCCTGACCTTCATCCGCCAGGTGATGCCGCAGTACGCCAGCAAGGTCAAGCTGTACGAAGACAGCGTGCCGCTGTTCAACCGCTTCCAGATCGAAAGCCAGATCGAGACCGCCTTCCAGCGCGTCGTCGACCTGCCATCCGGTGGCTCGATCGTCATCGACCCGACCGAAGCCCTGGTCTCCATCGACATCAACTCGGCGCGCGCCACCAAAGGCAGCGACATCGAGGAAACCGCGCTGCAAACCAACCTGGAAGCGGCCGAAGAGATCGCTCGCCAGCTACGCCTGCGCGACATCGGCGGCCTCATCGTCATCGACTTCATCGACATGACCCCGGCGAAGAACCAGCGCGCCGTCGAAGAACGTGTGCGCGAGTGCCTGGAAGCCGACCGCGCCCGTGTGCAGGTTGGCCGCATTTCGCGCTTCGGCCTGCTGGAGATGTCCCGCCAGCGCCTGCGCCCATCGCTGGGTGAAAGCAGCGGCATCGTCTGCCCGCGCTGCTCCGGCACCGGCATCATCCGTGACGTCGAATCGCTGTCGCTGGCGATCCTGCGCCTGATCGAAGAAGAAGCCCTGAAGGACCGCACCGCCGAAGTGCGTGCCCAGGTACCGATTCCGGTGGCCGCCTTCCTGCTCAACGAGAAACGCAACTCGATCACCAAGATCGAACTGCGTACTCGCGCGCGCATCATCATCCTGCCGAACGATCACCTGGAAACCCCGCACTTCGAAGTCCAGCGCCTGCGCGACGACAATCCGGACGTGCTGAACATCCAGTCCAGCTACGAGATTGCCTCGAGCGAAGTGGAAGAAGCGCCGCAACCGACCGCCACCCGCACCCTGGTTCGCCAGGAAGCCGCGGTCAAGACCGCACCGGCACGCGCCAACGCCCCGGCACCGGCCGCCGCTGAAGAGCCCGCCGCACCGGCCGCGCCCGTACAGAGCGCCCCGGAGCCGAGCCTGTTCAAGGGCCTGGTCAAGTCGCTGGTCAGCCTGTTCGCCGGCAAGGAAGAACCTGCCGCCGCACCGGCCGTGAACACCGAGAAGCCGGCCGCCGAGCGCTCGTCGCGCAACGAGGAGCGTCGCAACGGTCGCCAGCAGAGCCGCAACCGTGGTGGCCGTCGCGACGAAGAGCGCAAGCCGCGAGAAGAGCGTAGCGAGCGTGCTCCACGTGAAGAGCGTCAACCTCGCGAGGAACGCGCTCCACGTGAAGAGCGCGCCCCGCGTGAAGAACGCCAGCCACGCCAGCCTCGTGAAGACCGCCGCGGCAACCGCGAAGAGCGCGTACGCGAACTGCGCGAGCCGCTGGACGCCGCACCTGCAGCCCGTGAAGAGCGTCAGCCACGCGAAGAACGCGCACCGCGTGAAGAGCGTGCACCTCGCGAAGAGCGCACCCCACGTGAAGAACGCGCACCTCGCGAAGAACGCGCCCCACGTGAAGAGCGCGCACCTCGCGAAGAGCGCGCCCCACGTGAAGAACGCGCACCTCGCGAAGAGCGTGCCCCACGTGAAGAACGCGCACCTCGCGAAGAGCGCGCCCCACGTGAAGAGCGCGCCCCTCGCGAAGAGCGTCAGCCACGTCCGCCACGCGAAGAGCGCCAGCTGCGCCCTGACGAGCAGGTAGCCGAACAGGCCGCCGAGCTGACCGAAGAGCAACTGCCGAACGAAGAACTGCTGCAGGACGAGCAGGAAGGCGCCGATGGCGAGCGTCCACGCCGCCGTTCCCGTGGCCAGCGTCGTCGCAGCAACCGTCGCGAGCGTCAGCGCAATGCCAATGGCGAGCTGATCGAAGGCGACGAAGACAGCAGCGAAGAGCAGCAGCCACAGCAGCACCAGGCCACCGAGCTGGGTGCCGAACTGGCCGCCGGCATCGCCGTCACTGCCGCCGTTGCCACCAGCAACATCAGCGCTGACGCCGAAGTCGAAGCCAACCAGCAGGCCGAGCGCGCCAACGCGGCCGTCGCCGAGACCCAGGTGGAAATCGCCGAGGTCGTCGCCGAGCAGGTCTCCATCACCCCCGTGGTGGAACAACCTGTCAGCGAACCAGCTGTTGCCGTCGAGCCGAGCATCGAGCCCGTGGTTGAAGTGGCACCACAGCCAGTGGTCGAGGCAGCCGTCGAGCAGCCTGCCGCTGTCGTTGAAGCCGCTGTCGAATCGGCACCGGTCGAACAAGCTCCGGTAGTGGAAGCTGGCGAGATCGAAAAAGCACCGGTCGTCGAAGTTGTCGAAGCTCCGGTTGCCGAGCAACCTGCTCCTCAAGTCGAAGCCAAGCCTGTCGAAGCGCAAGCTGAAGTGGTCGAAGCCGCAGCAGTCGAACCCGAGCCGGTTGCCGTCGAACAAGCGCCAGCCGAAGAAACCGCTGCTGCTGTCGAGCCATCCACCATCATGCTGCCGAACGGCCGTGCGCCGAACGACCCGCGTGAAGTACGCCGTCGCAAGCGTGAAGCCGAGGCCGCAGCAGCAGCTCTGGCTACCGCCCAGGCTGAACCGGCAGAAGTCGTGGAGACCGCTGACGAGCACAAGCCTCATCACGGTTGATAGCAACGGCTGAATGAAAAAGCCCCGCCAGTGCGAAAACCCCCGCCAGTGCGAACTGGCGGGGCTTTTTCTTTGCCGCTGACATTGCGTGGATCTTTAGCCTGGTTCGCCAGCAAGGCTGGCTCCTACAAGACCGGAGCAGGCCACTAGCCCCCTTGCCGGCGAGGCAGTGCCAGCGATAGGGTCAGTACAGGTTCGGTTCCATCTCCAGCGCCACCCCGAACCGCTCGAGGATATCCGCCTGGATCTTCTGCGCCAGCGCATGCAGCTGCGCCCCGCTCGCCTGACCGTAATTCACCAGCACCAGCGACTGCAAGCGGTGCACGCCGGCATCACCCTCGCGATAACCCTTCCACCCCGCCTGCTCGATCAACCAGCCCGCCGCCAGTTTCACCTGGCCATCGGACTGCGGATAAGCCACCACGCCAGGATGCCCGGCGCGGATACGCTCGACCAATGCCGCTGGCACCACGGGGTTCTTGAAGAAGCTACCGGCGTTGCCCAGCTCGGCCGGATCCGGCAGCTTCTCCCGACGAATGCTGCAGATCGCGTCACTGATCGCCTGGGCGGTCGGCTGTGCAACACCCTGCTCCGTCAGGCGCTGACGCACCGGACCATAGTCCAGATGGGCCTGCAATGTACGGTTCAAGGCAAAGCGCACACGCAGGATCAGCCAACGCCCCGGGTTGCGCTTGAACACGCTGTCGCGATAGCCGAATGCGCATTCCTGCAAAGAGAAATCGCGCAATTCGCCTGTCTCGCGATCCAGAGCGGTCAGCCCGGCGAACACGTCCTTGATCTCCACGCCATAGGCCCCGACATTCTGCATCGGCGCGGCGCCGACGGTGCCGGGAATCAGGCTGAGGTTCTCCAGGCCAGACAAGCCCTGGGTCAGGCTCCACTGCACGAACGGATGCCAGGGCTCGCCGGCCTCGGCCTCCACCACCACCCGCTCGCCATCATCGTCGAGCAGGCGTCGGCCACGGCTGGCCATATGCAGCACGAGGGCATCGATGTCACGGGTCAGCAGCAGGTTGCTGCCGCCGCCGATCACCAGCACAGGCACCTGTCGCTCAGCTGCCTGGGCCAGCGCTTGACGAACTTCACCATCGTCGTGCGCCTGAGTGAAGTAACGCGCACGTACATCGATACCGAAAGTGTTGTAGCGCTTGAGCGAAACCTGCTCCTGCCAATGCGCCGTCATAGCCGCCCCTTGATTTCCACGACCAACTCGCGACAAGCCGCCTCGATCAGGTCCAGGACCTGCTCGAAACCTTCCACACCGCCGTAGTAAGGGTCCGGCACTTCGTCCAGGGCCGCGCCATAGCGGCGCAGGAACAGGTCTAGCTCGCCCTTGGCGTTGTGCGGACGCAACGCCTGCAGGTTGCGCAGGTTGCTCTTGTCCATGGCCAGGACCAGGTCGTATTCAGCAAAGTGCTCGGCCTTGACCTGCTGGGCGCGCTGGCCCGACAGGTCGTAGCCACGCACCAGGGCGGCCTTGCAGGTGCGACTGTCAGGGGCCTTGCCCACGTGCCAGTCGCCAGTACCGGCGGAAGCCACCTGGACAACATCCGCCAGCCCGGCGGCATCCAGTTGATGGCGCAGCACGCCCTCGGCGGTGGGCGAACGGCAGATATTGCCGAGGCAGACGAACAGGACGCGCATCAGGCCTCCAGCAAGCGCCGCACGCGCTCCAGGTCTTCGGGGGTATCAACGCCCACGGCCGGCGCCTCGATGGCGTCGGCGACATGGATGCGCACGCCGTGCCACAGGGCACGCAATTGCTCCAGCGACTCGGCCTGCTCCAACCAGCACGGGCCCCAGGCGACGAAATCCTGAAGGAAGCCGACGCGGTAGGCATACATACCAATATGACGACGGTACGGCACGTCGGCAGGCAACTGGCTGCGGTCCTTGGCGAAGGCATCGCGCGCCCAGGGCAGCGGCGCGCGGCTGAAGGTCAGCGCCAGGCCATGCTTGTCGCTGGTCACTTTCACGGCGTTGGGATTGAAAATGGTTTCCGGCTCATGGATTGCCTCGGCCAGGGTGGCGATGCCGGCTTCCGGATGCCCCGCCAGGTTGGCGGCCACCTGATCGATGATCACTGGCGGAATCAGCGGCTCGTCGCCCTGCACGTTGACCACGATTGCATCGGGCGCCAGGCCCAGCCGGGCGGCGACCTCGGCCAGGCGATCGGTGCCCGACTCATGATCGGCGCGGGTCAGCAGCACTTCGGCGCCGAACGCCTGGCAGGCCTCGACGATGCTGGCGTCGTCCGTGGCGATGACCACGCGGCTGGCGCCACTTTTACCCGCCTGTTCCCACACATGCTGGACCATCGGCTTGCCGGCGATCGGCAGCAACGGCTTGCCCGGCAGGCGCGTGGAGCGCAGCCGGGCAGGAATCACCACGGTGAAGTCCAGGCTCATTTGTCCAGGCGCTCTTCGTCGGTCAGGGTACGCGCCTCGCTTTCCAGCATCACCGGGATGCCGTCGCGAATCGGGTAGGCCAGGCCCGCGCCCTTGCTGATCAGCTCGGTCTTGTCGGCGCTGAGCTTGAGCGGGCCCTTGGTGATCGGGCAGGCCAGGATATCGAGCAGTTTGGTGTCCATGGGAGCTTCCTTGAGACGGAAATTGAAAAAGGCTCAGGGCCGGGGGCGGTCGGGCAACAGGCGATCGAGCTGGCTATCAAACCAGCTGCCGAACGCTTGCGAAGGCACGGCGTCGACCGCCAGGTACCACCAGTCGTCGGCGGCGAAGGGCCGGCATTTCACCGCGTCCTTCTCGGTCATCACCAGCGGCAGCGGCGGGCTGAACGACAGCACCTCGCGGCTGTAGGGCGCATGGTCGGCGAACGGATGCGGCACCGGCTGCCAGTTTAGCCCCAGCAGGGTGTTGAAGAAACGTTGCGGGTTACCGATGCCGGCCACGGCGTGCAGCGCCTGGCCAGCGGGAAACAGGTCAAGTTCGCGGCGCTCGCCGCTGCGCAGGTTGATCAGCGCGGATGGCTGCAAGCGGAACGAGAAACCATCGTCACGATCAGCCTCGGCGCCATTGAACAGCACCGCGTCGGCCTCATCCAGCCGCTCGGCGGGCTCACGCAGCGGGCCAGCCGGCAGGCAGCGACGGTTGCCCAGGCCACGGGCGGCATCGATCAGCACCAGCTCCAGGTCACGGGCCAGGCGATAGTGCTGCATGCCGTCATCGCACAGGATCAGGTCAGGGGCATCGCTGGCCAGCAAGGCCTGCACGGCGCGGGAGCGGTCGGGGTCGATGACCAGCGGCACGCCGGTGCGCTGGACGATCAGCAAAGGCTCGTCACCGGCCTGTTCGGCAGGTTGGTCGGCCTGGACACGCCAGGGGTGTTGCGGCGGCTTGGCGCCGTAGCCTCGGCTGACCACGCCGACCTTGAGCCCCCGCCGACGGCAGTGCTCGATAAGCCAGAGGATCATCGGGGTCTTGCCGGTGCCGCCGACGGTGATGTTGCCGACGACGATCACGGGTACCGGCGCACGGTAGCTGGCGCTTTCGCCACTGAGGAAGCGCGCGCGCTTGCGCGTCACCACGCGGCGGTACAGCGCTTCCAGCGGGCGCAACAGGGCCAGCGCGGGGTGCCCGGTGTACCAGGCGGCCAGCAGGCGATCGGCGAAGGCCATCAGGGCTTGCCCTGCGCGGCCTCGACGGTGGTCATGCGCAACTTGCTGAAGCCGAGCTTGCCGGCCGCGTCCATTGCGGTGATCACAGCCTGGTGCGGAGTCTTGCCGTCGGCGCTGATGGCCAGCGGTAGCGTGATGTCACCGCCGGACTCCTTCTCGATGGCTTCGGTCAGGGTCTCCAGGTCGCTCTTCGGTAGCAGGTGGTTGTTCACCGAGTACACACCGTCGGCGCTGATGGAGATTTCCACCAGCTTGCCTTGGTCCGCCGGCGCCTGCTCGGCGCTGGCCGCCTCGGGCAGCTCGACACGCAATTGCGTCTCGCGGGTGAAGGTGGTGGTGACCACGAAGAACAGCAGCAGCACGAACACCACGTCGATCAACGACGCCAGGTTGATGTCGACGTTCTCGCGCTGGCGATTGCGCCGGAACTTCACGCCTTGCCTCCGGCCACTTCCACTTCGCGATCGCCCTGCAGCACCTCGACCAGCTTGATCGCCTCCTGCTCCATGCCCACCACCAACTCATCGATGCGGCGCAGCAGGAAGCGGTGGAAGAACACCGCCGGGATACCGACCATCAGGCCGGCCGCAGTGGTGACCAGGGCCTTGGAGATACCACCGGCCAGCACTGCGGCGTTGGCGGTCATCTGCGAGCCCATGAAGGCGCTGAAGATGTCGATCATGCCCAGCACGGTGCCCAGCAGGCCCAGCAGCGGGGCCATGGCGGCGATGGTGCCAAGGGTGCTGATGTAGCGCTCCAGCTCGTGGATGACTCGCGAAGCGGCCTCCTCGATGCACTCTTTCATGATCTCGCGGCCGTGGCGCGAGTTGGCCAGGCCGGCAGCCAGGATTTCGCCCAGCGGCGAGTCGGCGCGCAGGGCCTTGAGCTTGTCACTGGTGAGTTGCTTGTCCTTGATCCACATCCACACCTGGCCCAGCAGGTGCGGCGGGGTGACACGGCTGGCGCGCAAGGTCCACAGGCGCTCGACGACGATCGCCATGGCGGCGATGGAACTCAGGATGATCGGCAGCATCATCCAACCACCGGACTTGACCAATTCCCACACAGTAAGCATCCCCTCGGAAAAAGGCCGCCACTCTACCATAGGCAAGCCGAGGGCTCATCTGCCGGAGGTCAGGGAAACGTTCGCGGCCCCATTCGCCGGCAAGGCCGGCTCCTACAGAAGCGCGCAGTGCCTGTAGGAGCCGGCCTTGCCGGCGAAGAGGCCGACACGATCACCGCCAGAATCTGCGTTGCCCACGCATGCCCTCAACCCCTCCATGACGGCCCAGCCTTAACCGCAACGCCCCCTCGACCGCCGTGTCATGCACCACCACCCCATGCCGCCGATACCGCTCGATCACCTGCGCATGGGGATGCCCAAACCCATTGTGCCGCCCACGGGAAATCAGCACCCCACGTGGCGCGGCGGCCTTGACGAACGGCTCGGTGGACGACGTGCGGCTGCCATGGTGCGGCGCCTGCAGCCAGTCGACCCGATGCTCGTCATGGGCCGCCAGCCAGGCCCGTTCCGCACCACCTTCCATATCGCCGGCCAGCAGCAACCGTTCGCCATTGGCCTCCACCTGCAGCACACAGGAGCGCTCGTTGCTGGACCGGCCTTGCGGCCAGTGCCAAAGCGAAAACGCCACGCCATCCCACTGCCAGCGCTCGCCACTGTCACAAAGCTGCGCCCCATCCAGCCCGGCAACCTCTCCCGCCAGCACCCGGCTCACCGGCAACCCGCGACGAACGGCCGCCGCGCCACCGGCATGGTCGGCATGACCATGGCTGATCAGCATCACATCGAGGTTTTTCACCCCAAGTTTGCGCAAGGTAGGCAGCACCACGCTTTCGCCCAGATCGCTGTCGCCCTGCGCGGGCCCCGCGTCATACAGCAAACTGTGATGGCGGGTGCGCAGCAACACCGCAAGGCCCTGGCCGACGTCCAGTTGCCAGACGTCCACCTGCCCGTGGGGCACCTGCTCTCGCGGCGCCCATATCGCCAGCAACATGACCGCGCCCGGCATGCGCAGTGGCACGCCGCGAGGCAAAAGTACGAGAACCGCCCCCAGGCACACCAGCAGCCAGGCCCACACAGGCAATGGCTCAGGCATCCAGGCTGGCTGCTGTTCGGCAACAAGCGCCAACGATGCAAACAGACCGTCCAGCGACAGGCCCGCCAACCACAACACCCCCTCCCCCACGCCCGGAACCGGCAACAGCACTGTCCCCAGCAATGCCAGCGGCAACACCCCCAGGCTGATCCACGGCACCGCCAGCAGATTGGCCAGCGGCGCCGTCAGGCTGACCGGCAGCCCCAGTGCCAGCAATACCGGCAACAGGCCCACGGCAATCACCCACTGGGCGCGGGTCCAGGCCTGCCAGGGGCGCCACGCGCCCAGCCGGGCGGAAAAACACAACACCAGCACGGCAACGGCGGCGAACGACAGCCAGAACCCCGGCAGCAAGCTAGCCAGCGGTTCGACCAGCAGCACACCAAGCAGCGCCAGCAACAGCGGCATGGCGGCGCCCAAATGGCGGAAGCGCAGGCGCCAGAGCAACACCACCGCCAGCATCAGACAGGCCCGCTGCACCGGCACGCCCAACCCCGCCAGCCAGCCATAGGCCAGCGCCGCCGTCATGGCCAGGCCACACGCCCACGGCAGCCATGGCCACCGCTGCGGCCACCCGCCCAGTCGCGCCAACCCTGCCACCAGGCCATATACCAGCCCCGCCAGCAACCCGATGTGCTGCCCAGAGATGACCAGCAGGTGCACCGTGCCGGTAGCCTGCAAGACCTGCCAGTCCTGCCGCGCCAGCCCCGTGCCATCGCCCAGCACCAGGGCCGCAAGGGCCGCCTCGCGCCCATGAGCCTCCACTACCAGCAAACGTTGACGCAGGCCATCGCGCCAGTCCACCGCCGCCTCGCCAAGCCGCTCGCCCGCCTTGACGGTGCCTGTTGCGCCGACCCGCCGCGCCAGAAGCATGGCCTCGCGATCCGGGCCGTGAGGGTTGAGCAACCCACTGGGCTGGCGCAGATTGACTGCCAGCCGCCAACGCTCGCCCGCCCGCAGCTGCGGCCCTTCGAACCAGCTCAACTGCACACGTTGCGGCAACTGCGCCCGGCGGGACCTGGGCTGCTCCAGCTCGAAACGCACGCTGCGTTGGCCACGGGCGGGCAAACCCACCACCTTTCCCTCCAGCCATAACGTCCGGCCATCCAGTTCGGCGGACAAGCGATCATCCAAGGCCCGCTGCGCCGAGCAGCCCGCATGACAGACACCCAGCACGAAACACCCCAGCAACCACAAGCGCGCAGGCAGGCAGACCAAGGCAAACATCAACAGGACCAACAGCCATCCGACCGATGGCAGAGCAGGCAGGAAGCGCAGACACAAAAGCCCGAGCACCAGCGCAAGCATCCCTGTGCGCATGAGATAGAGCTCCAGAAGCGAAATGGCCTCTGAGGCTTAGCTGATCGGGAGGAAATGCTTGCTCAACAATTGTCACAAACTCTGAACGAGGCTGCGCTTGAATAAAGGCATACTGACGCCCTTCAACCCTGCCGGGAGCCCACATGCCGCGCCGTCTGTTCAAACGCTACATGCCGGACCCGACCAGCATCCGGGAACACAAGTCGTTACGCTTCTTCGGCAAACTGCTGCACGACCCCAACCTCTGGCACCTGAACCGTCATTCGGTCGCGCGGGCCATGGGTGTAGGCCTGTTCGCAGCGCTGATTCCCATTCCCATGCAGATGCTGCTGGCCGCCGCCCTGGCAATTCCGGTACGCGGCAACCTGCCCATCGCGGTCAGCCTGGTATGGCTGACCAACCCGCTGACCATGCCCCCGGTGTTCTTCGTCACCTACATGACCGGCGCCTGGTTGATGCAGGTGCCGCCGCGCACCTTGCCCGAGGAGATCACTGTCGACTGGGTCACCGACCAGCTGGCGACGATCTGGCAACCGTTCCTGCTGGGCTCGGTGGTGTGCGGGGTGGTGCTCGGCGTGCTCGCCTACTTCACCACCATGGGCTACTGGCGTTGGTGGGTGGGCCGGCAGTGGCGCCGACGCCAGTGCCGTTGCTCACCTGCACAAGGCTCACGCACGCATGCCGCGGCCGCTGACCAGCAGGCGGACACACAGCACATACAGCAGCGCGGTGGCCACCAGCATGAAGCTGATCGCCGTACCAATGCTGATATCCGACACCCCTAGAATGCCGTAGCGGAACGAGTTGACCATGTGCAGCACCGGGTTGGCCAGCGACACGGTCTGCCAGAACGGCGGCAGCAGGTTGATCGAATAGAACACCCCACCGAGGTAGGTCAGCGGCGTCAGCACGAAGGTCGGAATGATCGAGATATCGTCGAAGTTGCGCGCGAACACCGCGTTGACGAAGCCCAGCAGCGAGAAGATGGTCGCGGTCAGCAGTACCACGACGATGGTCACGCCCAGGTGATGCACCTGCAGGTGGGTGAAGAACAGCGACAGGATGGTCACGATCACCCCCACCGCCAGCCCCCGCAGCACACCACCCAGCACATAGCCGACCAGGATGGTGTGCGGCGACACCGGCGACACCATCAGTTCCTCGATGGAGCGCTGGAACTTGCTGCCAAAGAAGCTCGACACCACGTTGCCGTAGGAGTTGGTGATCACCGACATCATGATCAGGCCCGGCACGATGTACTCCATGTAGGTGAAGCCACCCATGTCGCCGATCTGCCGCCCGATCAGGTTACCGAAGATCACGAAGTACAGGACCATGGTGATCGCCGGGGGCAGCAGGGTCTGCGGCCAGATACGCAAGAAGCGCCGCACTTCGCGATAGACGATGGTGTTCAGGGCGACCCAGTTGGTGCGCAGTTCCACACTCATACGGCCACCTTCGACAGGTTCTTTTCCACCAGGGACACGAACAACTCCTCGAGTCGATTGGTCTTGTTGCGCAGGCTCAGCACCTCGATGTTCTTCAGGGCCAGTTGGCCGAACAGCGCGGTGATGCCGATATCCTTCTCCACCTGCACCTCAAGCGTGTGCGGAGTGATCAGCCGGCACGGGTAGCCGTGCAGTTCAGGCGCGGCCGGCAGGTCGTGCTTGAGGTCGAGCACGAAGGTTTCGACATGCAGCTTGCCCAGCAGCTGGCGCATGCTGGTGTTCTCGACGATGGTGCCGTGGTCGATGATGCCGATGTTGCGGCACAGCTGCTCGGCCTCTTCCAGATAGTGGGTGGTGAGGATGATGGTGATGCCCTTCTGGTTGAGCTCGGTGAGGAAGCTCCACATCGAACGGCGCAGCTCGATATCCACCCCCGCGGTCGGCTCGTCGAGGATCAGCAGGCGCGGCTCGTGGATCAGCGCCCGGGCGATCATCAGCCGGCGCTTCATGCCGCCGGACAGCGAGCGCGACTGCACGTCACGCTTGTCCCACAGCCCCAGTTGCGTCAGGTACTGCTCGGCGCGCTCCTTGGCCAGCTTGGGCGGGATGCCGTAGTAGCCGGCCTGGGTGACGACGATGTCGAAGGTCTTCTCGAACTGGTTGAAGTTGAATTCCTGGGGCACCACGCCCAGGCAACGCTTGAGCGCGGACGGTTCGCGGTCCAGGTCGTGGCCGAACACGTTGACCGTGCCGCTGGTCTTGTTCACCAGGGTCGAGAGGATGCCGATGGTGGTGGACTTGCCGGCGCCGTTGGGGCCGAGCAAGGCGAAGAAGTCGCCTTCGGAAACGTCCAGATCGATGCCCTTGAGGGCCTGGAAACCGTTGCCGTAGGTCTTGGTCAGCTGTCGGATGGACAGGGCGGAACTCATGGCGGGTCAGGTACCGAGAAAAGGGTTCAGGGCACGCCAGGTCAAGTCACTGGCGCAGTGAGTGCGGCCATGGTGCAAGGGCTGGCCGCACAAGTACAGTCACATCTATTGATAATGACTATCGAAGTGGCCTCACGTCAGGGCGGTCATCACTGCGGCCTGGTAAGCGGGGCGTTGTTTCAGGCGCTCGTACCACGCTTGGAGGTGGTACATGGCCGGGCGTTCGATGGGCATTTCGAACCAGGCGTAGGCGAAACTGCCCAGCGGAATGTCGCCCATGCCGATTTGTTCGCCGGAGAGGTAGGGTTGCCTGGCCAAGGTTTCGTCGGCAATCGACAACAGCTCGGCGCATTGCTTGTGCGCGGCGTTGATCGCCACCCAGTCGCGCTGCTCCTCTGGGGTGCGCAGCAGGCCCCAGAACAGCGGGCGGAACGGGCCGGCGAAGGATGAGGTGGTCCAGTCCATCCACTTGTCGGCCAGGGCGCGCTGGCGTGGGTCGTCGAGGTACCAGCCTTGCGCCTGGCCGTATTCGGCGCAGAGGTAGCGCACGATGGTGTTGGACTCCCACAAGACCAGGTCGCCGTCTTCGAGCATGGGCACCAGGCCGTTGGGGTTGCGGGCGCGGTAGTGGGGTTCGTTGACCACGCCGAAGGCGCCGCCGGCATCGATGGACTCGAAGTCCAGGCCCAGTTCATGGGCGATCCACAGCGCCTTGCGCACATTGCTCGAGTTCTTGCGGCCCCAGATCTTCAGCATGGCAACGTCCTTATGAATGCGGGAGGGGGGACAGTCTACTCCAAGCGTTCGGCGGTGCCAGTGAAAGCGGGGCTTTGTGCTGAGGGCTGTTCGCCGGCAAGCCGGCTCCTACACGGCTTGCGCGAAACAGCGACATGGAACTGGAGATGAACAAAGCTGCCTGATCAGCAGACGGCCCTTGTAGGAGCGGATTCATCCGCGATCACCGGCACAGCCGGTGCCATGCACCGCGGCGCATGCATCGCGGATGAATCCGCTCCTACAAGCGCCCCGCCGTGTCATCTGCCTGGCAGGCCATCCGCCCCGGCGCGTCTAAGCTCTGTGGGTCGGCCATACGCCCCGTGTCCAAGGAGAAAGGATTATGTTGCTGTTGTGGTTGCTGGTTCTGGTGCTCGGCGCCGCGTATCTCACGCACCGGCGCCTGGCGCCGTTGCAGATTCTCGCGGCAATGGCCGCCTACACGGCGCTGATGGGGCTCTTCAGCCATGCCCCCGGCTGGCTGCTGACACTCATCTGGGTGATCATCGCCATCAAGGTCGCCTTCGTCGCCCTGCCCGAATGGCGGCGCAAGGTGTTCACGGCGCCAGTATTCAACTGGTTCCAGCGCACCCTGCCGCCCATGTCGCAGACCGAGCGCGAAGCCATCGACGCCGGCACCGTGTGGTGGGACGGCCACCTGTTCAGCGGCCGCCCGGACTGGAACACCCTGCTCGACTACCCCGCGCCCAAGCTCACCGAAGAGGAACAGGCGTTCATCGACGGTCCCACCGAAGCGTTGTGCGCCATGGTCAGCGACTGGCAGATCGGCCAGGACCTCGACCTGCCACCGCAAGCCTGGGAGCACATCAAGCAGCACGGCTTCTTCGCCCTGATCATCCCCAAGGCGTACGGTGGCAAGGGTTTCTCCGCCTACGCCCATTCACAGGTGGCCATGAAACTGGCCACCCGCAGCGGCGACCTGGCCTCCACGGTGATGGTGCCCAACTCCCTTGGCCCGGCCGAACTGCTGCTGCACTACGGCACCGATGCCCAGCGCAACCACTACCTGCCGCGCCTGGCCCGTGGCGAAGAAATCCCCTGCTTCGCCCTCACCGGCCCCCTGGCCGGCTCCGACGCCGGCGCCATGCCCGACACCGGGATCATCTGCAAAGGCCAATGGCAGGGTGAGGAAGTCATTGGCCTGCGCCTGAACTGGGAGAAGCGCTACATCACCCTGGGGCCCGTGGCCACGCTACTGGGACTGGCCTTCAAGGCCTACGACCCGGACCACTTGCTCGGCGAAGAAGTCGACCTGGGCATCAGCCTGGCACTGATCCCCACCGACACTCCAGGCGTCGAGATCGGCAAGCGCCACCTGCCCATGGGCGCCGCATTCATGAACGGCCCCAACAGCGGCAAGGATGTGTTCGTGCCACTGGACGCCCTCATTGGCGGCCAACCGATGCTCGGCAAGGGCTGGATGATGCTGATGAACTGCCTGTCGGTGGGCCGCTCGATCTCCCTGCCTGCGGTCGGTACCGGCGCGGCCAAGTACACCAGCCTGGTGACCGGCCAGTACGCCAGCATCCGCGAACAGTTCAACGTGCCGCTGGCCGCCTTCGAGGGTATCCAGGAATCCCTGGCGCGCATCGGCGGCAACGCCTGGCTGATGGACAGCGCCCGCCTGCTCACCGCCAAGGCCGTCGACCTGGGCGAGAAGCCCTCGGTGCTGTCGGCAATCCTCAAGTACCACCTCACCGAGCGCGGCCGCGAATGCATCCAGCACGCCATGGACGTGCACGGCGGCAAGGGCATCATCATGGGCCCGAACAACTACCTGGGCCGCAACTGGCAGGTGGCGCCGATCTTCATCACCGTCGAGGGGGCCAACATCCTGTCGCGCAACCTGATGATATTCGGACAGGGCGCAATCCGCTGCCATCCATTCGTACTCAGGGAAATGTCCCTGGTCGGGCGCGAGGACCACGAGCAGGCCTTGAAAGAGTTCGATGACCTGCTGATGCAACACATCCTGTTCGCTGCAGACAACGCCGCCAGCACCCTGGTGCTTGGGCTTGGTCTCGGCCATTTCGAGAAGGTCCCGGGCGACGCCCTGAGCCAGGGCTACTTCCGCGCCCTCAACCGCCAGGCGGCCGCCTTCGCGTTGCTGGCCGACCTGTCGATGATGCTGCTTGGCGGCGCACTCAAGCGCCGCGAACGCCTCAGTGCGCGCCTGGGCGATGTACTGAGCTACCTGTACCTGTCCAGCGCCGCCCTCAAGCGTTACCACGACCTGGGCTCGCCCGAGCACATGCGGCCACTGCTGCGCTGGGCGCTGGAAGAGAGCTTGGGCCAGGCAGAGAAGGCGCTGGACGCGTTGCTCGACAACTTCCCCAACCGCTTCATCGGCTGCGCCCTGCGGGTACTGGTGTTCCCCTTCGGTCGTCGCCACACCGGGCCCAGCGATGAACTGGATGCCGAGGTGGCCGGGGTGATCGGCAGGCACAAGGGCGACCCAGCCCTGGAAGAACTGCTGGCCGGCTGCTACAGGCCCGGAATGGATGCCGACCCGGTTGCGGCGTTGCAACAGGCCAGCGACCTGCTGGCTGAGGTCGCGCCACTGCACAAGGCGCTGCACCAGGGCATCAAGGAAGGCAAGGTGCGGCCTACGCCAGGGCAATCGGTGATCGATGCGGGCCTGGAAGCCGGGGTCCTGCAGCCCTCCGAAGCACAGCGCCTGCATGAGGCCGAAAAAGCCCGACGGACGGTGATCGATGTCGACGCCTTCGACAAGGAGCAATTGCGGCCAACGCCCGGGGCGATCCGATGAGCGCCCACCTGTAGGAGCCAGCCTTGCTGGCGAAACGGCCCACGCGGATCACTTGAGGCCGGTTCGCCAGCAAGGCTGGCTCCTACAAAGGCCCCACCCTCGCTTGAACCGGCGTATACTCCGCGCCCGTTTCAACCACACCGAGGAGCGCCCCATGGCCAACCCCCACCTGGAATACCACCTGCAACTGCTCAACCACCTGCGTACCATCCTGGCCGCACTGGGTGAAGCCGAACAGGTGCCGGAGGAAAGCCACGCCCTGTTCCTCGAGCGCTTCGACGAGTTGCTGACCCTGCTGCCGCAGGACCCGCTGGAAAGCCAGTACCTGGGCCAGGACCTGATCTGCCAGGTTATCCAGCGCTACCCGCAGATCGCCCACCTGGTGCCGCGCGACCTGCTGTGGTTCTTCGGCGGCGACTGCCTGCACTTCATGCCCGACGAAGAGCTCGACCTGTACCAGCGCCTGGAAGAGCGCCGTTATGAAGCCGAGCAGAATGGTGAGCCGTTCAACTGGAACATGGAAAAACAAGCACTTGGCAATCCCGGCACACCGTCAGAGCAATAATCCGCGCAAAAAAAAGCCGCTCACACGAGCGGCTTTTTTAAGGTGTCAATCTCGATGCAACGCTCGACCCACGACTTGAACGTGGACAATCTCTATGCCTGCATCTTCACCTTGCAAGGTCTTCCATGACAAATCTGACATTTTTCGAGCCAATTCATCAACCTGCGAAATCTTGACAAATTCATTATCAAGCTGCTCAGCCACTTCATCAGCCGTATAGGCAAATATTTCATGAAGCTTCATTTAGCTTCCTCCTTACCAGAGGACTCCGATACAATCAACGTTAGCATTTTTGCCAATTGATAGCAAATCGGCTCCAACAATGTTACAAATTGATCACTGCGATTCTCATTGAACAGTATTCGAGAGTCATTCCTGTAAATATTTAAAACCCCCAGCAGGCGGTCATCATACTTAATTGGAATAGCGAGCAGAGATTGCGCCTCATCACGATTGAGATAATAGCTGCCAACACGATCCTTGTAATCTCGCGTTATATGGGGATTGGTATCATCGACCGACTCAAGCCAACCCTGTATTATTCTTCCCGTCTGCCCCAAATATTGTGCAGATCCGCTGGCAGCAGCCTCCGGAGCACCAGGAATGTTAGGGTGATTAGCCATGCTCGCCCGAACTCCTGGCCTGCGCAGCGAATAAGGGAAGCAAATAGGCTGAATGTCCTGATCCGGCCCATCATCCGCTACCAGAGATGAAGTGGACAATTGGTTATCGACCAATAGTAGCACGCCATCACAGCGCTCTATCAAGGATGAGTAATTCTGATCATGTAGAAAAAACTTGGAAGTTTTTAAAATATCTGGAATCCCACCCTCTCCACTCCCTCCCTTCTTCAGGCTAGAGGAGGTGAGCGCGACCATAAAATTAGATCGATATACAATTGCCTGATTCTCTCGGGACACACCATCCCATGAGCGAGCGAGGCTCAGTATGGTGTTCATGATTACCCGCATGCGCTTTATAAGAACCTCTCCATCAGCTTTTCTTTCTTTAAGCTGAACCTTACTTATACTTCGCAACAAACCTGTATTTTTTACTGCTTCAGCGTATAAACTCAAAAACGACTTTGGTGGCATGCTCGTCAATTGCTCTCCCATCTGAGCATGCTGCAGATCCAATTGCCGCTCGCGCCGCCGAGCAGACTCTGCCAAGCCAAATTCACGCAACATGATCAGTATGACGGCTGCTAATGACACTGCTGACGCTACAGTCAGCTCATCTAAAGAAGTTTCTTCCCCTGAAAACAACACATAATCAATCTGCTTGACGATGGTGCTGCTATAGATCGAAACCAATGCAGCTCCAGCAACCCCACTCAGGGCAACAAGGAATGCGCCTACGCCACTTGCCAGAAATTTGCAGAGCTTATGGAAAATTGCCGCCGCGACTGCATAGCCCCCCTTAAGCAGGCTTACGAGATACCTAAAGACCTGATTATCTTTCATGAAAATCCTTCCACATGAATAGTCAACCACCCCCTCGACACAGGTCTTATAACCCAAATCGCGAGCAAAAAAAAACGCCGCTCAAATGAGCGACGTTTTCGATTTGGAGCGGGAAACGAGACTCGAACTCGCGACCCCGACCTTGGCAAGGTCGTGCTCTACCAACTGAGCTATTCCCGCAGGGTGAAGCTTTACCGCATTCGGCGTGAAGCGCCATTGAGACCTTCACCACCTGCACCGTCAAGAACGACGCCGTTTAAACTGGAGCGGGAAACGAGACTCGAACTCGCGACCCCGACCTTGGCAAGGTCGTGCTCTACCAACTGAGCTATTCCCGCAAATGGCGTCCCCTAGGGGACTCGAACCCCTGTTACCGCCGTGAAAGGGCGGTGTCCTAGGCCACTAGACGAAGGGGACAAACCCAACGCTTTTCAGCGCACCAGATCATGAACCTCGCGATTCAGCCTGGATTTTCTTTTCCTGCCCTGCCGAAGCAGTGCCGGAGAAACTGGAGCGGGAAACGAGACTCGAACTCGCGACCCCGACCTTGGCAAGGTCGTGCTCTACCAACTGAGCTATTCCCGCATTGGCGTCCCCTAGGGGACTCGAACCCCTGTTACCGCCGTGAAAGGGCGGTGTCCTAGGCCACTAGACGAAGGGGACACGCCACAACATTCACTCCCTGCCGCGTTTCGCTGTGTGCTTTACGCTGCAAGTGGCGCGCATTCTATGGATGCCTTGGGAAGCCGTCAACCCCTTTGTAGAAATTTATTTAAATCAATGACTTCCCGTCTTCATAGGAGGTGATGCAGGATGCGTCCGGGGATTGACGTTGCTTTTCTGACAGCTGCCCGGCAAGCTCATGTCAAAGTGCTACCACCTTGAGAAATCGAGGCCTCGGCCGACATATAGACTGCACGGGCGCTTTCACGGGCGAACCCGCGAGGGAGACACCTCGGCCCTGTCCGCCAGGCTGCACTGTTCGCTCTGCGGCGAACTTACTACACTCAATGATGCAAAACTTCTTCATGAGGCGTTAACGGTGACACCACTTCTGATCACCCTGCTTATCGTTGCGGGTATCGCGCTGCTGATCGTGATCGGCTACCTCAACAATGTGGTCGAGAACGGCAAGCTCGAGCGGGCACGCCTGAAGGTCGAGCTGGCCGACCGCCTGCGTCGCTGTGGCGAGATCACCGAAACCTTCCCCGGCCAGTTCATGACGCCGGCGCTCAAGCTGCTGCTTACCCGCCTGGAGCTGAACCTCAACCAGCGCCAGCTGGCCCTGGACAAGCACAGCAGCGAGCTGAAGGCACGCATCGCCGAAATCGAAGGGCTGATCGCCCTGGGCGACAAGATCCCGGTGCGCAACCCGCCCTCCCCTATCCAGACCGAGGTCAAGGCCAAGGACGTGCGCTTCCTGCTGGAGTTGATGCACAACCAGATCGTGCGGGCCACCCAGGAAGGTTTCCTGGCCAGCAACGAAGGCAAGTATTGGGTGAAGGAGATTCGCCATATCCTGGTGCTGCTGCATATCGAGTTCTTCAACAACCTCGGCCAGCAGGCGCTGCAACAGAACCAGCCGGGCCAGGCGCGCCTGGCGTTCGAGCGTGGCGTGCAGTACCTGCGCAAGCAGCCTGAACCGAAACAGTATGATGAGCAGCTGACCTACCTGGAGAAACTGCTGGCCCGGGCCAACGCCCAGGTGCTGGACAAGATGGAGCCGGCGGCGGATGAACAGAACGCGTTGACCCAGGGGCTCAAGACCGACGAGGACGAGACCTGGAAGAAGAAGGTCATCTACGATTGACCGGTGCGGCCCTATCGCGGATGAATCCGCTCCTACACGGACCTGGTAGGAGCGGATTCATCCGCGATAGGTTCAGAACCAAAAAAGAAAGGGGCCTTCACAGGCCCCTTCTTCATTTCAGCAATCGGTCAACTCCAGGAAGATCGCCGCCAACCGCTCCAGCCCGGCCTGGTCAGCTTCGCTGAAGCGCGCCAGCTTCGGACTGTCCAGATCGAGCACGCCGATCAGCCTGCCCTCCTTTACCAACGGAATCACCAGCTCGCTGTTGGACGCGCTGTCACAGGCGATATGCCCGGGAAACGCGTGCACATCCTCGACTCGCTGGCTCGTGCGCGTAGCCGCCGCTGCGCCGCACACACCCCGGCTGAAAGGGATGCGCACGCATGCCACCTGGCCCTGGAACGGGCCGAGCACCAATTCTTCGTTGCGATTGATGTAGAAGCCCGCCCAGTTCAGGTCGTCCACCTGGTTGTACAGGAAGGCCGAGAACTGCGCGGCGTTGGCGATGAAGTCACGCTCGTCAGCGAACAACGCCTGCACTTGCGCGGCCAGCAGGTCGTAGCCATCGAGGCCTTGGCCACTGGCGTTGAGGTCGATCATTTATTTCTGCTCCAGCAATTGCAGCCCGACCCAGTAGCGGGCGAACTGATAGGCACAACGGCCATTACGGTTGCCGCGGCCGGTGGCCCAGCGCACGGCGAGGATGTCGAGCTCTTCGGTACGCTGCCAGCGCAACCCGGCCTGGCGCGCCAGCTGGCCGATCCAGTGCTCGACCACATCGAGGAAGTGCTCCTGGGAGAAAGGGTAGAACGACAGCCACAGGCCAAAGCGGTCGGACAGGGCAATCTTGTCCTCCACCGCCTCGTTGGGGTGCAGCTCGCCGTCGACCATCTTCCAGTTCTCGTTGTCGCTCTGCTTCTCCGGCACCAGGTGGCGGCGGTTGGAGGTGGCGTACAGCAGCACGTTGTCGGGCGCCTGCTCCAGCGAGCCATCAAGCACGCTCTTGAGCACGCGATAGTCACCTTCCCCGGCTTCGAACGAGAGGTCGTCGCAGAACAGGATGAAGCGCTGTTCGAGCTTCTGCAGTTGCTCGACCACCCGTGGCAGGTCGGCCAGGTGATCGCGCTCGATCTCGATCAGGCGCAGGCCCTCACCGGCATGCTCGGCAAGCAACGCGCGCACCAGCGACGATTTACCGGTACCGCGTGAGCCCCACAGCAGGGCATGGTTGGCGGGCATGCCGTTGATGAACTGGTGGGTGTTGCGGCCCAACTGATCGCGCTGCTTGTCGACGCCGATCAGGTCGGACAGGCGGATGTCGAGGCTGACCTCCAGCGGCAGCAGGTAGCCGCTGCGGCCGTCACGCTGCCAGCGGGCGGCCAGGGTGCGGGACCAGTCGATATCCGGGCGCGGGGCGGGCAACAGCGGTTCGAGGCGCGCGAGAACGGATTCGGCGCGGTCGAGGAATGCAGTGAGTCGGGCGTCCATGGAAGCTCCTAGCAAGGATTTCAGTTTCTCTGAAGGACCGCTGTGCGCTCGGTTCGCCGGCAAGCCGGCTCCTACGCATTTTTTGCAGGAGCCGGCTTGCCGGCGAATGGCCCATAGCGGCAATCAACTGAAATGAACAGACAGACCCGCCAGCAGCCAGGGCTGATCGGCTATGCTTGCGCAGCGCACGGAGCAAGTAACCGGCTTGGGACCCATGGATATCAAGTTCACCAATCGCCTGTCATACAAGCAAGCCCGGTTGACAGTCCTGGTCGGCTTCATCCTGGGAACATTGCTCAGTCTCATCCAGATCGGCATCGATTATGCCAGCGAAGACGCGTCCATCAACCGTGAAATTCAGGCGCTGCTGAAGATCAGCCACGACACGGCCTCGCGCATCGCCTACAACATCGACAGCGAACTGGCCCAGGAGCTCACCGGCGGCCTGATCAAGTCGCCTGCGCTGATCCGCGCGCGGCTGATCGACAACAACGAGACCGTGCTGGCCGACGCGCAGCGCCCGCGCCTGGAGAGCCGCTACCGGCCGCTGTCGGACTTCCTGTTCGGCGACCAGCGCCAGTTCCAGGACCGCCTGTTCCTCGCCCATATGCCCAACGAGAACCTCGGCACGCTCTACCTCGATGTCGACACCTTCGCCTTCGGCGGGCGCTTCCTCGACCGTGCCGGGGTCACCCTGGTCAACGGCTTTGCCCGCAGCCTGGTGCTTACCGGTATCCTTCTCGCACTGTTCTACCTGATGCTGACCAAACCCCTGGTCACGGTGATCGGTGCCTTGAGCGGCAATGATTCGCGCACGCCCAGGCAAACCCGCGTCGACTGCCCCAACGGCCACGAGAATGACGAAATCGGGGTGCTGGTGCGGGTCGCCAACCAGCAGTTCGTCAGCATGGCTACCGAGATCCAACAGCGGCGCACCGCGGAGAACCGCCTCACCCAGTACCTCAACGAGCTTGAAGACATCGTCTCGGCCCGCACCGACGAGCTCAAGGCCAGCAACAGCCGCCTGAGCCAGTCCAACCAGGAGCTGGAGGAAGCCCGCCGCCGCGCCCTGGACATGGCCCAGGCGCGCTCCGCCTTCCTGGCCAACATGAGCCACGAGATCCGCACCCCGCTCAACGGCATGCTGGGCATGATCGCATTGTCCCTGGACAGCGGCCTGGCCGCCGAGCAGCGCCAGCAGCTGTCGATCGCCCACGACTCGGGCAAGGTGCTGGTGGAACTGCTCAACGATATCCTCGACCTGTCGAAGTTCGACGCTGGCCAGCTGGAGCTCGAGCGCATTCCGTTCGACCTGGGGGCGATGGTCGAGGACACCGCCAACCTGCTGTCGCAGAATGCCGCGCCCAGCGTCGAGCTGACCTGCCTGATCGCTCCGGACTTCCCCAGCACGGTGCTGGGCGATCCCACCCGGGTGCGGCAGATCGTCAGCAACCTGCTGTCCAATGCCCTCAAGTTCACCCGCTTCGGCCGCGTCGATGTGCGCCTGACCGGCATCGTCGGCGGCGTGCGCCTGGACGTCAGTGACACCGGCATCGGCATCCCCGAAGAAGCCCAGGCGCGGATCTTCCAACCCTTCACCCAGGCCGGCGCCGGCATCACCCGCCAGTACGGCGGCACCGGCCTGGGGCTGGCCCTGACCCGCAACCTGTGCAAAGCCATGCAGGGGCACCTGCACATCCAGTCCGAGACCGGCTTTGGCAGCCGCTTCAGCGCCGAACTGCCCCTGCCTGCCCACACCGAGGCCATCCCACCAGTGCCGTTGGCCGGGCGTATCGTCGCCCTGGGCAAACCTGGCAGCGGCCTGGCCGAGCTGCTGCAGGAGCTGCTGCCGCGCTGGGGCCTGGACTATGCGCGCTTCGACAATGCCGCGCAGCTGGCGGGCAAGACCGTGGACCTGCTGATCACCGACGACCTCGATCATATGCTGGACCTGCGCCCGGCGATCCAGGCGCCGATTCTGCTGGTAACCGCCTACGGCAATTTTCTGCCCAGCGAACAGGCCACCCAACTGGCGCCGCTGCACCAGCTGGCCCGGCCGCTGGCGCGCAATGCCCTGTACCAGACGCTACGCCGTACCCTGCAAGGCGAACCCAACGCGCCGCTGCCACACGAGGTGCCGGCGACCAGGGAGCGCCGGGCGCGCATCCTGCTCGTGGAGGATAACCCGGTGAACCAGTTGGTGGCCAAAGGCATGCTCGCCAAGCTCGGCTGCCAGGTGCAGGTCGCCGCCCATGGGGCCGAGGCCCTGGAATTGCTGGAGCAGGAAAGCTTCGACCTGGTGCTGATGGACTGCAACATGCCGGTGATGGATGGCTATGAGGCCAGCCGGCGCATCCGCCAGAGCGGGCGCTGGCCGGAACTGCCGATCGTCGCGCTGACCGCCAATGCCATGCCCGAGGAACGCGAGCGTTGCCGCGCCGCGGGCATGAACGACTACTTGGCCAAGCCGTTCCGGCGCGAGGAGCTGCTGGCCTTGATCGACCACTGGGCGCCAGTCAGCGGTTGAGCAGCGCCTCGATGGACGATTTCAGCGCCTCGGGCTTGGTGGTCGAACCGAAACGGGTAACCTTGCCGCTATCAGGGTCGACCAGGAACTTGGTGAAGTTCCACTTGATCTTCTGCGTACCCAGCACGCCCGGCGCGCGCCGCTTGAGTTCGACGAACAGCGGGTGGGCGCCGGGGCCGTTGACCTCGATCTTGCGAAACAGCGGGAAGCTCACGCCGAAATTGAGCTCGCAGAACTGCGCGATCTCCTTCGCATCGCCCGGTTCCTGCTTGCCGAACTGGTTGCAGGGGAAGCCCAGCACCACCAGGCCGCGCTTGTGGTAGTCCTGCCACAGGCGCTCGAGGCCCTTGTACTGCGGGGTGAAGCCGCACTGGCTGGCGGTATTGACCACCAGCAGCGCCTTGCCCGCGTAATCACCCAGTACTTTCTGCTCACCGGACAGGGTGACGCAGGGAATGTCCAGCAGTGCATCGGCCATGCGTTTGCTCCTTCAATCGCGGGGTTTGAGGTCCAGGCACACCGAGTTGATGCAGTAGCGCAGGCCGGTCGGTGGCGGACCGTCGGGGAACACGTGGCCCAGGTGGGCGTCGCATTGCGCGCAGGTGACTTCGGTGCGGATCATGCCGTGGGAGGTGTCGCGGATCTCGATCATCGCGGCCTCCTCGATGGGTTCATAGAAGCTCGGCCAGCCGCAACCAGAGTCGAACTTGGCCTTCGAATCGAACAGCGCCAGGTCGCAGCAGATGCAATGGTAGACGCCATCGCGGCGTTCACTGTTGTACTTGCCGCTGAATGGCCGCTCGGTGCCCTTCAGGCGGCACACCTGGTACTGGGCGGGGTCGAGCATGGCGCGCCACTCTTCCAGTGTCTTGTCGATCTTTTGCATGAATGGACCTCGGCAGGCTGAATTTCACCTCGCACCGTCTTTATTTATGGCGCGGGTGGAACGTATATTAGTTGGCTTTCCCAGCCAGCCAGTCTGGCATGCGCCTCGCCCTTTTCAAACCATTGCCGGCGGCGCGCCGCGCCTTGTCCAATCAGGATCACATCATGCAGTTCAGCAAATCGAACAAGCTCGCCAATGTCTGCTACGACATTCGCGGCCCAGTGCTCAAGCACGCCAAGCGCCTGGAAGAGGAAGGCCACCGCATCCTCAAGCTGAACATCGGCAACCCGGCGCCGTTTGGCTTCGAGGCGCCGGACGAGATCCTGCAGGACGTGATCCGCAACCTGCCCACCGCCCAGGGCTACAGCGACTCGAAAGGCCTGTTCAGCGCGCGCAAGGCGGTGATGCAGTACTGCCAGCAGAAGCAGATCGAAGGCGTCGGCATCGAGGATATCTACCTGGGTAACGGCGTGTCCGAGCTGATCGTCATGTCCATGCAGGCCCTGCTCAACAACGGCGACGAAGTGCTGATCCCGGCCCCCGACTACCCGCTGTGGACCGCCGCGGTGAGCCTGGCCGGCGGCAAGCCGGTGCACTACCTGTGCGACGAGCAGGCCGACTGGTTCCCTGACCTGGACGACATCAAGGCCAAGATCACCCCGAACACCAAGGCCCTGGTGATCATCAACCCGAACAACCCGACCGGCGCCGTGTATTCGAAGGAGCTGCTGCTGGGCATGCTGGAGCTGGCGCGCCAGCACAACCTGGTGGTGTTCTCCGACGAGATCTACGACAAGATCCTCTACGACGAGGCCGTGCACATCAGCACCGCGTCGCTGGCCCCGGACCTGCTGTGCCTGACCTTCAACGGCCTGTCCAAGTCGTACCGCGTGGCCGGCTTCCGCTCCGGCTGGCTGATCATCTCCGGGCCCAAGCACCACGCCCTGAGCTACATCGAAGGCATCGACATGCTGGCCAACATGCGCCTGTGCGCCAACGTGCCGGCCCAGCACGCAATCCAGACCGCGCTGGGGGGCTACCAGAGCATCAACGACCTGGTGCTGCCGCCGGGGCGCCTGCTCGAGCAGCGCAACCGCACCTACGAGCTGCTCAATTCGATCCCGGGCGTGAGCTGCGTCAAGCCCATGGGCGCGCTGTACGCGTTCCCGAAGATCGACCCGAAGGTCTGCCCGATCCACAACGACGAGAAGTTCGTCCTCGACCTGCTGCTGTCGGAGAAACTGCTGATCGTCCAGGGCACCGCGTTCAACTGGCCGTGGCCGGACCACTTCCGCGTGGTGACGCTGCCGCGGGTGGACGACCTGGAGCAGGCGATCGGGCGTATTGGCAACTTCCTGCGCACCTATTCGCAATAGGTTCGGCTCGATAGTCGGGGTGGCGCGGAAATCGAGCGCCGCCCGCGCGGCGC
>NZ_JARPQB010000065.1 GCF_029478665.1 Pseudomonas entomophila
AGTGTGGGCGAGTCCATACATAGGAGCGGCTTCAGCCGCGATGCGGGCGCTGCGGGTCTGGCACCCGCGTCGCGGGTGATCGCGGCTGAAGCCGCTCCTACAGAGGCCATGTCAGGTATTTTCCATCAGCCGGCCTTTCAACACTGTAATGTCCGCCTCACCTTGGCGTTAGCTGCGCCTCGCTAGGATGGCCCTGTCGATACGGTTATCACGAGGCAAGCACGATGAACCTGACTAAATACCTGCTGCTGGCGACCCTCGCCCTGGGCAGCGCCAGCGTCTACGCCGAGGGTGGCGCGGAGCGCTCCAAGCAGTTCTGGGAAGCCTTCCGCCAGGACCAGCAACGCCTGTATGGCGACAAGCAAGAGGCGGTGGTGGAACGCGAGCGCAAGGCCGAGGAGAAGGCCCGCGAGCTGGCCAAGGATTGAGTACCACACACCTGCGCCGCGTCAGCTCCTCGCCGCAGGTGGATTCGGGCGCCCAGATGGGCGCCTTTTTTATTTGCGCGCCAGCAACGTGGCGCGGCGCGGTGCCGGCAGGCCTTCGACGGTCTTGCCGTGGTCGTTCGGGTCGAGGAAGTCGCCCAGCGACTGGTAGCGCATCCACTCGGTGCTGCGCTGCTCTTCGACCGAGGTGACGCTGACATCGACGCAGCGCACATCGCTGAATCCGGCCCGGCGCAGCCAGCGCTCCAGCGCCGGCACCGAGGGCAGGAACCACACGTTGCGCATCTGCGCATAACGGTCTTCAGGCACCAGCACCTGGTTCTCGTCGCCCTCGATCACCAGGGTCTCCAGCACCAGTTCGCCGCCCTTGACCAGGCAGTCCTTGAGCGCCAGCAAGTGTTCGATGGGCGAGCGACGGTGGTAGAACACGCCCATCGAAAACACCGTGTCGAAGCCTTCGAGGTTGGCCGGCAGCTCTTCCAGGGCGAACGGCAGGTGCCAGGCCGGCAGTTCCGGCAGGTACTGCTGCACCGCCTGGAACTGGCAGAAGAACAGCCAGTTGGGATCGACGCCGATGACCATGTCGGCCCCGGCGCCGAGCATGCGCCACTGGTAGTAGCCGTTGCCGCAACCCACGTCGAGCACGCGTTTGCCCTTGAGGTCGAGGTGCGGGCCGACCCGTGACCATTTCCAGTCCGAGCGCCATTCGGTGTCCACGTGCACGCCGAACAGGTCGAACGGCCCCTTGCGCCAGGGTGACAGCCCCATCAGGGCCTGGCGCATTTGCGCGCGGGTGGCGTCGTCGCAGTCGCAGTCCAGACGCAGGCCGTCGACCAGGTCGACCTGGCTCGGGGTCAGCTGGGGCAGGGCCTCGAGGGCACCGCGCCAACGATCGAGGTCGCCGTGGCCTTTCTCCAGCTTGGCTTCCAGTTGTGCCTGCAGGCCTTGGGACCAGGTGGCGAGGGGCGTGCCCGCCAGGCGGCGGACGAGGGGCGACAGATCGATCATGGCAGGGCTATCAGCGAGGCGAAGTTGAGGCATTGGAACCACGGCACGACCTTGCTGAAGCCGGCGGCGCGCAGGCGTTCCTTGTGGGTTTCCAGGGTGTCGGGTTTCATCACGTTCTCGATGGCGCTGCGCTTCTGGGCGATTTCCAGTTCGCTGTAGCCATTGGCACGCTTGAAGTCCAGGTGCAGTTCGTTGAGCAGTTGCTGTTCCTGGTCGTCGGCGAAACGCAATTTCTCCGAGAGGATCAGCGCACCGCCCGGCAGCAGGGCCTGGCGGATGCGGCCGAGCAGCGCCAGGCGTTGTTCGGGGGCGATGAACTGCAGGGTGAAGTTCATCGCCACCACCGAGGCGGGCTGGAGGGGCAGCGTGAGAATGTCGGCCTCCAGCACCTGTACCGGCAGCAGTTCCTGGAACATCGAGTCCTGGGCGGTGAGGTACTGGCGGCAGCGCTCGACCATGGCCGCGGAATTGTCCACCGCGATTACCCGGCAGCCGTCGCTGCGCACATGGCGGCGCAGCGACTGGCTGACCGCGCCCAGCGAGGCGCCCAGGTCGTACAGCGCGGAGTGTGGCTGGGCGAAGCGCGCGGCCAGCACCCCCAGGTTCTCGACGATGGTCGGGTAACCGGGCACCGAGCGCTTGATCATGTCCGGGAACACCTGCACCACGTCCTCGTTGAAGACGAAGTCGGGCACCTGCTCCAGGGGCTGGGCGAATAGGCGGTCGGGTTGTTTGCTCACGGTGGGTCCAGGCGGCTGGCAATCTACAGGGGCGGCATTCTAGCCAAACCGCGGCGCGCTTGCATGACTCGCTGACCGGCGCCGTCCGCTCAGTTCACCCGGATGGCGCAATCGAAGGTCTGCACCGGACGCACTTCCGGAGCCCAGGGCTGTTGGTAGACCAGGATCAGGTGGCCCTCGCCTGCGGCCTTGGCCTGAAAGCGCCAGGTGGACAGCCCGCCGCTGCCGACGATGCCGGCTTGCTCCGGGGAGCTGTACACCTCGGGGCCGAGGCTGCGCAGGACTTCCGAGGCGGGGTTCTGCACCAGCCAGCGGTAGCCGGTGGTGGGGTTGCTGGGCAGGGTGAGGGTCATGCTCTGGCCGACGACCAGGCGCTTGGGGCATTCACTTTCGCCGTCGAGTGAAACGGGGTGCTGGGCCTGTTGCGTGCAGGCGGTAAGCAGGCTCATGGCCAGTGGAAATAATGCGAGGTGGGATCTCATGGTTTCTCCAGTGAGAGATCGGATGTGCAGATGTAGGAGGAATTACTGCCAGCTGCAAGCCTTTGTTGATGGGTTTTAGCTTTGTATCACCAAGCCATTCCGGTTTGGATACAAGGAGAAGCACATGAGCTTCAACAAAGCGCACTATGAAAAAATCGCGGATGAGGCCACGACCCATCCAGGCACACTGGTGAACGCCATGGCCGAGCGTGATGGCGAGGCTGCAGGCGGCCTGACCCTCACCCGCGAGCACATCATCACGATCAACGAATACGCCAATTTTGCCTTTGCCTTGCCCGCAACTGCGGCACGTGTCGAGCAGTGGCTGGGCTATCGGAAGATCGATGAGCCTGAACTGACCCCATCGTCCATGGGGACTTTATTCACCGACCTGCGCGGGCACGCCGCCACCTGGACGAGGTTGTCCGACACCAGCAAGGCGCTTTCCAGCCAGTTGGCCTCTACCGCGAATTTGATCAACACCACGGGTAATCGCATTGTCAAGGCGTGTGAGAACCTGAGTTTCCTTGAGGAAGAAGAGGCCTGGGAAAATCTTGAATTTGATGACCCGATCATCCTTGGGGACAAGGATAAGCGCGTTGTAAGACGGCTGAGCACTTACATGGCGATCATCAAGGAAGACGTCGCGCAGTATGCCTCGCGTGTGGCTGACGTTAAGAAAAGTAGTGAAGTGTTCCGAAACACCATCACCACGCGTTTGTTGCCAACGGTGGGGAACAAGGACAGGGCCCTGAAACGTAAACAGCAAGATGGGCTGGTCGAGCGGCTTCGCGGAGAAATCAAAGAGTATGACACTGAAATCGCTGCGTTAAAGAAAGAGTACGACAAGTATTTGACCGCCGGCTTGTCGGGGTTGGCGGGTGGACTCATCGGGGCCGCTGTGGGTGGCACGATCTACGGCATTAAAGCCGAGAAGGTCCGTAAAGAGCGCCAGCGCTTGGAGAGGCTGCGAAAGCAAGCCGTTGCCCAATTGAAGGCGCGCGAGAATCTGGAAGGGCGAATCAAGGAACTGGTTCAGTTTGTGGATGATCTTGATGCACGCCTGCGTGACGTGGGGACATCGGCCGCTCATCTGCAATCGGCTTGGGCGAGTGTAGGGGTTTATATCGACACTTCGATCAAGGTGCTGGCAGAGATTACTGATGGCCAGGAACTCTGGATTTTCATTACCCACTTCATGCGTTTTCTCGGGCAGTGGGAAAGTATTGAAACTACCTCGCTGCAACTGAACCGTGTTTTTGATGATGCCCTGTCGGCACGTTGATCAATACTCCAAGGCCATGACCATGAATACGAATATTACCTACCTGACTTCCCCTGCCCAACAACCCGAGCTGGATCCGGTTCTGACCGCTGCCGCTGCGTTCCTGCTGGAGTGGCAGCGCGGTCACCTCAAGCCCCTGCCGACGCTTTTCCGTTCGCTTGAGCGGCATGCCCATCAATTGAATGATGTGCCGAAAGAAATGATGGCTGCGGCCCAAACGTCAGAAGCTTATCTGCGAACTACAAACATGGGGCGAATCATTCAGCGAGCTGAAGTGCGTGGTGTGACGCCCTCTGTCCTATCGCTGGTCCAGTCAACGATCAATACCGTTCGGTCAAACCTGACGATCCAGACTGCCGAGCTCAAGAGTTCGCTCAAGCATGTATCGGCACTGCCTGCGCTCGATGCTTCTCGCGACCAGGCACGTCTGCTTCAGGAACAGACGAGTGTGCAGACCACCCTCGCAGCCCGCAACGCCGAACTTGAGGTCGAGTCAGCGAAGCTGAAGGCGATGCAAGAGGCTTTGGCAGCGCTGGAAGCCATTGATGTCGAGGTCAAGTTCGACGGCATGCTGCCCACCCCTGAACAGCTGGCAGCACTGGCACTGCCGGGAGGGCAGGTGGCAGTGCTGGCCGAGGCCGCGGCAAAGGCGCTGAAAGATCTGGAGAAAGCGATCGGGCAACTGATCGGCAATCTGAATTACGGCCGGCTGCAGGACGAACGCCGACAACAGGCTGGCACGGTGCGGACTTTGAAGCAGGAGATTGCTGACGCTGGCCAAGCCCTGAGGCAATGCCAACTGCAGCTCAAGGCCTTGGAGATCATCCCTTCGCTGCTGGAAATGCGTAGTGGCTGGATGGCGGCGGTGAATGTGCTGATCGTGATCATGGAGGGCTTTAGCAACCGACTGAGCATGGCGAAGCCTCACAGCGTAGAGGGTTTGCGAGATATCGAAACCCTGTTCAATGCACTCCTGGCTTATCAGCAGAGCGTGATCAAGCAGATCAGCGATGCATTTTGATTCTTGAGTAGCCTGACCTTCGTCGGTGATGGCGCAGGTCAGGCTAGTGGAGTGAACGTCTATGACAAGCATAATGCTAACGCCTGAGTGGCAGATCGTCCGGGCGATGGAACAGAGGGTACAAGCCCTCGCTAAAGAAGAGGCCAATGAAGACAACCTTCTCAAGATCGCGGTCACCGAGTTGGATGTTTATGCCAGGACGCTCAATGGATTACCACGTATTCCCGTTCTTTTTAAAGTATGGGCAGGTTATACGGCTGTTTCCGAATGGGTGCTGGAGCCTCGGCACATGGCACCGTTGTTTTCCAAGCTATCGAAGCATGCCATGAAATGGCGGGTGCTGCGAAAGGGCGGAGAGGTGTTGGGTAAAGCGTTGGTTGTTCATACTCAATCAGTCGCGCAGTTAGGTGACCAGGTAGAGAAGCTTGCTTCATCCCTGGAAATGCTTGAAATTCGGGGGGCGGGATGGGAGCCGTTTTTAAACGGCGAAGAGCGAATGTTAAGTGAGGGGGATCTTGCGTGTGTCGCGAAAATGATTGGGCAACTGTTAACCCTGCGTCTTGAAGTTACGGTGTTCGGTGAATTGGTTGCTGGTTATCTGAACGCTATCGGATCATTTCGTGAGACGTATCGGCGTGAGCTGCAAGCAGAGTTGAAACGGGCACGAACGGCGCTTGCCAAGGCCAAGTTTCATGACTATAAAAAAACTTACAAAATAGTCATTCCGCCCAATAAAGTCCAGATTATTACTCGTCCGGGCCTGGAGGCACTCAGGGATGTATTGGGTGCGGATGCTTTTCAAGTCGAAGGGGTACTTGGAAGTACCGAGCGCTTGCACTCGGCCTGGCAAGTAATCGATGAGTATGCCGAGAGCGCCAATCGTAATTTGAAGCGTGTGAGCAGTCAGCGCGAACTGGCACTTTTCATGATTTATTTCGAGCGTTTTCTGGGGCAGTGGCAGCAGGTCGCAAAGCAGTCGAAGCGACTGCGTGATGCTTTCACTTGAGAAGAAGAGAGGGGCGTTAGCCTAATGCCCGTCAGTTAGCGCTTCATCGCACTTATTGGGGCTGCTTTGCAGCCCTTCGCGGGTAAACCCGCTCCTACAAGTACAGCGCTCGATTCAGCGTTTGCGTGATCCTGTAGGAGCGGGTTTACCCGCGAAGGGTCGCGGAGCGACCCCAATTGGCTTAACTGACTGGCATTAGGTGTTAGCCCTTCTCCTCGTTCAGCTGAACAGCACTTTCGCCACGTCGGTGAAGCGTTTGGCAAAGTGCACGGTCAGCCCTTCCTTCAGGTAGTCCGGCAACTCCTCGAAGTCGCCGCGGTTGGCCTCCGGCAGGATCAGTTCGAAGATCTTCTGCCGCCGCGCGGCGATCACCTTCTCGCGCACCCCGCCAATCGGCAGCACCTGGCCGGTCAGGGTCAGCTCGCCGGTCATGGCCACGCCTTTTTTCGGAACCTGGTCACGGGCCAGCGACAGCAGGGCGCTGGCCATGGTGACCCCGGCGCTGGGGCCGTCTTTCGGGGTTGCGCCCTCGGGCACGTGCAGGTGGATGAAGGCTTCATTGAAATAGCCCGGCGTGCCGCCAAACTGCTTCAGGTTCGAACTGACATAGCTGTAGGCGATCTCCGCCGACTCCTTCATCACATCCCCCAGCTGGCCGGTGAGCTTGAGACCACGGTTCAGGGTGTGGATACGCGTGGCTTCGATCGGCAGGGTGGCGCCGCCCATGCTGGTCCAGGCCAGCCCTGTGATCACGCCTTTGCCGGCCAACACCTGTTCGCTGCGGAACACCGGCATGCCCAGGGCAGGCTCCAGCTCCTTGGTGCCGATCTTGAGCTTGGCGCCCGGGTCTTCCAGCAGCTTGACCACCGACTTGCGCACCAGCTTGCCCAGCTGTTTCTCCAACTGGCGCACGCCGGCCTCTCGGGCATAACCCTCGATCACCGTGCGCAGGGCGCTGTCACTGATGCTCAGGCTGTTTTTCGAGACGCCGGCCTTCTCCAGTTGCTTGGGCCACAGGTGGCGCTTGGCGATGGCCAGTTTCTCTTCGGTGATGTAGCCGGACAGGCGGATCACTTCCATGCGATCGAGCAGGGGGCCAGGGATCGAGTCGAGGGTGTTGGCAGTACAGACGAACAGCACCTTGGACAGGTCCAGGCGCAGGTCCAGGTAGTGGTCGAGGAAGTCGACGTTCTGCTCCGGGTCCAGGGTCTCCAGCAGCGCCGAGGCCGGATCGCCCTGGTAGCTCTGGCCCATCTTGTCGATTTCGTCGAGCATGATCACCGGGTTCATCACCTCGACCTCTTTCAGCGCCTGTACCAGCTTGCCCGGTTGAGCGCCGATGTAGGTGCGGCGGTGGCCCTTGATCTCCGCCTCGTCGCGCATGCCACCGACACTGAAGCGATAGAACGGCCGACCCAGGGATTCGGCGATGGATTTACCGATGCTGGTCTTGCCCACCCCGGGCGGGCCGACCAGCAGCACGATGGAACCGCTGATCTCGCCTTTCCAGGCACCGACGGCGAGGAACTCGAGGATGCGCTCCTTGATGTCGTCGAGGCCGGCGTGGTGCTGGTCGAGCACCTTGCGGGCGTGCTTGAGGTCGAGCTTGTCCTTGCCCTGGATGCCCCAGGGCAGAGCGGTGGCCCATTCCAGGTAGTTGCGGGTAACGGCATATTCCGGCGAGCCGGTCTCGAGGATGGCCAGTTTGCCCATCTCTTCGTCGATGCGCTTTTGCGCCTGCTCGGGCAAGGTCTTGCCCTCGAGGCGTTGCTGGAACTGCTCGAGGTCGGCGCTGCGGTCATCCTTGGTCAGGCCCAGCTCCTGCTGGATGACCTTGAGTTGTTCTTTCAGGAAGAACTCGCGCTGGTGCTCGCCGATCTGTCGGTTCACTTCAGCGGAAATCTCGTTCTGCAGCCGGGCGACCTCGACCTCCTTGCGCAGCATCGGCAGGACCTTTTCCATGCGCTTGAGCATGGGGACGCAGTCGAGCACTTCCTGCAACTGGTTGCCGGTGGCGGAGGTCAGCGCGGCGGCGAAGTCGGTCAGCGGCGAGGGGTCGTTGGGGCTGAAGCGGTTGAGGTAGTTCTTCAGCTCCTCGCTGTACAGCGGGTTGAGCGGCAGCAGTTCCTTGATCGCGTTGATCAGCGCCATGCCGTAGGCCTTCACCTCGTCGGTGGGCTCGGCCGGCTGGCGCGGGTATTCGACCTCGACCAGGTACGGCGGGCGATGGTGCTTGAGCCAGGTGCGGATGCGCACGCGGGTCAGGCCCTGGGCGACGAACTGCAGCTTGCCGCCTTCGCGGCTGGCGTGGTGCACCTTCACCAGGGTGCCGTACTCAGGGAGCGCCTTGGTGTCGAAGTGGCGGTGGTCTTCGGGCGGGGTGTCCATGAAGAACAGCGCCAACGAGCGGTGCGGGGTGTTGGCCACCAGGTCGAGGGTTTCGGCCCAGGGCTCTTCGTTGACGATCACCGGCAGCACTTGCGCGGGGAAGAACGGGCGGTTGTGGATCGGGATCACGTAGACCTTGTCCGGCAACTGCTGGCCGGGCAGGGCGAGGTGGTGGCCGGTGCTGGCCGCTGGATCGAGGTGTTCGACTTCGCTGTGTTCGTCGGGGCGTTCCGGGAAATCCTGCTGGTCGCTCATGGGGCACCTGCGTGAATGGCTATGGTGCTTAGATGGGGCGGTGGTTGGCAGGTTTCAATGGTCGACGAAAGGGAGGGCCGCGCAGCGGCCCCACAGGTGTCAGATCGTTGCTTTCTTCTGGCGCACCGCCACCGGTCCGGCATTGGCTTCCACGGCGCGTTTCAAGTCGCCGCACAAACCGACCATGAAGGCCAGCTCCGCCACCACGAACAGCGGTCCGATGATCAACCCGCTGAGGTCGTCGACGAACGCAGGCTTGCGCCCTTCATACCAGTGCCCGACGAACTGGATGAGCCAGCCCACCACGAACGCGCCCAGGCCGGCGCTCAGCCACAGCCCGGTGGCCTGCACCGCCAGTGTCTGCCCGGCCCACAGGCACAGGCCCAGCAACAGGCCCATCACCAGGCCGAAGCGCGTGTCCAGGCGCAGGTAGAACCACACCGACCAGGTTGCCAGCAGCAGTGCCGGCGACAACCAGAGGCCGCCCACGTCCCAGCCGGGCCGCGACAGCAGGATGCTCACGGCCAGCACGATCAGCGGGATGCCGACAAAATGCGTGGCGATATTGCGTGGATCGCGGTGATAGGCCGCGTATTGACTCAGGTGTTCGACGAGGTTTTTCATTGTTGTTCCTCCGTTCGGGGTAACGCCAGCTTGCCCCGTTCATCCATCGTCGTCTGTCGCCTGGCCGACAGAGTCCGCTTGCGAGGTGCCATGCACGATTTACGTAACCAGTTGTTGCACGGCCAGTGGTTCCGGCAGTTGCCCGCACCTGTTCAGGATAGCCTGCTGGCCTTGGCCCGGTTTCGCGAGCTGGCGCCCGGGCAGTGCCTGTTCCAGCGTGGCGACGCGCCCTGCGGCCTGTATGCGGTGCTTGACGGGGCGATGCGCGTGGGGGCGGTCAGCAGCGAGGGCAAGGAGGCGTTGCTGACCTTGGTCGAGACGCCCAACTGGTTTGGCGAGATCAGCCTGTTCGATGGCCAGCCGCGCACCCACGACGCCTTCGCCGAAGGCGCGACACGGCTGCTGTGGATACCCCAGGCACCCCTGTTGCAATGGCTCGACCGCGAGCCCCGGCACTGGCGCGAGCTGGCCCTGCTGATGAGCCACAAGTTGCGCTGGGTGTTCGTTGCCCTGGAGCAGCAGAGCTTGCTGGCGGCAGCACCGCGCCTGGCTCACCGGCTGCTGCAGATCGCCGAGGGCTATGGCGAGCGGGATGTGCCGCAGTGGCGCCTGCAACTCTCCCAGGAGCAGTTGGCACTGATGCTTTCGCTGTCGCGCCAGACCATCAACCAGATCCTCAGGAACCTCGAGCAGGCTGGCGTGGTGCGCCTGGGCTACGGCGAGGTGGAGATTGTCGATGCGCCGCGCCTGCGAGCGATGGCACAGCATCCAGGCTGACCAGCGTATCGATCATCGCCCGGGCGGCGGGTGACAGGCGATAGCCACTGCGGCTGATCACCCCGCAGCGCACGCTCAGCACTTCCAGCCCTGGGGGCAGGTTGCGCCAGTGCAGGCGGACCAGTCGGCCGGCGGCCAGGTCGTCGCTGACGGCCTCCTCGCTGGCGGTGCCGATCGCATCGCTGGCCAGCACCACGCTGCGTAGCACCGCCAGGTGTTCGGTCTGCAGGTGCGGGGTGAAGTCGCTGCGCCCGCTGAGGTTGGCCAGGCGCTTGCGCACGCCGGGGGCGAGCAGGGCGCTGGCCAGCGGGTAGGCGAACAGGTCGTTGGTCGACAGGCTGTCCTTGGCCAGCAACGGGTGGCCGGGCCGACAGAAGAACAGGCCGGGGCGTGGTTTCAGCGGTTCGGTGTGGAAGTTGGGGTCGGTTTCGAACGGGCGAATGTCATCGACGAAGAATTCGATCTGCTCGCGGCGCAGGGCCTGGCCCAGGCGTTCGGCGTTGTCGACCTGCAGCGCGGTGCGGATGCCTGGGTGGTGTTCGATGAAGTGCTGCAATGCTTGTGGCACCAAGTGCACGGCCAGCGCGGGGCCGCTGCCAAAATGCAGCTCGCCGGCATCGAGCTTGGTCATTTGCAGGACTTCGTTGTTCAACTGGGCCGCGCCCTGCACCAGGCGCCGGGCGTGTTGCAGCACCACCTGGCCTTCGGGGGTGGGCGGCAGGGCCTTGTTGCCGCGATCGACCAGGCTGCAGCCGAGGGCTTGCTCGAGGTTCTGGATGGCGCGGCTGAAGGCCGGTTGAGTGATGCCCATGGCCTCGGCGGCGCGGACGAAACTGCGGTATTCGGTGAGGGCGATGAAGTAGCGCAGTTGGCGGAGGTCCATGCTCGGGCTCAGGTAGCGGGTGATCAGTCCTCGTTTTTAGTGGTTGTCACATATAGCGTCAATAATGGATTTGTTTTGTTTTTAGTAGATTTTGTTATGTGCATAGAGCATTCGCCGGCAAGCCGGCTCCTACCTGGGGGCGGCGTAGGAGCCGGCTTGCCGGCGAACCGTTTCACAACAGATTCAACGGGTAGCTCACGATCACCCGGTTCTCATCGAACGCATTGCTGCTGAAATCCCGGCGCATGGTCGAGTTGCGCCACTTCACCGACAGGTCCTTGAACGTCCCGGACTGCACCACATAGGCCAGCTCCGTTTCCCGCGCCCACTCCTTGCCGTCGTCCACCGCGCTGGTGTGCACGTTGTCGCCCTTGATATAGCGATTCATCAAGGTCAGCCCGGGAATCCCGACGGTGACGAAGTTGAAGTCATGGCGCAGTTGCCAGGAGCGTTCCTGGGCATTGTCGAAACTGGCGTTGTAGCTGTCGTTGGCGAGGGTGCCGCCGCTGGTGCCGTTGACCCGCATCCAGGCATCATCGCCGCTGACCTTCTGCAGGCCGACATAGAAGGTGTGCCCCTTGTAGCGCGCCGAGAGCATGGCCGAGGCTGTGCGGTTGTCCAGGTCACCTGCGCGGGCGCTGCCGTCTTCCTTGCCGAGGAAGTAGCCGAGGTTGGCGCCCAGGGTCCAGTCGCCCAGGGGCTGGCTGTGCACCAGGTTGAGGTACTGCTGGCGGTAGATATCCTTGAGCTGGGCGTTCCACAGGCCGAGCATCGTGCGCTTGTCGTTGAAGGTGTACTCGCCACCGGCAAAGTTGAAGCGGTCGGAGGTGATGCCGGCGCGGCCCTGCATGAACAGGTCTTCCATGCTCGCGTCGTTGCGCGGGCTGTTGCCGCGGAACTGGCCGGCGTAGAGGGTCAGGCCGTCGAGCTCCTTCGAGGTGAGCTGGCCGCCGCGGAAGGTCTGTGGCAACGAGCGGCCATCGTCGGAGCGCAGGATCGGCAGCACCGGCATCCACTCGCCGACCTTCAGTTCGGTTTGTGACAGGCGTGTCTTGAGCGCCACGCCCAGCCGGCCGAAATCATCCGCCGGTCGACCGTCGTCATGCACGGGCAGCAGATGGGTGCCGGCCGTGCCCTTGCCGCCATCGAGCTTGAGCGAATACAGCCCGAGTACGTCCACGCCGAAGCCGACGGTGCCCTGGGTGAAGCCGGAGCGGGCGTCGAGGATGAAGCTCTGGGTCCACTCCTCAGCCTTGCCCTGGGGGTTGGCGGGGTCGACGAAGTTGCGGTTGATGTAGAAGTTGCGCAGGTTGAGGCTGGCCTTGGCGTCTTCCACGAAGCC
The DNA here is from genome assembly GCF_029478665.1 of Pseudomonas entomophila. Classification (GTDB taxonomy): domain Bacteria; phylum Pseudomonadota; class Gammaproteobacteria; order Pseudomonadales; family Pseudomonadaceae; genus Aquipseudomonas; species Aquipseudomonas entomophila_F. The sequence goes on from NZ_JARPQB010000065.1 coordinate 12,258, forward strand.
GCCTTCGGCGGCCAGGGTGGGGACGGCGCAGGACAGGGCCAACAGGCCGGGCAATAGCTGGCGTGCGGGGTGCAAAGTGCTCATCGCTTGGGTCTCTTGTTTTTATTGGGCGAGCCTGTGCGCTGCGGGTGCGGCCGCAGGGCCTGGCTTCTTTTGTGAGAGCTTGTGCAACGTTGCGTGGGCGATGGTGCGGGGCAGGGCGGGGGCGAGGCAATTCGTCGTAAGCGGAATGGGGCGATTATCGAACGATATGTCCGATCGTGTTGAGGATGTAGGAGCGGCCTTGTGCCGCGAAAGGGCTGCGCAGCAGCCCCGGCAATGCTGCAGGAATGCTGATATCTGGGGCCGCTTCGCGCCCCTTTCGCGGCACAAGGCCGCTCCTACAGGGACGGTGTACGGCATCCAACAAAAAGCCCACCGCGAGGGTGGGCTTGATGCTGTTACTGAACCAATCAGCCTTTCGGCGTTTGGATCGAGGCCTGTTGCTGGGTCTGTTCGTACCAGCCGCCACCGAGGGCCTTGTACAGGTTGACCTCGCTGACCAGCTGCGACAGGCGGTCGCTGATCAGCGCCTGCTGGGCACTGAACAGGTTGCGCTGGGCGTCGAGGAAGGTCAGGTTGCTGTCGATACCGATGCGGTAGCGGCGCTCGGCCAGGCGGTAGTAATCCTGGTTCGCCGCCACCAGGTCGCGTTGCGCCTGCAGCTGCTCTTCGAACGTCTTGCGTGCGGCCAGGCCATCGGCGACTTCCTGGAAGGCGGTCTGGATGGTCTTTTCGTACTTGGCGACGTTGATGTCCTTCTGGATCTTCGAGTAATCCAGGCTCGCCTTCAGGCTGCCGGCGTTGAAGATCGGCAGGTTGATCTGCGGCTGGAACAGCCAGGTGCCCGAGCCCCCCTTGAACAGCCCGCCCATGTCCGGGCTCAGGGTACCGGCGTTGGCGGTCAGGCTGATGCTCGGGAAGAACGCCGCGCGGGCGGCGCCGATGTTGGCGTTGGCGGCCTTGAGCAGGTGCTCGGCCTCCTGGATGTCCGGGCGGCGCTGGAGGATGTCGGACGGCAGGCCGGCCGGCACTTCAGCCAGCTGGTCGGCGTTGAGCTCCAGCGGCTTGGGCAGGTTGGCCGGCACGCCGGTACCTACCAGCACGGTCAGGCTGTTCAAGTCCTGGGCGACCAGGCGCTGGTACTGCGACAGCTTGACCCGCGCGCCTTCGACGGCGGTGCGCGCCTGGCTCAGGTCCAGGGCCGAGGCCACGCCCACCTCATTGCTGCGGCGGGTCAGGTTGTAGCTCTCTTCGTACGTCTTGAGCGTTTCTTCGGTCAGCTTGAGCAGCGCCTGGTCGGCCTGCCAGGTGTAGTAGGCGTTGGCCACGCTGGCTACCAGGCTGATCTGCGTGGAGCGACGCGCCTGCTCGCTGGAGAGGTAGGTCTCCAGGGCCTGCTCCGTCAGGCTGCGCACGCGGCCGAACAGGTCCAGCTCGTAGGCGCTGACACCCAGGGTGGCCGAGTACTGGCTGGTGATGTTCGCTTCGCCGGTCTGCGACATGTTCGCCGGCACCCGCTGGCGGCTGCCGCTGCCATTGGCGGTGACGGCCGGGAACAGGTCGGCGCGCTGGATGCGGTACTGCGCACGGTAGGCGTCGATGTTCAGCGCCGCCACGCGCAGGTCGCGGTTGTTTTCCAGCGAAGTCTGCACCAGCTGTTGCAGCGCCTGGTCGTGGAAGAACTGGCGCCAGCCCTGCTCGGCGGCGGCGACGTTGGCCGACTCGGTCGGCGAGTACGCAGGGCCTTGCGGCCACTGCGCGGCCACCGGCGCCTCAGGCGCCTGGTAGTCGGGGATCAGCGAGCAGCCGCCGAGAATGAAGGCGGTTACCGCCAGGGACAACAAAGACTTGGTCATTGCCCAGCCTCATAACGTGGAGTTTCAGGGGTGGCGTCCTGTTTCGGTTCTTTGCTGCCGAACAGCGACGACACAGCGACGAAGAATAGCGGTACCCAGAAGATTGCAAGCACGGTCGCACTGATCATGCCGCCGATCACGCCGGTGCCGATGGCGTGCTGGCTGCCCGCGCCGGCGCCGCTGGCGATGGTCAACGGTACCACGCCGAGGATGAACGCCAGCGAAGTCATGATGATGGGGCGCAGACGCATGCGGCACGCCTCGATCGCCGCGTCGTACAGGCTACGGCCTTGCTCGTGCAGCTCCTTGGCGAACTCGACGATCAGGATGGCGTTCTTCGCCGCCAGGCCGATCGTGGTCAGCAGGCCGACCAGGAAGTACACGTCGTTGGACAAACCGCGCAGGCTGGTGGCGAGCAGGGCACCGATGATACCCAGTGGTACTACCAGCACCACCGCGATCGGGATCGACCAGCTCTCGTACAGGGCTGCCAGGCACAGGAACACGAACAGGACCGAGAGGGCGAACAGTGCCGGCATCTGCGAGCCGGAGAGTTTTTCCTCGTAGGACATGCCGGTCCAGGAGTAGCCGATGCCGGTTGGCAGTTCGCCAACGATGCGCTCGACTTCGGCCATGGCTTCACCGGTGCTGTAGCCCGGTGCCGGGGCACCGAGGATCTCGACCGCTTCCACACCGTTGTAGCGCGACAGCTTCGGCGAGCCGTAGCTCCATTCACCCTTGGCGAAGGAGGAGAACGGCACCATCTCGCCCTTGCCGTTGCGCACGTACCACTTCTGCAGGTCTTCCGGGCTCATCCGCGAGTTCGGTTCGCCCTGGATATAGACCTTCTTGACCCGACCGCGGTCGATGAAGTCGTTGACGTAGCTACCGCCCAGGGCGATCGACAGGGTGTTGTTGATGTCGGCGATGGTCACGCCCAGGGCGCTGGCGCGTTCGTCGTCGATGGTCAGCTGGTACTGCGGTTCGTCGTTCAGGCCGTTGGGGCGCACCGCGCTGAGGATCTTGCTCTGCGAGGCCTTGGCCAGGAACTGGTTGCGCGCTTCCATCAGCTTCGCGTGGCCGACGCCGGCGCGGTCCTGGAGGAACACGTCGAAGCCGGTGGCGTTACCCAGTTCGAGTACCGCCGGCGGGGCGAAGGCGAACACCATCGCGTCGCGGAAGCTGAAGAAGTGCATCTGCGCGCGCTGGGCGAGGGCGAACACGCTGTTCTCCTTCGAGCGCTCGTCCCACGGCTTGAGCATGATGAACGCCATGCCCGAGCTCTGGCCACGGCCGGCGAAGTTGAAACCGTTGACGGTGAACACCGACGCCACGGTGTCGGCTTCCTTGTCGAGCAGGTACTCGCGCATCTGGTCGACCACCACCTGGGTGCGTTCGGCGCTGGAACCGGCCGGGGTCTGCACCTGGGCGAACAGCACGCCCTGGTCTTCTTCCGGCAGGAATGCGGTGGGGATGCGCGCGAACAGCCAGATCATGCCGACCACGATCAGGGCATAGGCCAGCAGGAACGGGATCTTGTTGCGCAAGATCGTGCCGACGCTGCGCTCGTAGCCGACAACACTGCGGTCGAAGTTGCGGTTGAACCAACCGAAGAAGCCACGCTTGGCCACATGGTGCTCGCCCTTCTTCAGCGGCTTGAGCATGGTGGCGCACAGGGCCGGGGTGAAGATCAGCGCCACCAGCACCGACAGGCCCATGGCCGAGACGATGGTGATGGAGAACTGGCGATAGATCACACCGGTGGAACCGCCGAAGAAGGCCATCGGCAGCAGTACCGCCGACAGCACCAGGGCGATACCGACCAGCGCGCCCTGGATCTGCTCCATGGAACGCTTGGTGGCCTCCTTCGGTGGCAACCCTTCCTCGGACATCACCCGCTCGACGTTCTCCACCACGACGATGGCGTCGTCCACCAGCAAGCCGATGGCCAGAACCATGGCGAACATGGTCAGGGTGTTGATGCTGAAGCCCGCGGCGGCAAGGATGCCGAAGGTACCCAGCAACACCACCGGCACGGTCATGGTGGTGATGATGGTGGCGCGGAAGTTCTGCAGGAACAGGTACATCACCAGGAACACCAGGACCACGGCTTCGATCAGGGTGTGGATCACGCCACTGATCGATTCGGTGACCACTGGGGTGGTGTCATACGGGAACACGGCCTTCACGCCCGGCGGGAAGAACGGCTCCAGGTCGCTGATGGTCTTGCGCAGCGCCTTGGCGGTGTCCAGGGCGTTGGCGCCGGTGGCCAGCTTGACCGCCAGGCCCGAGGCCGGCATGCCATTGTACTGGGCGCTGATGGCGTAGTTCTCGCCGCCCAGACCGACCGTGGCGACATCGCCCAGGCGTACCTGGGAACCGTCGTTGTTGACCTTGAGCAGGATCTTCTCGAACTGCTCGGCGGTCTGCAGGCGGGTCTTGCCGATGATGGTGGCGTTGAGCTGGGTGCCCGGCAGTGCCGGCAGGCCGCCGAGCTGGCCGGACGATACCTGGACGTTCTGCGCGGCCACGGCGGTGCGCACGTCGACCGGGGTCAGCTGGAACTTGTTCAGCTTGGCCGGATCCAGCCAGATACGCATTGCGTACTGGGCACCGAACACCTGGAAGTCACCCACGCCCGCAGTTCGCGAGATCGGGTCCTGCATGTTGGAGACGATGTAGTTGGCCAGGTCGTCCTTGCTCATGCTGCCATCTTCGGACACCAGGCCGATCACCAGCAGGAAGTTCTTCACGGCCTTGGTGACGCGGATACCCTGCTGCTGCACTTCTTGCGGCAGCAGCGGGGTGGCCAGGTTCAGCTTGTTCTGCACCTGGACCTGCGCGGTGTCGGAGTTGGTGCCCTGCTCGAAGGTGGCGGTGATGGTCATGCTGCCGTCGGAGTTACTTTCCGACGACACATAACGCAGGTTGTCGATACCGTTGAGCTGTTGCTCGATCACCTGCACCACGGTGTCCTGCACCGTCTGCGCCGAGGCGCCAGGGTACGTGACGGAGATGGCGATGGCCGGCGGGGCGATGCTCGGGTACTGGTTGATCGGCAGCTTCAGGATCGACAAGGCGCCGACCAGCATGATCACCAGGGCGATCACCCAGGCAAAGATCGGGCGATCGATAAAGAACTTCGACATGGTTTACTCCGCTTTGGCGTCTGCTTTCGCCGTGTTGGCCTGAGCAGGGCCGGCCGGCTTCTTGACGTTGGTGGCTTCGCTGACCTTGACCTCGACGCCTGGGCGCACGAACTGCAGCCCTTCGGTGATCAGGCGGTCGCCCGGGTTCAGGCCTTCCTCGATCAGCCAGTCGCTGCCCAGGGTGCGGCTGGCCTTGAGCTGGCGCAGTTCGACCTTGTTCTCCTGGTTGACCACCAGCGCGGTCGGCGCGCCCTTGAGGTCGCGGGTGACGCCCTGTTGCGGGGCCAGGATGGCGTTGGCGTTGACCCCGGCCTTCAGCCGCGCATGCACGAACATGCCGGGCAGCAAGGTGTGGTCGGGGTTGGGGAAGATGGCGCGCAGGGTGACGGAGCCGGTGGTCTCGTCGACCGCGACTTCGGAGAACTCCAGGCGACCCTGTTGCTTGAACAGGCTGCCGTCTTCCAGCACCAGCTGCACTTGTGCGGCGTTGTCGCCGGCCTTCTGCAGTTGGCCGCCTTCCAGGTCGCGGCGCAGCTTGAGCAGCTCGGCGGTGGACTGGGTGACGTCGACGTAGATCGGATCGAGCTGCTGGATGGTGGCCATGGCGTTGCTCTGACCATTGTTCACCAGGGCGCCTTCGGTGACCGAGGAACGACCGATGCGGCCGCTGATCGGGGCCAGCACCTTGGTGTAGCGCAGGTCGATCTGCGCGCTCTTGAGCGACGCTTCGGCCTGCAATCGTTTGGCATTGGCGTCGTCGTACTCCTGCTTGGAGACGGCTTGCTCGTCGATCAGTTGCTTGTAGCGCTCGGCCAGCGAGCGGGTAGCCTGGAGGTTGGCCTGGGCGTTGGCCAGGGTGGCCTCGTAGACGGCCGGGTCGATCTGGTAGAGCTGCTGCCCTTCCTTCACGTCGGTGCCTTCCTTGAACAGGCGCTTGAGAATGATGCCGTTCACCTGCGGACGGACCTCGGCCACCCGGTAGGCGCTGGTGCGCCCCGGCAGTTCCGAGGTGAGGGTGAAGGCTTGCGGTTGCACGGTCACGACGCCGACCTGAGGAGCCTGGGGCGCTGGCGCGGCTTCCTCTTTCTTACAGCCACTGAGCAGGGTTGCCAGGGCCACGGCGGAAACCAGGGCGGTTACGGCTGGCTTGAATTGCATGAGGATCCTCGGGTCGCAGGAGCAGGGGAGCTCAAGAATATAGTGGAAGAGTCTTGTAGGAAAAACGCTATCCGGTGGATAAATAGCTTGCTACCGAATATACTTACATTCATGCTTGTTTGTAAATACCGCGAGTGGTTACCGCCGCGGATCGCTCGAAGATTCCCGGGTGCCGCCCTGAAAGAGCCGGCCCCGGCCTGATTCCCGCCTGCCATGCGAGCGCGCGGGGCCTGATGAGGTTGTGCTGCCATGGTCCGTCGAACCAAAGAAGAAGCCCAGGAAACCCGCGCCCAGATCATCGAGGCGGCGGAAAAGGCCTTCTACAAGCGCGGTGTTGCGCGCACCACCCTGGCCGATATCGCCGAGCTGGCGGGGGTGACCCGTGGCGCGATCTACTGGCATTTCAGCAACAAGGCTGAACTGGTGCAGGCATTGCTCGACAGCCTGCACGAAACCCACGACCACCTGGCCCGGGCCAGTGAAAGCGAGGATGAGCTCGACCCGCTTGGCTGCATGCGCAAGCTGCTGCTGCAAGTGTTCAACGAGCTGGTGCTCGATGCGCGGACCCGGCGTATCAATGAAATTCTGCATCACAAGTGCGAGTTCACCGACGACATGTGTGAGATTCGCCAGCAGCGCCAGGGTGCGGTGCTGGACTGCCATGAGAGCGTGGCCCTGGCGCTGGCCAACGCCGTGCGCCGCGAGCAGTTGCCTGCCGACCTCGATATCGAGCGTGGTGCGGTGGCCATCTTTGCTTATGTCGATGGCCTGATCGGGCGCTGGCTACTGCTGCCGGACAGCTTCGACCTGCTGCACGATGTTGAAAAATGGGTCGACACCGGGCTGGATATGCTGCGCCTGAGCCCAGGCCTGCGCAAATAACACTTTGTGAAGGATTGTGAGGAAGTGTTTCCTCCAACCGTTAAGCGAACATTACGCCTGACCCTGTAGGAGCCAGCCTTGCTGGCGAAGCGATCTCAAGGGCGCTTCGCCAGCAAGGCTGGCTCCTACAGGGTTTTATGTGGTCTTAATGGCCACGCAGTTGCCGGTCTGGCAATGCCAGGGCCGCGAGCAGGCCAATCAGCGAGGCACCTGCGCTCGCCAGCAATAGATGCCTGAACGTTTCCAGCAGCCGGGCCTGGGTCGCTGGATCCGCCTCACCAGCCTTGAGGCTGCCCAGCATCTCGAATCCACCTTGATGAAGCAGCGCCAACAACAGGCTGGACATGCACGCCACACCCATCGCCCCGCCCAGCGAGCGGAACAGGTTGGTGGTGCTGGTGGCCACGCCGATATCCTTCATGTCCACCGAGTTCTGCGTGCCCACCAGCGAAGTGGGGAACTGCAACCCGCAGGCAACCCCGGTCAGCAACATGAACAGCGCGCTCAACAGGCCGGATTGCGGTGGCGTCAGGGCCATGGCGGCGATAGTCACTGGCATCAGCAGGGCACCGGTCAGGATCTGCGGTTTGTAGCGCCCGGTACGGCTGGTCATGCGCCCGCCGGTGAAGGCGCCAATCGGCAAACCCATGGCCAGGGGTAACAGGTGCAACGCCGCGATGTCGGCACCGGCGCCGGTGATGCTTTGATAGCGCAGCGGCATCAGCATGGTCAGCGAAATCGATTGGAAGCTGGCGAAGAAGATCACCCACCAGCACAGCACCGCGACCCGGTTGCCGAACAGTGCCATTGGCAACAGCGGTTCGGCGCAGCGTCGCTCGTGGGCCACGAACACCAGCAACCCGAGCAGCGCACAGCCCAGCAGCGCCAATACCTGCGTCGACGACCAGGCATGCCCCTGGCCGACCAGGGTGATGCCCAGCAACAGGCTGCCCAGGCCGATGATCATCAGCACCGCGCCCAGGTAATCCACCTGTGCCTCGCGGTGTTTGACCGAAAGGCCATCCAGGGCGCGGTGGATCACCCACAAGGCCACCAGCCCCAGCGGCAGGTTGATCCAGAACACCCAGCGCCACGACAGGTACTCGGTCAACCAGCCGCCAAGTACCGGCCCGGCGACGCTGGCCAGCGCGTACATGCTGCTGAAGTAGCCCTGGTAGCGACCTCGTTCGCGCGGTGGCACGAAGTCGCCGATGATCGCCTGGCTCACCGACACCATTCCGCCGGCGCCGATGCCCTGGAGCACCCGCGCCATTACCAGCTGCGGCATGTCCTGGGCCAGGCCACAGGCTACTGAGGCGAGAGTGAACAACGCGGTACCGGTGAGGATCATCCGGCGCCGACCGTACAGGTCGCCGAGCTTGCCGTAGATCGGCACGGCGATGGTCATCGCCACCATGTAGCCGGAAATGACCCAGGCCAGCAGGCCTACATCGTCGAACTGTGCGGAGATTGCCGGCATGGACACGGCGACGATGGTCTGGTCGAGGGCGCCGAGGAAGATCGCCAGCATCAGGGCGGTCAGGACGCTGCGCAGGACGGTGGGGGGCAGGGCGGCGGTCACGTTGGGTTCCTTGTCGTGTAGGAGCGGGCTTGTCCCGCGAACACCGGCCAAGCCGGTGCCATGCATTGCGGTGTGGCCATCGCGGGGCAAGCCCGCTCCCACCAGCGCAAGAATTGTAACCTGAGTTACATAGCTACCTATGTACTCCATGCATCCCCTATGCAAGATCGGCATTGGCACATTCATCCAGAGCTGCATGGGCGCGTGATATCGTGGCAGGGCCGCAGAGGCTGAAATCCGGGGCTTGCACCAGCATGGTGCAGCAATTTGCCACAGGGTTTCGCGTCGCTGTATGTCCACACCTTCTATTCCTCTGCCTGCATGTCGAGCATGACCGCCCTGATGGCGACGGTTGGAACAGTCAGGTAGACCCGATACAGGGGTCGGTTGTCAGCCGTTCACCATTTCTCATTGCAAGCGGAGTGATCATGCCCAAGGCTTCCCACCACGATCTGCGTTTTGCCTTTCGCGAATTGCTCGCGTCAGGTTCGTGCTATCACACCGCATCGGTCTTCGACCCGATGTCCGCGCGCATTGCCGCGGACCTGGGGTTCGAAGTCGGTATCCTCGGCGGATCGGTCGCCTCGCTGCAAGTGCTGGCCGCGCCCGACTTTGCCCTGATCACCCTCAGCGAGTTCGTCGAGCAGGCCACCCGTATCGGCCGCGTCGCCCAGTTGCCGGTGCTCGCCGACGCCGACCATGGCTACGGTAACGCGCTCAACGTGATGCGTACGGTGATTGAGCTGGAGCGCGCTGGCGTTGCCGGGTTGACCATCGAGGATACGCTGTTGCCGGCCCAGTTCGGGCGCAAGTCCACCGACCTGATTTCGGTGGAGGAAGGGGTGGGCAAGATCCGCGCGGCGTTGGAGGCGCGGGTGGACAGCGCGCTGGCGATCATCGCCCGGACCAATGCCGGCGTGCTGACCACCGAGGAAATCATCGTCCGCACCCAGAGCTACCAGAAGGCCGGTGCCGATGGCATCTGCATGGTCGGGGTGAAGGATTTCGAACAACTGGAGCAGATCGCCGAGCACCTGAGCGTGCCGCTGATGCTGGTGACCTACGCCAACCCGAACCTGCGCGACGATGCGCGCCTGGCACGCCTTGGCGTGCGTGTCGTGGTCGATGGCCATGCCGCCTATTTCGCCGCGATCAAGGCCACCTACGACTGCCTGCGCCTGCAGCGTGGCCTGCAGCATAAGTCCGATAGCCTGAACGCCACCGAACTCTCGCACACCTACACCCAGCCCGAGGACTACATTCGCTGGGCGAAGGAATACATGAGCGTCGAGGAGTGACGGTCACTCCCTGACTGCGCTCAGGGTGGCGGTGTGGGGTACGCAGCGTTGCTCTGGGCAACTGCTGCTGGCGGTGGGCTGGTTGCGTAGCATTTCGACCCGCCAGCAGGCCGAACCGTAAAGGCCTGCCACGGCGGCCAGGGCGAAGACCACGGCACAGCGTCTGGATTTGATGCTCATGCTGGCTGACTCCTGTTGATGCAACAGGTGATACCGATAAGCATAGCTTCGGCGCGGAACTGTAGGAGCCGGCTTTGCCGGCGAACACCGGCGCAGCCGGTGCCCTGCGTCGCGGTGTCCGGTTCGCCAGCAAGGCTGGCTCCTACAAACCCAACCCTTGATCCCACTCCGGCTCATCAGGCGCCGGCCTGTAGGAACCGGCTTGCCGGCGAACACCGGCGCAGCCGGTGCCATGCATCGCGGTGTCCGGTTCGCCAGCAAGGCTGGCTCCTACAAACCCAACCCTTGATCCCTCTCCGGCTCGTCAGGCGCCGGCCTGTAGGAGCCGGCTTGCCGGCGAACACCGGCGTAGCCGGTGCCATGCATCGCGGTGTCCGGTTCGCCAGCAAGGCTGGCTCCTACAAACCCAACCCCCGATCCCACTCCGGCTCATCGCCGAACCGCTGCGCCAGAAAATCCAGCATGCTGCGCAGCGTCGCCGGCATGTGCTTGCGCGAGGTGTACACCGCATTGAGGGTCAGTTCCCGTGGCCGCGCCTCGGGCAACAGCCGCACCAGCTCGCCACTGCGCAGTGCCGGGGCCGCCTGGTAGGTCGGCAGCATGGCGATGCCAGCACTGGCCAGGGCGGCCTTCTGCAGGGTCATGGCTTCGTTGGCGCTGATGTTGCCTTGCACCGGTACCGTGACACTTTGCCCATTCACGTCGAAATGCCAGAGGCTATGGCCGAAGTAGGCATGGGTCAGGCAGTTATGCCCGCTCAGTTCCTCGACCCGCCGTGGCGTGCCGTGTTCGCGTAAGTAGGCTGGCGAGGCGCATATCACCGAACGACACACGCTCAGGCGTCGGGCGATCAGATTGGGGTCGACATCGTTGCTGGTGCGAATCGCCAGGTCGATACGTTCATCCACCAGGTTGACGGTACGGTCGAGCATCTGCAGCTCCACCTTCACACCGGGGTAGCGCTTGACGTAGGCGGCCAGCGCATCCACCAGTTGGGCCTGGCCGAACGAAGTGCTGACGCTGATACGCAACTCGCCGCGCGGGGCGTCGTCCGGCTGGCGCACGGCGTTCTGCAGGTCGCCGGCCAGCTCCAGCAACTGGCGACAACGCGGCAACGTCTCGAGTCCAGCAGCGGTCAGGCTGAGCTTGCGGGTGGTGCGCTGCATCAGCCGCGCGCCGACCCAGTCCTCCAGCTCCGCCAGGTAGCGCGACACCACTGGCCGTGAAAGCTCCAGATGATCCGCCGCCGCCGACTGGCTGCCGAGGTCGACGACGGTGACGAATACGCGCATGGCGTTTAGGCGGTCCATGATCTGTCCGATTTCAGAAACAAACTATGTCGAAGCATCGCATTTTTTGTATTGGTTCGGGCAACTAAGCTTGCCGTCATCAACTCGCACACAGGAATTGCCAATGTCTTTGTTCACCCCCCTGCGTGGCCTGCTCCTGGGGCTTGCCGCCCTGGCCGGCCAGGCGATCGCCGCCGAACCGCTCAAGCTCGACGTATACAACCCTGGCCACGATGCCCTGTTCCCGGTCTCGTCGGTGATCGTCAGTGGTGCCCATGACGCCATCCTCGTCGACGCCCAGTTCGGCAAGGGCCAGGCCGAACAGGTGGTGGAACGCCTGCGCAAGAGCGGCAAGCAACTGACCACCATCTATATCAGCCATGGCGACCCGGATTACTACTTCGGCCTGGATACCGTCGTCCAGGCTTTCCCCAAGGCCCGGGTGGTCGCCTCGGCCGCCACCGTCGAGCACATTCGCAAGACCATGGAGGGCAAGCTGGCCTATTGGGGCCCGCAGATGGGCACCGACAAGCCGGCGAAGCTGGTATTGCCACAAGTCCTCGACGGCAATCGCCTGGAACTGGAAGGCCAGGCACTGGAAGTCGTTGGCCTGGACGGCCCGCAGCCGGACCGCAGCTTCGTCTGGATTCCCTCGATCAAGGCAGTGGTCGGTGGCGTGGTGGTATCGGAGCACATCCACGTGTGGATGGCCGACACCCAGACCGCGCAATCCCACGCCGACTGGCTGAACACCCTGGCCAACATCGAGAAGCTGGCGCCGCGTACCGTCATCCCGGGGCACTACCTGGGTGACAGCAGCCGCTCGCTGGAAGCGGTGCGCTTCACCGCCGGCTACATTCGTGACTTCGATGCCGAGACGGCCAAGGCAACCAACGCCGACGCACTGATCGCGGCAATGAAGCAACGCTACCCGAACCTTGGTGAAGACAGCTCCCTGGAACTGGGTGCCAAGGTCGCCAAGGGCGAGATGCAGTGGTAACCCCTTATCAACCTGCTGGAGTGTTTCCCATGAGCAAGATCGCAATCATCGGCGCCACTGGGCGCGCGGGCAGCCAATTGCTGGAAGAGGCGCTGCGCCGCGGCCACGAAGTGGTGGCCATCGCCCGTGATCCGTCGAAGCTGCAAGGCCTTGAAGGGGTGACCGCCAAGGCGCTTGATGCCAAGGACAGCGCTGCCCTGCTGGCTGCGGTGAGCGGTTGTGACGCGGTGCTGAGCGCGGCGCACTTTGCCACGATCGAACCCCACGCCATCATCGAGCCGGTCAAGCGTGCCGGGGTGAAGCGCCTGTTGGTGGTGGGGGGCGCCGGTAGCCTGCTGCTGCCTTCCGGGCACCGGGTGATCGACAGCCCGGACTTCCCCGAGGCCTACAAGGCCGAGGCTACTGCTGGGGTACGCTTCCTCGATGCGTTGCGTCAGGAGCCGTCGCTGGACTGGACCTTCCTCTCGCCGTCGGCGGAGTTCGTCGAGGGTGAGCGCAGCGGCCACTATAAGCTGGGCAAGGACCACCTGCTGATCGGTGCCGATGGCAAGAGCTGGATCACCTTTGCCGACTATGCGATCGCCATGCTTGATGAGCTGGAAAAGCCGGCGCATTCGAGGGCACGGTTCACCGTCGGCTACTGAGTCGCACGGTACCTGTAGGAGCGGCCTTGTGCCGCGAAAGGGCCGCATAGCGGCCCCGGCGATTTCGGATCTGTCGCTGAAATCCTGGGGCTGCTTGCAGCCCTTTCGCGGCACAAGGCCGCTCCTACAGGGGTTGTGCAAGGCTTGAGGCACGCGTCTGCAGCCACTCCATCAATTCGACCAACCCTGTGGGCATGGTCTTCGACGGGCTCACCAGGTAATACCCCTTCCCGGTCGTCACCTTCAGCCTGAACGGCATGCACAATCGTCCGGCTTGCAGATCGTCACCAATCAGCGAGAAATCGCCGATGGCGATCCCCGTCCCTTGCGAAGCCATGGCCATCGCCATGTCCAGCGTCTCGAAATGCTGCTTTGGCCCCAGAGGCTCGAACGTGGCACCCGCCGCCTGCAACCACAGCCGCCAGTCATGCTCGTCCCGCGACGGGTGCAACAGCATGTGCCTCGCCAGATCCTGCAATTGCAAGGGGGCGTTCGACAGCGAAGGCGCGCAGACCGGCGTGAGCTGCTCGTCGAACAGCTTGCGTACCAGCAGCCCATGGTTGGGCGCGGCGCCATAGACCACCGCCGCATCGAAACCTTCCCGGCGAAAGTCCACGCCATGCTGCACCGTGGTGGTCAGTTCCACCGGTACGTCCGGGCGCAGGGCCTGCCATTCCATCAGCCGCGGCAACAGCCAGCGCATCACGCAGGTGGGGGCCTTGAGTTGCAATGTCGTGCTGCGCCCACCCACCTCGCGCACCCCTTGCTCGATCAGGGCGAAGACCTGCTGCACCCGGGGCAGCCAGTCCTGGCCTTCGCGCGTCAGCGCCAGGCCACGGGCCTGGCGCTGAAACAGGGGGTAGCCCAGATGCGCTTCCAAACCGGCGATCTGCCGGCTGACCGCCCCCTGGGTGATATGCAACTGCTGCGCGGCGCGGGTGAAATTGCAGTGCTGCGCGGTGACCAGGAAGGTATGCAAGGCGGGGAGGGGCGGCAGGCGTTTCATCGTGATAAGCCATGATGTGGAGTCATGGCTAGTATGTGTTTTTTTGCATTGTGGCGGTAGCCGCCGCTTGGTTCCATGAACACCGTTTTCAACAAGAATCGGGTATTCAACGATGGCAACCTGTGGCGAAGTGCTGGTCAAACTCCTCGAAGGCTATGGCGTGGACCATGTCTTCGGTATTCCTGGCGTGCATACCGTTGAGCTCTACCGCGGCTTGGCGGCGTCCTCGATCCGCCATATCACCCCACGCCACGAGCAGGGCGCCGGGTTCATGGCCGACGGCTACGCGCGTACCCGCGGCAAGCCGGGGGTGTGCTTCATCATCACCGGCCCGGGCATGACCAATATCACCACCGCCATGGGGCAGGCCTACGCCGATTCGATTCCCATGCTGGTCATTTCCAGCGTGCAGGCCCGTGACCAGCTCGGTGGCGGGCGCGGCAAGCTGCACGAACTGCCCAACCAGTCCGGCCTGGTGGCTGGCGTGGCGGCCTTCTCGCAGACGCTGATGAGCGCCGACGACCTGCCCCAGGTGCTGGCGCGCGCCTTCGCCGTGTTCGACGGCGCACGGCCACGGCCGGTGCATATCGAGATCCCGCTGGATGTGTTGGTCGAGCCGGCCGACCACCTGCTGCCGGGTCGCCCGGTGCGCACCGCCCGAGCCGGCGCGGCGCCGCTGGCGGTGCAGCAGATGGCCGCGCGCCTGGCCAAGGCGCGCCGCCCGCTGATCCTCGCGGGTGGAGGTGCCCTGGGTGCGGGCGACGCGCTCCTGCTGCTGGCAGAGCATCTTCAGGCGCCGGTGGCATTGACCATCAATGCCAAGGGGCTGCTGCCGGCCCGGCATCCGTTGCAGATCGGCTCGACCCAGACGCTGCCGGCGACCCGCGCGCTGGTCGCCGAGGCCGACGTGGTGCTGGCCATCGGCACCGAGCTGGCCGAGACCGATTACGACGTGACGTTCAAGGGCGGCTTCGAGATCCCCGGCGACCTGCTACGCATCGATATCGACCCTGACCAGACGGTACGCAACTACCTGCCGGAGCTGGCGCTGGTCGCCGATGCCGAGCAAGCGACCGAAGCTCTGCTGGTTGCGCTGCAATTGCAGGCGCAACCCCCGCGTGACTCCAGTTGGGGGGCTGCTCGCGCCGCCCGTCTGCGCCAGGACAATGCCGCTACATGGGACCAACCGACCCTGAGCCAGACGCGCCTGCTGACCGGCCTCCTGGAGGCATTGCCCGACGCCATCCTGGTGGGGGACTCGACTCAACCGGTGTATACCGGCAACCTGACCCTGGACATGGCTCGACCGCGCCGTTGGTTCAACGCCTCCACCGGCTATGGCACGCTCGGCTATGCCTTGCCGGCAGCCATGGGGGCGTGGCTGGGCAGCAGCGAGGTGCCTGCCAAGCGCGCACCGTCGGTTTGCCTGATCGGCGATGGTGGCTTGCAGTTCACCTTGCCGGAACTGGCCAGCGCGGTGGAGGCGCAGGTGCCGCTGATCGTGCTGCTGTGGAACAACCAGGGGTACGAGGAAATCAAGAAATACATGGTCAACCGGGCCATCGAGCCGGTCGGCGTCGATATTCACACGCCGGACTTCATCGGGGTGGCACGGGCGTTGGGGGCAGAGGCGGAGCACGTCGCCGATATGGCACAGTTGCAGGCTGCGCTGGGCCGCGCGGTGGAGCGCAAGGGGCCGACGTTGATCCAGGTGGACCAGGGGGAGTGGCAGCGGGCGGTGCTGGGCTGACGATGGCGGCGAAGGCTGCGCCTTCGGTTCGCCGGCAAGCCGGCTCCTACAAAGAACCGGCTTGCCGATGGATTCAACTGGTGCTGGCGCGCAAGCGCGCGACATCGCGAATGGGGGGCGCGCCGTACAGGCGGCTGTACTCCCGGCTGAACTGCGAAGGGCTTTCATAGCCCACTCGATAGCCCGCCACAGCAGCCTCCAACCCGTCATTGAGCATCAGCCTTCGCGCCTCCTGCAGGCGCAACTGCTTCTGGTACTGCAACGGGCTCATCGACGTCACTGCCTTGAAACGGTGATGCAGGGTCGAGGTGCTGAGATTCACCTCGCGCGCCAGGTCTTCGATACGCAGCGGCTCCTGGTAATGCCGGTTGAGCCAGGCGATGGCCTGGCAAACCCGGTGGGTCTGGCTGTTGGACAGGGCAATTTCATAAAGGCGCCAGCCTTGCGGGCCGCGCAGCACCCGGTACATCAGTTCGCGGCGTACCAATGGCGCAAGGATTGCGATGTCCCTGGGTGAATCGAGCAGGCGCAACAACCGCAACAAAGTATCGAGCAATTGCGGGTCGCTTTTCTCCACGAACAGGCCACGGGCCGCCGACTGGTTGGGCACCAGCATCGGGCCGCTCTCGGCGATCAGCTGGCTGATCTGGGCGGGGTCGATATCCAGCCTCAGGCCAAGGCAGGGGGTTTGCGGGCTGGCTTGCAGGATCGCGCCGGTGATGGGCAGGGTTACCGAGACCACCATGTAGTGCAGCGGATCGTAGGTGTAGCGCTCATCGCCGAGGAACAAGGTCTTGCTGCCCTGGGCCAGGATGCACAGGGCCGGTTGCGCCAAGGCTGGCATGCCGCGCACGTCTTCTTCGTAGCGGGTCAGGTACAGGTCTTCGATCGCCGATACCGGCCCGTGCGGGCCTTGGGCGTGGCGTTGGATCAGCCCGGCCAGCTCCTGGCGTTGTTGTTCCAGGATGGGGTCCAGGGGCGGGGAGGTGGTCATGACGGGTTTCCTCTGCTGACCGTGGCAGCATAGGTTTGGGCAAGGGCGGACGCTAGACGAAAGCTGCACGTCGCTTGCCTGATCCTGCCGCGCTGCAGGATCAGGCAAGCGCTCGGCAGTATCGGCCTAACGACGCGCGCGGGCCAGCCCCTACGCTTGGCAGCCTGGTTCGTCCCGCCCGCATTGCCTCAAGGAGATCGTTCATGACCCAACAACAACCGGTTACACACCTGGCTTTCATCCGCGCCAGCAACGGTCGTTCGGCGGAGCTCGGCGTGCGCCTGCGGGATCTGCTGGAGCCTTCGTTGCGGGCGCCGGGCTGCCTGAGTTTCAGTGTGCAACGCTCGCAGGTCGATGCCGACCTGTGGCTGCTCAGTGGCAGCTGGAGTGACGAGCGGGCGATGAGCGGATATTTCGCATCGCCCACGCTGGATGTATTCGGCGAGCTGGTGCAGGAGCGGGTGGTCAGCAGCCTGGACTTGCACACGTTTGCCTGAGTAGTGGCGGGTTCGCCGGCAAGCTGGATCTTAATGGAGCAAAACTCAACCCATTGACCTGATTCGATCTTTGTAGGAGCGGCTTTAGCCGCGATGCAGGCAACACGTGGCCTGGCACCCGCTTCGCGGGTGATCGCGGCTGAAGCCGCTCCTACAGCGTTCAGGGTTGGGCCTCCACAGGAGGAACGGTGGTGGCTGGGCGTGTAGAATGCCGTCCCTTGAACAATCAGGCGGAGTGCAGCATGGCACGTAGAGAATTCCCCCACTTCGAAGCGGTTTCGGCGATGGTTCCGGTGGAAGGCGGTGGCTATCACGCGGCGATTGCCGTGAAGGCCCTGAACATGGGCGGCGCACCGCGTTTCCACAAGGTGCTCGAAGGGCAGGTGTTCAAGTCGGCGATGGCGGCCGACGAGGCCGCCTGCGCCGAACTCGAACGCCTGCAGGGCATCGCAGAGGAAGGCGAACTGATCTTCTGATCAGGCCTGTGGGCGGGGCATCCTGAACAGCTCGCCCAGGGCGAAGTAGTCCGCCGGGCCGCCGCCACGCAGGATCGGTTCGGCGGCGGCGGTATCGTAGATGCCATCCTTGAGCAGGTGCTCGGCAATGTGCACGGCCACCACTTCGCCCAGGATCAACCAGCTTGGCACCACTTCCTGATCGGCACGTTTGAGTTGCACGATCTGGCTCACCTTGCACTCGAAGCTCACCGGGCTTTCGCCCACGCGCGGCACCTTGACCACGTTCGACGCCGTTGGCGTCAGGCCGCTCAGCACGAACTCATCGACATCCGCCGCCACTGCGGCGCAGCTCTGGTTCATCCGCTCGGCCAGCGGGCGGGTGGCCAGGTTCCAGACGAATTCGCCGGTCTGCTCGATGTTGTTCAGGCTGTCTTTGCGCCCGACGCTGCAGAAACCGATGATCGGCGGGATGTAGTTGAAGGCATTGAAGAAGCTGTAGGGCGCCAGGTTCAGGCGGCCTTCGCGGTCGTGGCTGGAGATCCAGCCGATGGGCCGGGGGCCGACGATGGCATTGAACGGATCGTGGGGCAGGCCGTGGCCTTTGGCGGGTTCGTAATAGTACATCTGCGCAAGGCCGCGAGGCCCTTCCTGTGTGGGGACGAGGCGCCTAGTGTGCCAAGGGTTTGCCTGGCTGAAAATGATCAAGCCCGGCCGAAGCCGGGCTGGTTGCACGCATCAGCGGTCAGCTGATGCGGTGGCCGTTGGTACGGTCGAAGCCATCTTCGGCGAAGCGCTGGCCGTTGGTACGGTCGAAGCCATCTTCGGCGAAGCGTTGGC
>NZ_JARPQB010000066.1 GCF_029478665.1 Pseudomonas entomophila
CGCAGGGCGGCCCCGGTTGTCTGCAATCACTCCTCATGCATGCCATAGCGCTGGAACGCGGAGCGCTTCGGCAGGCGGTAATGCGGCCGCCCCAGCAACTGGTTGACGATGCTCGCATTGCGGATCGCGGCGATCCCCAGGTCCGGCGAACCGACCCCATGCTGGAAGATCTCGGCGTTCTGCACGAAGATCCGCCCGGCGCCCTGGTCGCAGCGTTGCGCGGTGAAGTCTTCGCGGACAATGCAGTCGCCATGCTCGTCGGTGGCCAGCACGCTGCCCTTGAGCCGTTCGAACCACGCTGGCCAGGCGTGCCCGTAGCCGGTCGCGGCAACGATTGCATCCGCCTCGAAGGCGCTGGCCTGGTCGAGCTCACGGTGACGGTAGTCGATGCGCAGTCGCCCACCGACATCCTCGACACGTTCCACTTCGCAGTTGGACAGCAGCGTCAGGCCGGTGTCGGCCCCGCCGATTGAACGCTCGTAGATCAGGTCGTAGATATCGCCGATGGTCGAGAAGCTGATGCCCTTGTACAGCAGCCCTTGGCCGGCGACGATCTCGCGGCGCCGCTCCCGTGGCAGGCTGTGGAAGTACTCCATGTAGGAGGGGGTGAAGCACTCCTGGCCGAGCTTGGAATACTCCATCGGGTGGAAGCCCTGGGAGCGGGTGATCCAGCGAATCGACGCGCCCGCCGCGACCCGTTCCGGGGTCAGCTCGTTGAACAGTGCCAGCACGCATTCCGCCGCGCTTTGCCCCGAACCGATCACCGTCACCTGCCGACACTGGGCCAGCTGTGCCTGGCGCTTGGCGAATTCGGCCGAATGCAGGATCGGCGCCGCGCTCTTGACCTGCGCCCAGCGCGGCAGCAGCGGTGACGTGCCGATACCCACCGAAAGGTGCTGGCTGTAGTACTGGCGCTTGTAGCCGGACAGTGACTGGCTCTCGATCAGGAAGCGCCCGGCGTTGACGTCATAGCGCACATCACAGACCTCTTCGCCGAAATGGCAGCTCGCCAGTTGCTGCGAGGCCCAGCGGCAGTAGTGGTCGTACTCGCGGCGCGGCACCTGGAAGTTGTCGTAGTAGTAGAACTGGTACAGGCGTTCGTGCTGGTGCAGGTAGTTCAGGTAGCTCAGTGGATGCGTGGGGTCGGCCATGGTCACCAGGTCGGCGAGAAACGGCACCTGCAGCGTGGTGCCCGGCAGGATCAAGCCTTCGTGCCAGCGAAACTCCACCTTGCGGTCAAGGAAGACACCGCTCACGCCAGGATGCTTGGCGAGCAGCGCGGCGAGGCCCAGGTTGAACGGGCCGATGCCGATGCCAGCGATATCCACAGTGGGTAAGTCCTTCATCCGATCCATCTCCTTTGGTCCAGCGGTTCAAGAAGGCGCGGCCAGCGTTGCCGGCGCCGCGCCCTGATTCGTATCGAGTGTTTCAGCCGAGCAACCGCTCGACGTCCTGGGCGTTGCGGCAGCGCAGCAGCTGGCCGGGCGAGAGCGACACGCCGAGCTGCGCCTGCAACTGGGCCGCGACGGCTTTCAGGTGTGGGGGGCGCAAGCCGAGGCTGATGAAATCCACCGCGTTGTCGGCACCGGCGTCGGCCGGGTGGCCGAGCACCTGAAGGTAGATCGCCAGCACCTTGTCCCGCGTCGAGGCAGTGGCGGGCGCGCTCAGCAGTTCACGGGCCCGGCGACGATCCGGCTTGCCGTTCTGCGACAGCGGCAGCGCGGCGACGCCGAGCAGGCGGGTGGGCACGTGGGAGTGGGGCAGGTGCTGGCGCGCGTAGTCGCGCAGCTCGGCCATGCTCGGCTCGCCGGCCTGCGGGTCGCAGACATACAACGCGCCGAGGCACACCTCGCCCAGGCGGGCGTCGCCGTAGTCGACCACCAGCACATGGCGCAGTGCCGGGTGCTGGTTGAGCGCCATTTCGATGTCCGGCAGCGAGACCCGCACCCCGCGTACTTTCACATAGCCATTGACGCGGCTGTCGAACAGCAAGGTGCCGTCGGCGCGGTAGCGCCCGCAATCACCCGTGCGGAAGGCACGCACGGGCTGGCCGTGCTCGTCGTCCACCGTGATGAAGTCGCTTTGCTGCAACGTGCCGTCCAGCAGGTAACCCAGCGCCAGGTTGACCCCGGCTGTGTGGATGCGGCCCACCACGCCCACCGGGCAATGCCGGCCTTGGGGATCGAGCGCGAAGTAGTGGTTGCCGGGCAACGGTCGGCCATAGGGGATCAGCGCGCGGTCGTCGGCACCGATCTCATGCCAGATGCTCCAGATGGTGGTTTCGGTCGGCCCGCCCAGGGAAATCAGCCTGGCCTGGGGCAGCAGGTCGCGCAGCCCGGCAATCACCGCCGGCTTGATGTAGTCGCCGCCCTGGGCGATCAGGCGCAGGCTCTGCAAGCCCAGTTCGCCGCGGCAGGCCAGGAGCATCTCGAGAATTGCCGGCACCGAACACCACAGGGTGACCTGGTGCTGGGCGACAAGCTGGTTCCAGCGCAACGCGTCCTTGTCTTCGCCGGGTGCCGGCAGCACCAGGGTGGCGCCGGCGGCCAGGCTGCCGAACACATCGAACACCGACATGTCGTGGTGCAGCGGGGTGACCGACAGGAATACATCACGCTCGGTCACCTGCCACTCGGCCAGGGTGCTGCCGATCACGTTGGCCGTGGCGCGGTTGTTCAGCACCACGCATTTTGGTTTGCCGGTGGTGCCCGAGGTGTACAGGTAGTAGCTCGGCGTTTCGCTCAGGGACAGGTCGGCGAGGTCGCGGGGCGCCGCTGCTGGCGCGGCGAGCAAGGCCGCGATGGTGGTGCTGGGCTGGTCGAGCGTTCCGTCCTCGACAAGCACCACCAGGTCCGGCTGGCAGTTCTCCAGCAGGTAATGGCGTCGTTCGGCGGGGGCCGCCACGTCGATCGGCACCCAGATCACCCCGGTCAAGGCGCAGGCCAGGGTCAGCATGGTGTGCTCCGGGCTGCGCGGCAGGCAGATGGCGACCACCTGGCCTTGCCCGATGCCGCGGGCGCCCAGCGCGGCGATGATCCGTGCCACGCCATCACCGAGTTCGGCGTAGCTGAGCTGCCGCTCGCCGCTGATCAGGGCGACCTTGTGCTTGCCGGCGGTGAACAGGTTGTCGGCGATCCGTGCCAGGTAGCCGTCGCGGCAGGCCGCCTCGGCAGGGCTGTTCAGGCGATAGTGGTTGGTGTCGATGAGCGCTGCGGGCGCGAGGGCGAACTCGCCTTGGCCGGCGATCTGGCCGATGGCCCGCTCCAGCGTGCTCAGGAAGTCGCTGACCAGCGCAGGGGCGAGCACCGCGCGGGCGTAGTCGATGTCCAGTTGCAGCGCGCCGTCGGCGTCGGCCCAGAAGCGGATGTCCATGGCCACTTGTGGCGTCTGGGTCAGCCCGCCCTGCAGGTGCATGGCGCTGTCGGAGGGCGCCACCGGCCAGGAGAAGCCGTTGGTGATCACCACGGGCAGCACCGGGCCGGGACCGTGCCGCTCGAACAGTTGGCGCGCCAGGTCGACGCCGGAATATGCCAGGTGCTGCAAGCCTTCCAGTACATCCACCTGGAGCCCGGCCGCACGTTCGACGAAGCTGTCGGCGGCGCTGTTCCAGTGGATCGCGAGGAAGCTGGAGCGGTTGGCGAAGGCCGCGTCGCTGGGCGGTGCCACCGGTACCGCGACGCACAGGCCGCCTTCGCTGACCCAGCGCGACAGCACTTCGAGGATCACCGCCATCAGTGTGGTGTTCTTGAACAGCCGTTGGCGTGCGCCCACGGTGCAGAGTTTCTTGAATGCCTCGCGGGGCACGACCAGGCTTTGCCGCTCATAACGGGCGGCGCCGGCCTGCTCCAGGGGCACGCTCCAGGGCAGGCGAGGGGCGCCGTCCACCGCGGCCAGCTTGGCACTCCAGTAGGCGGCGTCGGCTGCGCGTTGCCCGGGCAGGTCCGCCGCGGCGGGGGTGCCGGGCTGGGGCGTTTCGTCCAGCTGGCCTTCGAACAGTTCCACCAGCAGCGTGGCGATGGACCGGCCATCGAGGATCAGCGCGTCGAGGCGCACGAACACCACCAGCTCGCCGTGCGCCAGGTGGAACACGGTGACGTTCCAGGGCGAGCGGTCCAGTGGCGAGAGGGTGTGGGCGTAGTCTTCGCGGCGTGCGTCGATAGCGCCGAGGGCTTCACCCAGCGGCAGGTGGCCGAGGTCGACCTCATCCAGGTTCAGGCGCACCTCGTCACTGACGTACTGCACGCGCTTGTCGGCATCGATACGCGTGCGCAGGCTCGGGTGGCGGCGGACCATCGCTTGCAGTCGGCTGCGCAGCACGTCGCTGTCCATCACGCCGCGATACTCGCGAAACTCCTGCATGGCCACGCCGCCCAAGGGCATCTGCGTGGTGCGGCCCAGCAGGTAGGCCTGCTGCAGCGGGTTGAGCGGGTGTTTCTCCGGCGCGCGGGGCAGCGCCCGATCCAGGGTGGCGGGTTGGCGTGCAACCTCGCTCGCCAGGTTGACGAAGCGCTCGAACAACTGCGTCACCCAGGCCTCGGGCAGGGCATCGAGGCGGATGTCCCAGTTGATCAGGATGCCGCCGTCGGCGCAGGCGATCTGCGCATCCAGGGCGACCTGCGGGCCTTGCGAGATCAGCCAGCCCAATGGGCCGAAGGCGTTCTTCACCCGCGGCGAAAACAGCTCCTTGCCAGGCATGTCCAGCGCGGCGGTGAACACCACCGGCGTCAGCTGCGGCGTGCCATGGTGGCGCGACAGGTCACGCACCAGGTTGACCCCGGGGTAGGCGCTGTGCTCGAGGCACGCCACCATGCCCCTGGCCAGCTGGTCGCACAGGGCCGCGATATCAGGTGCCGCATCGAGATCGACATCGACGATCAGCACATTGGCGAACTCGCCGACGATGCGCTCGACGCCGTCGATCAGCGGCGTGCGCCAGAAGCTGGGTACGTTGAGACGGAACTGGCGGTCGCCGGTCTGGGCGCCTAATGCGCTGGCGAACAGCCCGAGCATCAGGGTCGACAGGGTCACCCGGCGTTGGCGAGCAAGCTGCCTGAGCGCCTGGTGCTGGCCAGCGTCGAGCCAGGTGGTCAGGCGCTGGCTGTGGGCTTGGGCGGGTTGCGCATCGAGCAGGGGCAGGGTAGGGGCCGGCGCGATGCTGTCGAGGCGGGCGCGCCACCATTGGCGGTCACGTTCCTGGGTGGCTTTCAAGGCCGGGTCGGCACGCACGGCGTCCCACCAGTCGAAGAAGCTCGGCGGGGCGGCGGCAGGCGCGTCCGGGGTCTCGTAGCAACGCGCCAGGTCTTCCATCAGCACGCGCAGGCTCGAAGGGTCGATGGCGATCATGTCAGTGTCGACATGCAGGCGTGAACGTTCGCCATCCAGTTGGCTGACACTGAAGCGTGCCGCGCAGCCATGGCGCAGGTCGAGTTGCTGGTGGGTCCAGGCGTCACGCTTGCGCAGCAGGCGCTGTGCCACGTCCGGCGCTGGCAGGCCGCGCAGGTCGTCGACCTCCAGGCGCGGCGACTGTTCCAGTGGCGCAAGGCCTTGCAGCCCGTCCTGGTCGATGCGCAGGCGCAGCATCGGGTGCAGCTGGGAAACCTGTTCGAGCGCTGCGCGCAGCCGCTCCAGGTCAATGGCGTGGCCATCGAACTCGGCGTACAGATGAGCTGAAACTTTCCCTAAAGCCGCATGAGCAGTGCGCCCGATCCAACAGGCCGCTTGCATTGAAGTTAACTCTCTCATGGGTCACTCGTATCGCGTGATTGACAAGTCCAGAAATATGGCGCCTCCTATTAAAGATGATAATGATTAAGATTAATATCATTATTTCTTTCGAATAAGCAGGAGGCTTAACCGAGATGAGAGCGAATACGCTCATGACGACTGGCATGGACGAAGAGCAGGTCGCCGACCGTTCCATGGCCTTTTCCTTTACCTCGGGTGACCGAGAACTGGTCGTCAACGGTGCGTTGCAACGCATCGAAACCCCGGCCGTCGGTGGCGAAGACGCCGACAGTCTGTTGCAGAAGACCCTCGCCCACGCCTTCGAACAGGCGCGCCGGGCAGGGCAGGCCAACCCCCTGGTGGTCGGCGCCATTCCTTTCGATCCCATCGAACCTTCCTGCCTGTACATTGCCCGCGACTCGCACTGGCGTGCGCGTGGGACAACCGAAGCGGGCGGCGAGCTGCCGGCGTTGCTCGAGCAGAAGCCGATCCCCGAGGAGGACGCGTTCAAGCGCTCGGTGGAGCACGCCATCGTCAACTTCCGCCACAGCGACGTGCGCAAGGCAGTGTTGTCGGTGCAGCGCGAGCTGGTGTTCGCCGAGGCGGTCGATGTCGATGTGCTGCAGCGCAACCTGCGCGCGCAGAACCCCAGCGGCTATCACTTCCGTGTGCCCCTGGCCGACGGCGCCACGCTGCTCGGGGTCAGCCCCGAACTGCTGGTGCGCAAGGAAGGCGCGAACTTCATCTCCAACCCGCTGGCCGGCTCGGCCAGGCGCATGGTCGACCCCGAGGCCGACAAACGCAACGCCGACTGGCTGGTGGCGTCGGAGAAGGACCATTACGAACACGGCTTCGTCACCCAGGACATCGCCGCCCGGGTCGGCGAGCTGTGCACCCGCCTCGATGTACCGCAGCGCCCGTCGCTGATCAGCACCCCGGCGCTGTGGCACTTGTCCACGCGCATCGAAGGCCACCTGATCGACCCGCAGGTGACGGCACTGCAGCTGGCCTGCCGCCTGCATCCGACCCCGGCGGTATGCGGCTTCCCCACCGAGCGGGCGCGGCGCCTGATCCGCTTCGTCGAGCCCGCCGAGCGCGGCCAGTTCACCGGCATGGTGGGGTGGTGCGACGCCGAAGGCAACGGCGAGTGGGTGGTGACCATCCGCTGTGGCACCGTCAAGCACAACCGTGTCCGGCTGTTTGCCGGCGCCGGCATCGTCGAAGCCTCGCAACCGGCGGCGGAATGGGCGGAAGTCCAGACCAAGCTCGGCACCATGCTGCGCGCCTGCGGACAGGCACATTAACCAAGGACGTTCGAACACCATGACCATCGAATTCACGGACTGGCCACAGGACCGTGCGCAGCGCTATCGCGACGCCGGCTACTGGATCGACCAGCCGCTTACCGAGATCCTCCATGCGCGTTGCCAGGCGCAACCGCAAGCCGTGGCAATCATCTGCGGGGAACGGCGCTTCACCTATGGCGAGCTCGACACCCTGTCCTCGAACCTGGCCTCGCGCCTGGCCGAGCAGGGCCTTGGCCAGGGCGACACGGCCCTGGTGCAGTTGCCCAATGTGGCGGAGTTCTACATCGTCCTGTTCGCCCTGCTCAAGGCCGGGATCGTCCCGCTCAACGCACTGTTCAGCCATCGTCGGCTGGAGTTGACCGCCTACGCCAGGCAGATCGTGCCCAAGCTGCTGATTGCCTCTCGCGAGCACGAAGTGTTCCGCGACGACGCCTATGTGCAGGCTTTCGCCGAAGTCGGCGCGGCGCCTGCGGTGACCTTGCTGCTGGGTGAGGCGGATCCGGTCGCCAGCCTGGCGCAGTGGATCGACACCCCTGGCAGCAAGGCGTTGGCATATGCCCCAACGGCGGCCGACCAGGTGGCGCTGTTCCAGCTGTCCGGTGGCAGCACCGGGATCCCCAAGCTGATCCCGCGCACCCACAACGACTACCACTACAACGCCCGTGCCTGCGCCGAGGTCTGCGCGCTCAACGCCCACACCCGCTTCCTCTGCGCGGTGCCGGCGGCGCACAACTTCCTGCTCAGCTCGCCCGGCGCACTGGGCGTGTTCCATGCCGGTGGCTGCGTGGTGATGGCTGCCAGCCCCGAGCCGCTGAGCTGCTTCGCGCTGGTCGAGCGCCATGAAGTCAACACCGTCGCGCTGGTGCCAAGCGCCGTGGCCCTGTGGCTGCAGGCCGCGCCGAATCACCGCGACCAGCTGCAATCGCTGGCCTACCTGCAAGTGGGCGGCGCGGTATTCGCCGATTCACTGGCGCGCCAGGTCCCCGGCGTGCTGGGTTGCAAGCTGCAGCAGGTGTTCGGCATGGCCGAGGGGTTGATCAACTACACCCGCCTGGACGACAGCGACGAGCAGGTCTTCACCACCCAGGGCCGCCCTGTCAGCCCGGACGATGAAATCAAGATCGTCGACGAGCAGGGCGTGGCCGTGGCCCCCGGCGAGCCCGGCATGCTCGCCACCCGTGGCCCCTATACCTTCTGCGGCTACTACAAGGCCCCCGAGCAGAACGCCAGCGCCTTCGACGCCGAGGGCTTCTACTACTCCGGCGACCTGGTGGTGCTCACCCCCAGTGGCGACCTGCGCGTGGTCGGCCGGATCAAGGACCAGATCAACCGTGGCGGCGAGAAGGTCGCCTCGGAAGAAATCGAGAACTTGCTGGTGCAGCACCCGGAAGTCACCCACGCCGGCCTGGTGGCCATGCCCGACGAGGCGCTGGGTGAAAAGAGCTGCGCCTTCGTCGTCTCGCGCAACCCCAGCCTCAAGGCCCCGGCCATTCGCCGCCACCTGCTGGAGCTGGGCATCGCCGAGTACAAGCTGCCTGACCGCATCCGCCTGATCGAGGCCATGCCGCTGACCGCGGTAGGCAAGATCGACAAGAAGCAGTTGCGCCACCTGGTGAGTGTGGAGAACACCCGCACCTGGCTGCAGACCCGTCTGTGCCAGCTGATCGAGGACAGCGAGGCGCTGGACCCGGAAGAGAACCTGATCTTCTACGGCCTCGACTCGTTGCAGGTCATGAAGCTGGCCGCCGAGCTCAAGGCGCGCGGCATCGAGGTGAGCTTCGAGGAGCTGGCCAGCACGCCGACCCTGGCCAGCTGGTGGGCATTGGTGGAGGCGCGCCAGAAAGCCGCCTGATGTAGCGCGGGCCGCGCTGTGCAGGGCGCGGCCCGCCAAGTCAATTTAAAAGGAGTTGGATATGACTTTGTCTTCTGCCGACCAGGCCCGGCTGGATCAATTCTGGGAGCACTGCCTGAAAAACCAGTATTTCAATATCGGCTACCCGGAAAACGCCGATTTCAACTACACCCAGTTGCACCGCTTCCTGCGTTTTTCCATCAACAACTGCGGCGACTGGGCCGAGCCCGGCAACTACCTGCTCAACTCGTTCGACTTCGAGAAGGACGTGATGGCGTACTTCGCCGAGTTGTTCAGTATTCCCCTCGAAGAAAGCTGGGGCTATGTCACCAATGGCGGCACCGAGGGCAACATGTTCGGTTGCTACCTGGCGCGGGAACTGTTCCCCACCGGCACCCTGTACTACTCGAAGGACACCCACTATTCGGTGGCCAAGATCGTCAAGCTGCTGCGTATCAACTGCCGCGCGGTGGAGTCGCTGCCCAACGGTGAAATCGACTACGACGACCTGCTGGCGAAGATCGCCGCCGATCAGGAGCAACACCCGATCATCTTCGTCAATGTCGGTACGACCATGCGCGGCGCGATCGACAATATCGCGACCATCCAGCAGCGCCTGGAGGAAGTCGGGATCGCCCGCGAGGACTATTACCTGCACGCCGACGCGGCGCTCAGCGGCATGATCCTGCCCTTCGTCGATAACCCGCAGCCGTTCAACTTCGCCGATGGTGTCGACTCGATCTGCGTCTCCGGGCACAAGATGATCGGCTCGCCGATCCCCTGCGGCATCGTCGTGGCCAAGCGCGAGAACGTCGAGCGTATCTCGGTTGACGTGGACTACATCCGCGCCAACGACAAGACCATCAGCGGCTCGCGCAACGGCCACACGCCGATGATGATGTGGGCCGCGCTGCGCAGCCACTCGCCGGCGCAATGGCGGCGGCGGGTGCGGCACAGCCTGAACAGCGCGCAGTACGCGGTCGACCGCCTGCAGGCCGCCGGCATCGACGCCTGGCGCCACGACAACTCGATCACCGTGGTGTTTCCGTGCCCGTCGCCGCGCATTGCCCGCAAGTACTGCCTGGCCACCTCCGGCGACACCGCGCACCTGATCACCACCCCGCACCATCAGGACAAGAGCATGATCGATGCCCTGATCGACGAGGTGATCGCCGAACGCCAACCCCAGGAATGGCGCGCCGGCCTCGGGCTGGTGGGCCTGGACGGCGTGCCGCCGGAGCGCGTCGCCGACCCGCATTTCGATGTGATCTGACCTTATCCCTTTTGCTGATTCGAGACCCTTTCATGCTGCAACCTAAAACCCCTGAAGCCTGCACCAGCCTCACCGACATTCGCGACGGCATCGACTTTCACGACCGGCAGATCTTCGAGGCGCTGGTCAAGCGCCTTGGCTACGTCAAGGCCGCGGTGCAGTTCAAGGCCAACGAACAGGCGATCCCGGCGCCGGAGCGTGTCGCCGCGATGCTCCAGGACCGCCTCGAATGGGCTGCCAGAGAAGGCTTCGATGCGCAGTTCATCGAACAGCTGTACACGCTGATCATCCATTGGAACATCGACCAGCAGATCCAGCATTGGCGATCGATTCATTCAGACGAGGCTTGATCGGCGCAGCAGAGGGCCGAGCAACCGGCCGGGGGCTGGTTGCTTGGTATGGGGCGCGGCATCAGCAACTTCAATTGAATTCGAGAGTGGCCCTCAGGACTTGTTTGCTTTCCTACCGTTCGTAATGAAGAGGTGGGCATGGGTGTCGACTATTATTGTTGATTGATGGAAGGAGTGGTTTTTTTGATCTGTGCATCCAGATGTGCGTCCCAGCACGCGGCGAGTTGTATGGCCGCTTGATAGGTCGATATATACTTCTTCGGTAGTCTCCTTTTAAGGGTGACTAATTTAAAGAATTGATCGAAATGAATTGCATCCGTTCCTTCTTTTGTGCGGATTAGTGCTGCGATCATTGCCGGACTGCCACGATTCTTAAAGATGGAGTCTTTATAGTAAGCGCGCCATAGGTGTCCTAGCGTCTTGGGATGGAGGACTTGTGTGATAAACCATTCGTCAAAAGACTGGTACCAGTATCGTTGCATGGCGCAAAGTTGTTCATAATTATCAGGCAAGCACTGCTGGGACCAAAATTGGCGGGGTAAATTTGGGCTCAACAAGACGAACGCGTTACGGAGTTTCTGGTAGGCATCGACCTGTACATTGAATTTCGAGATTCGCGCCACTCGCCACGACACGAAAGTCGAAAACATCAAAACACAAGCCGTCAGGGCTTGGAGATAAACCGGCATTTTAGGATTGCGCCAGAAATCACTGTTCGCGCTCAGTAGTGATGTGTTCGATTTTTCAGGTGATTCCACTGAGCTCGTTAAACTAGCTGATGGTTCAAGGCGGGATGGGTCCTGTGCGTCACAGATTTCGTTTTGCGATGATGAATTGATGCTTAATATGCCGTTCGCCATCATTGTTTTCGGCACTCTCTGGTCAGTGTGCTCATTTTTTTTGATTGCTGGCAGTGCATCACCCACGGCATGTGTAATAAAGAGAGATGAGACGATGGCTGCCCTGAAAAGGGTAAGTATAACCCTGAGCAAACACCGACGACCATCCACTGGTAAATCCTCCATCACCTGTTCAGTGGTTTCAGCGTCGTTCAATAAGTACCGGTTTGCTTGCCATTTCATTGGGAAGGTACCTCGCGGACCGTTCTTAATGTAATCGCCCATGTGCCCATGAGCCTCGCATCACTTGGGGGCGTCTAAAATTTCGCGAAGTTCAACGCATCGACGATCGCCGAACCGCCGATACCTGTCAGTGCCAGCAGAAGTGCGCGTACCAGTGGCTCGTCGGCATAGCGGGAGAAGGCACCACTGTTGAGTGCCACGATACGTTCTCGAATCAAGCGAAATTTCGAGTATTTAGCGCTGCTTTCCGGGGTTTCCAGTAGATATCGGTCGACTCGTTGCAGACCAGCCGTGCGTGCTCTTTCTGCCGCCCTGCGCAGCGACAGGGCTGAACTGAGCAAGATAACCCCGTTCAGAACGAACATAATGATCATGCTGGGTGGTGTTGACCAATTGTCGAACAGGCTGCTGCGCGAGACGATTAAAATCACCAGGACTATGGTGGGCGCATAGATCAGCCGACTCACTGCGGCCGTGCGTTTGGCAACCAGTGTCAAGCCAGCTAGCTCGTCTATGCAAGGGTGTGTGGGCTGGCCGAAAATGCGCTTGTGTTCCAGTCGTAACCCTCTTGGCCAGATCGAAAAGTCATTACTTAACTGACGTATGAAACGGGTCAGCAACCAATTGGCGTCCACCACCCAGAAAACCAAAAAATTGAAGGCCAGGGTGGAGGGAAGCCAACTCCAGAATCGTAGCTGCAACGTCCCGCGTATCGGGTCGCTGTCCATGGGCCACAGCACGAAAAGTAGGCTGGTTATTACCAGAAAAATCCAAGTGAGAAGTGCTGCCCGAATTAATCTGGCACCGAAGCTTCCGCACATGCAGTGCTCGCGCCAGTAGACTTTGAACAGTCCAGGAGGACGTGGGTCGGTTCCGGCAAAACGTAGCAAGCGACGATCATAGGCCTTGTCGGAGATTTGTGATGTGAGCGGCAGGAAAATGTTATTGAACCATTGACCGAACTCTTCAGCGAGCTGATTAAGCGGACGAAGTTTACCGTTTGACGTCAACCGCGGTCTCTGTTGCCAGTGTCCAATCTGGTAACGCTGCATCAGCTTGCCCAGATGAATTTCGCGCTCTATCTGCTGCCGGTTCAGGTGCAAGCTGCGCCAGCCCCAAAGCAGTGCGGAAACAGAAATGATTACCGCCAGCAGGCGCAGGGCAAGTGATGGCCAAGCACTGATGCCCTCGAACAGGAACATTGGCTCGCCGAGACCGTTCTCAGTCAGAACGTCACGAATCTGGTAGGCTCCTAACAACGCCAGTACGTAGGTTGCCAACGGTACGAGTACATACCAGGCGTTGGAATCGAAGGTCCCTTTGAGACCAATCACTTTGTCAGCAGCAGCTTTGCGATACAGAAAACGACGGATCAGGCTGGATACAATCACCGCCAGCAGGACGAGCCCGAACGCCACCCACATCAGCTCCACTTGCCAAGTACGTGTGGTGATCCACGCGATGAGGGCTGCGGTGCCATAGAGTGCCAGGGGCACCCATGCGACATTCTCCTTGCGTGCTTGGCGGAAGACGCTATGCCACCACCCCACCAGCGACCCCACTATAAGCAGTACCATTACAAGCGGGCCTGCCAGGAAAAAGGACTGTGTGCTGCTGATCCGGTCCTTGAGCGCTTGAGAGGCCTGTGGATACAGGGGAGGGGAAGGATCCTGCAGGCAACGCAAGGACATGATGTCCTGTTGGCGGATATTATTGCCGTTGCTGCTGGCGGGGGCGCAGTTTGGAGAGCGCTGCTGAGTCGATTTGCTGTCGAGGGGGATGAAGCCGCTCATACCGACTTCATAGATGCTCGGCGAGAGCAATCCGGAGCTGGAGTAATCGAACTTCAAACGCTTGGCTTCGAAGGTTTGCGGGGATAGCGCTGCAAGCACCGCGATAAACACGGCACTTTGCTGGCTATCGCGAAAAGGTGGTACATCCTGCTGCAGGGCGCTGGTCAACGTCAGGCCATAGGGCGCCGCCAGGACCAGGTTGCGCGTTATCTGCGATTGTTCTCGTTGCAGCATGCGTGCATCCAGATCGGTGGAAAAATATAGCTTGTTCGGCATGCGGCTCTTGAGTGCTTGCAGCACCAGCAGCTTGTCATAAGTGTCCAGGCCCATGACGCCGATGGCACCGATGCCACTCTTGTTGGCGCGGCGGTACGCCTGGTCCTGCTGCTGGATGTGGTCGGCTAGACGGCGCAGATAGTCCAGTTGTGAATTGCCATCCGACTTTTCCAGGGGGCTGAAGTTGAGCTCGCGATGTTCCTTTTCGGGCTTTTGCCCAGTCTTGGTGATGGCATCCTCAGGTAGCCGACCGTCCAGGCCGCGAAGGTAGCTGAAGCGTAAGACCCACTGATCGACTCTGGATGGGGCGATATCTGGAGGCTCAGACCGTTTGCCGACACGTGCGCTAAAGCTCTCTATCAGCGCACGGCTGTAGAAACTGTCCCACTCGGAAATCAATGCCACACGATTGGCACTGCGCCAGTCGGTACCTGGGAAGCACTTCCTTTCATCATCGGGTGTCGCGCAGCCCGCGCCGGTTGTTGGGTCGACGCGTCGAAGTTTCAGTTCTTCCAGAAGCAACTGCGACAGCTTGGCGTCGTCGCTGACAGTACGTAATAGCTTGAGGCTTTTGAATTGATGGGCTTTGACCAGGCCTTCATGTGAGAAACCGCGCATCAGCAGGTTTCTGTCAGCGGTGGCCAGTGGAGAGTAGATTTCGATGAGCTGTGGAACCACTACGTTCCTCTCCTCTTTTACCTCCTTTATCTCCATATTCTCGTTCTTGATCTCGACCTTGATCTTATCCTTACCATAGCGGGCTTTGGCCTCTTGAAGATACAGCTCACGCAATACTGCTGAGTCGGCGGGGCCGATGACTTTGAGCGTATCTTTTTGTTCGTCCTCAACCAAAGAAGTACGCATTTTCTCGAGCTTGCCCAACGGGTCCCTCCTGAGCGCGTCCTGCTTTAGCCAAAGCAGATGGACTGTCTCATAGGGGGGAGGTTGTTCGTCGCTATCAATCCTCGGCTCGAAAGGATTGGGGACGAAGCTTTCGTATAGAATTTCCACTTTGTTTCCTGGCGAATCTGTTACTGCGCCTTTGGTAAAGTCGGCAGGCATGGTAAAACAGCGGATATGTTGCTCGTCTTCGGGCATCAAACGAGCATTTTTCAGACCGGCGAGAATTGCATAGCGCATACGACGACGAAGCTCCACTGCTTCGGCATAGGCACCTTCTTCCACCAATGCAACCAGCAACTGAGCGGGTTTCTTCGGTTGTACTTGTGCACAGGGTGCCGGAGGAGAAGTAACGTTACCTTTTTCATTAATACGTTTACGGTAACGCTCCAACGCATCAAATGGGTCTTGCCACAGGCGTGCTTCAATGGGTGTCTGCGGCGGGAACTGTCCGCCTACTGGCCGGATCTCCAAGAACGGATCGCGGGTCAGGGCAAAGGCGGAAATCACCAGGCTCAGTATCAACGCGCTGCCGGGTAACCATACCGAATAACTGCCTGCAGAGTCTTTGTTGGTATCCATAGTGCCTCACCCAGATCAGACCGTCCTTGCACAACTGACCGGATCTAGAGGCCGTTAGCGGCGGCTTGCACTACGTCGAAAAGGTCGAGCGTACGAAGAAAAGAGTGTATGCCCGACCGCTAATGGCAGGCAAATTTCAGTTTAGTGTGAAGGCGCTGCCGCGCAAGATTTGATAGGGTGCTGTTGATTGCGTTACGCATTGCCGATACCAGAAAAATCACGCACCTGAGCGTGGTCAGATTCATAAGGCGATCATCATCGGAGTGGATAAGGGGGTTTGGAAGAGTTGACTAACTAACGCAACTGATTTTTACCGGGAGGCTTTCCGATAAGCGGTGCGATGGATCGCAAGCTGCCGTTCACAAAAAGCGAGGGAACTCCAATCCGCACTCGTTACCTTATTAGAAAACTCAATAAACAATCGTAGGTTTGGATCTATGGCAGTCATTGAGCAAAAGCGGTTTACCAGCACAGGTCCATATCGACATGTCTCAAGGCGAGCATAGAAGAGGTGAATCTCGTGTCATTACGTCCGCACACGAGTTGCCCGTAATGTAGGTCCGTGCTGAATACAAGCCATTTCGGTTCACACGTGTTTCTCGAAAATACCTACCTTTACGAGTATTTCAATCAACCCTTCTGGCCAGACTGTTTCTTGTGTATCGCGCAATGCCTGCGCCGACCACCAGTGATGATCCGTCATGACCTGCACCTCATGGGCGGTCCATTCAGCGCGCGAGAGCGTTCGGTCTGATGCATGCACGACAAAGTACTGCTCGACCGCGTGCACCGCTTCGCCATTGGACAGCACCATGGGGAACACTCTGTGACCCACAGGCGCGGCGAGCGTATCGACCACTATCCCGGTCTCCTCGCGCAATTCGCGGATCGCCGCCGCCTGGAACGTCTCGCCGTTTTCCAACGCGCCGCCCGGAGTTCCCCAGCAACTGCTGCCCGCCAGCGCACCTTCCGTATGCTCGAAGCGAAAAAGCAGCACTTCGTTTGACGGGTTGATCACCAGCAACCGCGCCGACTTTCGCTCACGCATTTCACGCCCTCTCCTTGAAGCCGCGCAGGATACCGGCAAGCGCACCTGTTGTCCCTCAGCTATTCAGCTCGCCCAGCGTTTTGGGCATGTTCCATGCCGGTGGTGGCGTGGTCATGGCTGCCAGCTCCGAGCCGCTGAGCTGCTTTGCGCTGGTTGAGCGCCATTAAGTCATACTGTCGCGCTGGTCCCAAGCGCGGTCGCCCTGTGGCTGCAGGCCGCGCCGGATCACCGCGACATGCTGCAATTGCTGGCTGATCTGCAAGTGGGCGGCGCGGTGTTCGCCGATTCGCTGGCACGCCAGGTCCCTGGCGAGCCCGGCATGCTCGCCGTCCGTGGGGACCGGCGGAACTTCGAGGCGCTGGTCAAGCGCCTTGGCTACGTCAAGGCCGCGGTGCAGTTCAAGGCCAACGAACAGGCGATCCCCGCCCCGGAGCGTGTCGCCGCGATGCTCCAGGACCGCCTCGAATGGGCTGCCAGCGAAGGCTTCGATGCGCAGTTCATCGAACAGCTGTACACGCTGATCATCCATTGGAACATCGACCAGCAGATCCAGCATCGGCGATCGATTCACGGCGAGAACGCCTGATCGGCGGCCTGCGGCAACCCCAGACCCCACGCCGTACCTGTAGGAGCCGGCGTTGCCGGCGAACACCGGCAACGCCGGTGCCAAGCCCCGCACTGCCGGCTTCACGGCGTGCGGCGCAACAGTTCCCGGCGCAAATGCCTGTAGGCGGCAGGTGCCTGCCGAGGCACGGGAAGCGCGACCAGGTCGCAAGCGTGCAGGGTTGCCCTGACCCCATTGGTTGAAATCCGGCCGCTCACCCCGAGCGACGGGAGGTCGCATTCCAGCGTGCGAACCTGGTACGCACCACGCAGGCATCCCAGGTTGAAGCGGATCACAACGTTCTCGTCGACAATCACCGCCCCCTCGCGCCAGTCGTCCCAGAAGTAGACCTGCAAGGCGCGACCCAGCAAGCAGCGACGGATAACGCTCGTCAACCTGATCCCCGGCGCGAACTCGAAGCCATCGCCCAGATCCCGGCTGGCCTGGAAGTAGCGCTTGTACCCCAGCTGGACACGGCGTTGGCCATGCATCACCCAAAACGCCCGCTCCCAGAAATGGAAGTCATCGCGCTCACCTATCAAGTCAAAGCCAGCCGTGGCCAGGGTGTCGGCGGCGAAGTCCGGGAGCCCAAGGGTAGCCGCTCGCGTAATCTGGCCTGCCTTCAAGAAGCCGGCGAGCAGGGCGAATGAATCGCAGCTGACCGTCATTGCGGTTCAAGCCCTTGGGCGGCGTGCCTGGCTGCTTTTTCCCGAGCCAGGTCCATTCTCAGCTGATATTGGTAACGCGCGGTCTCAACGACGTCCTCGTCTTCGTCATGCATCAGGCGTTCGAGAATGGGCAGCGGGGTTTTCTGGTTGATGGCAATCCGCTCCCGCACGTTACTGCTCACATCCCGCGACAAGCACTCGAACAGTTCCGGCGACAGCTTGCGCTTTTCAGCGACAAAGGTCCTGAGCCGTTCACCGAAATTGCACAGGTTCTCCAGGATCTCCAGGGGGATGGTCTTGTTGTGGATGACCCACTGGCGATAGTCGGGGTATTTATCGATGACCTCGTACCAGACGCTGAGCGGGACTTCTTCCCAGGCGGAACGGTCGTATTCGTTTTTAAGGCGGCTGCTGCGCAGGCGGATGAATGCTTCGGCGTCGTCGATCATGTTTTTTTGATATTGGTTGGTTTGGCTAAAAATGTCGATTGTGGTCGTGTCGAGCCTCGGGTCATAAAGCGAAGGTCTCAGGCCTACCCCTTGCTGACCAAGCCACGTCGATCAGCAAGGGCAGAGATCAGAAAATATGGGCATCCGAAGCATGTTAAGTAAGTGCCATTCAAATCCGTCCCCTTTCCGCCCTTCCTGATAAGCATGGTCACTCAAGCCATTTAACAGCCGCCTCCAGAAGCTCTTGTAGATTTAGTGAGCCGCCATATGCTTGAAATGCTGTGTCGTTTGCGTTGATTACTATCCAGTCCGCGTCGCTTCTTCCGACGTTGATAGTTGGGTTGCTTTTGTTATTTGCGCCTGTGATTTTGATTTTCCAGCCTGGGTTGTCAACGTTGGAGATTTCAATGCCGAATGAATGTTCCCAAATATCATTGCATTGACTGCTGTACCAGCTTTGTAGTTTTTCGATCAGGTTTTCCAACTGCAAAGTCCTTGCCGCCATGCGAGTTCTCTACAGCAGCCGAAACTTGCCGGCGGCTTCAGTCTTTAAATCATACCTCGGATGCGATGAAATATTGTGGTGTCACGTGCCCAGATAGACCACTCAGAGCTGTCGGTCGCCTCGATAAATATTTCGACATTACTGAGATTTTTATCTTCTATTTCTTCGCGATAGAGGATTGTTCCAGCTTTTGCTGCAATCAGTTGCAGGTCTATTGTCTGCTCCAATGAACGTGCAAAAAACCTCAGCTCAGGCCATGTCATGGAAATGCCATTACTCGAAGATCGGATGTGCTCTTCAAAAGAGTCCATTGAGTTTCCAGATGGAGGGCAACCCATCCCATAAAAATCAAAAATATACCAATTCCATGAATTGTCAGGGATGAACCCTAGCACATCTTCAAGTGAAATCTTCGAGCCACTCGGACTATACATAGGAAATGAGAGCATTTGCATCATGGCATCTCCATAGGGATTGCGGGGCCGTGCTGCCGTGTTCCCCCTGTAGGGTTCGGGAGCCAGTTATGCTGATGTGGGCACGGGTGGTTTTGAGGGCGGCCATGATCAGTAAAATCAATGTCACGGATGGGTACAAGATTTCCGTTCTCATATCCCCATTCACGGGCCTGATTATAAGCACCTCTACGTCCATCTCTCCTACCCAACTGCGTGTGTGGTGCATCTACATCGGGCGTTGGATGACCATGATTATCGCGAGGTAGGGACCTGTCAGCCCAGAAGGTACCCGGGCATGGACATTTGCATGTCAATCCCAATGGGTCTACCCACTGTATCGGGTTGGGTGCATATAGATAGACGTTTATGCCGCCAGCATAACTGATCGGGTCTTGTCTGATGAATCGCCCAGCTTTCGGATCATAGTACCGATAGCGGTTGTAGTGCAGCCCGGTCTCGTGATCTTGGTACTGTCCCTGGAAGCGCAGCGGGTTGCCCAGTCCCTGCTGTTTGGCCCACGCCGAGCGCTCTTCACGCACCTCTCCCCACGCCTTGTACTGTCCGGCCCAAGCGACATTGCCTTGCTCATCGGTCAGTTCCATCGGTGTGCCGAGGTGATCGCAGTGGTACCAGGCAATCGCCTCGAACGGCTGCGGTTTCACCTCGGTGTGCCACAGCGGATCCTGATCGAAGTCGTACTCGCGCTGGCTCCAGTCCGGTTGCTTGTGCAAGCGGATCGGGCTTTTGCGCAAAGCCTGGGCGACCGGCACGAAGCTGCCCGGCTCGTACAGGTAATGCACGGTGCGGCCGGTGTCGCCTTCGTCGCGTGGCGGTGAGCTTTCCCACGCCAGGGTGTCGCCATCCCAACCAAACAGGGTGAAGCCGCAGCCGAGTTCGCGTTGCCGCTTGGCCCGTTGCAGCTGGTTCCAACCGGTCCCCGCCTCGGGTCGGTCCCAGAAGTGCGCCACCGAATGCTTGTGCAGACGCCGGCCCAGGGCGTCGTAGCTGTAGTCGACCTTGAGCTTGTCGTCGTTGTAGCTGGCCAGCCGGTCGAACAGGTCCCAGGTGAAGTGGGCATGGGAGCCGTTGTGCAGGCGATGGACCAGGTTGCCGCGTTCGTCGTAGCGGTAATGGGTGCCCGCGTACTCGCGTAGCAGGTTGTCCATCAGCTTGTTGCGACGCGGATCGGCCTCCAGCGGGCGGTTCAGCTCCTGGGTTTTCTGGTCGAGCAGGTTACCGGCTGGGTCGAAGGCGAAGGTTTCCACGCCCAAGCGGCTGGTGGCCTTGAGCAAGCGACCGACGGGATCGTACTGGTACTCCAGCGGCCCGCGACGGCTGTCGTGGATGTTGGTCAGTTGGCCTGCGGCGTCATAGCGGTACTGACGCTTGAGCAGCGTGGACTGGCCGTCATGGCTGCCCAGCAGCTGTTCCTGCAAACGCCCGGCCGGGTCCCAGGCCTGGGTCTGCATCAGCTTATTGCCCTGATGGCGCACCACTTCGCGGTGCAGGTCGTCGCGCTCGTAGGCCAGCATTTCGTGCTGGTCGAGGGTCATGCCGAGCAGGTGGCCGCTGCCGTAGGTCAGCCAGCTGACCTTGTGGCCGTCCGGACGGATCGTCGCGGTGCGCTGATTGAGCGCGTCGTACTCGTGCTGCCACACCGCGACCATCGGCGTGCCGGTGGCCAGGTAGTGCTGGTGTTCACGGGTCAGGTTGCCGGCTTCATCGTGGAACCATTGCAGCTTGCTGGCGGCGTTGACGGCCTGGATCAACTGGCCGTTGCCGTCGTAGGCGAAGGTTTCGCTTTGGCTCTGGTTGCCCAGGCGGGCCGTGCGCTCACTCAAGCGGCCCATCGGGTCGAAGGTCAGCTCGATACGGCGTTGGCCAACCTGGGTGCTCGCGAGACGACCGCT
Organism: Pseudomonas entomophila; assembly: GCF_029478665.1. Taxonomy (GTDB): domain Bacteria; phylum Pseudomonadota; class Gammaproteobacteria; order Pseudomonadales; family Pseudomonadaceae; genus Aquipseudomonas; species Aquipseudomonas entomophila_F. The sequence continues at coordinate 20,779 of NZ_JARPQB010000066.1, forward strand.
GTACGGGTCGTACTGGTAGCGGGTGACCAGGCCATCAAAACCGGTCTCCTGCAGCAGCCGGCCCACCGGGTCGTAGAGGAAGGTGGCCTTGCTGGTGTTCTCGTTTTCCAACCCGATCAGGCGGCCGAGCTTGTCCCAGCGATAACGCAGGGTGTGCTCGTTGGCATCGATGCGCTCAGCGAGCATACCTGCGGCGGTATAGGACCACGTGGTGCAGCGGTCGAGCGCATCGACATGGGCCAGCAGACGCCCTTCGGCGTCGTAGTTGAAGCGCTCCTCGGTCTTGTCCGGGTGGGTGACCTTGGCCAGTTGCCCGGCCTGGTATTCGTAAGCGGTCGTGTTACCCGCTGCATCGGCGAAGGCGGTCAGCTGGCCGAAGACGTTGTACGTCCACTGGCTGGTCTTGCCCGAGCAGTCGGTGTATTCGAGCAACTGCCCGGCATCGTTGTAGGCGAGCGTCTTCTCGTTGCCGAGCGCGTCCTTGATCGCCTTGACCAACCCGGCCGGGGTGTAGGCGAACTCGGTCTTGTGGCCCAGCGGATCGATGCTCTCGACCAGGTTGCCGCGCTCATCATAGTCGCGTAGCCACAAGCCACCCTCGGCATCACGCAGCTTGATCGGCTGGTCGTGATCGTCATAGGCGTAGTGCACCGTGCTGTGGTCGGCGCGGATATGCTGCAGCAGGTTGCTGCGTTCATCGTAGGTGTAGCGGTCCTGGCTACCGTCGGGGTGGACGTGGCGGATGACGTTCTTGCGTTCATCGCGGAACAGCCACTCCTCGCGGCCGTCCGGGTGGATCAGGCGGTAGGTGTAGCCCAGGGCGTCGTAGTAGTGCCAGGTTTCCTGGCCGTGGGCGTCGGTGACGTAGGTCAGGCGGATGTTCGGGTCCCAGGCCAGGCGGGTCTCGAAGCTGCCGTCGTCGGCCCATTCGTGGATGGCCTTGGCCTGCGGGTCGCTGCCGTCCCACTCCAGGTTGATGCCGCGCCCGGTGCGGTCGGTGTAGCGGGTGATCAGGTGCTGGCGGTACTGGTAGTGCCAGGCGGCGCCGTGCTCGTCCTGGGCGGCGATCAGGTCGCCGTGGGTGTCGTAGTGGTAGCCGCACAGCTGGCGCAGCGGCGTGCCATCGACCACCTGCCACAGGCCCTGGATATGCCCGTGGTCATCGAGCAAGGTGCCCAGTTGCAGGTGGACTTTTTCGGGGTCGTTGTCGGAA
>NZ_JARPQB010000067.1 GCF_029478665.1 Pseudomonas entomophila
GACACCGTCAGTGAGGTTGTCGCGACCCTGACCGCCGACAAGACCACCGTCAGCGAAGGTGGCCAGGTCACCTACACCGTCACCCTGACCAATGCTCAGGGCCTGTCGGTCACCGGCCATAACGGCCTGACCTTCACCCTGTCCGACGGCACCAAAGTCAGCATCCCGGCCGGTAGTGCCAGCGGTACCTTCACCATCACCGCCAAGGACGACGTGTTCGTCGGTGGCCAACCTTCGATCGTCAACAAGATCGAATCGGTTGCCGGTGCGGACAACTTCGAGAAGCTGACCCTCGGCGACAACACCATCACCACCACTGTCACCGACGAGCCAGGCACCGGCACCCCGGGCACTGGCAATGAAGGCGACAAAGTCTCCGTGACCATCGTCGGTAACGGCGATGTGAACGAATCCCAGCAGCCTTCGTTCACCGTCAAGGTCAGCCAGAAACTCGACCAGGACCTGACCGTTACCCTGTCCAATGGCGACAAGGTCACCATTCCGGCTGGCCAGACCCAGGTCGAGTACAAGGCTCCGGCCCAGGGCGAGGACGTATTCAAGGATGCCGGTCCGCTGACCATCGGCATCACCGATGCGTCGGTGGTTGGCAAGACCTTCGAGAATCTGGAGCTGGGTGGCAGCGCCACCGTGCAGATCACCGATACCGTCAGTGAAGTGGTCGCAACCCTGACTGCGGACAAGACCACCGTCAGCGAAGGCGGCCAAGTCACCTACACCGTCACCCTGACCAATGCGCAGGGCCTGTCGGTCACCGGCCACAATGGCCTGACCTTCACCCTGTCCGACGGCACCAAAGTCAGCATTCCGGCTGGCAGCGCCAGCGGCACCTTCACCATCACCGCCAAGGATGATGTCTACGTCGGTGGCCAACCTTCGATCGTCAACAAGATTGAATCGGTTACCGGCGCGGACAACTTCGAGAAGTTGACCCTCGGCGATAACACCATCACCACCACCGTCACCGACGAGCCAGGCACCGGCACCCCGGGCACTGGTAACGAAGGCGACAAGGTTGCCGTGACCATCGTCAGCAACGGCGATGTCAACGAAGCCCAGCAGCCGACCTTCACCGTCAAGGTGAACCAGCCACTGGACCGCGACCTGACTGTCACCCTGTCCAACGTCACCCTGACCAACGCCCAAGGCCTGTCGGTCACCGGCCATAACGGCCTGACCTTCACCCTGTCCGATGGCACCAAAGTCAGCATCCCGGCCGGCAGCGCCAGCGGCACCTTCACCATCACCGCCAAGGATGACGTGTACGTCGGCGGCCAGCCGAGCATCGTCAACAAGATCGAGTCGGTTACTGGCGCAGACAACTTCGAGAAGCTGACCCTCGGCGACAACACCATCACCACCACCGTCACCGATGAGCCAGGTACCGGTACGCCAGGCACCGGCAACGAAGGCGACAAGGTCGCCGTGACCATCGTCAGCAATGGCGATGTGAATGAAGCCCAGCAACCCACCTTCACTGTGAAGGTCAACCAGCCGCTGGACCGTGATCTGACCGTGACCCTGTCCAACGGTGACAAGGTCGTGATCACCGCAGGCCAGACCGAAGCCACCTATAAGGCCGCCGCCCAAGGCGACGACGTGTTCAAGGACGGCAGCTCGCTGACCGTTGGCATCACTGATGCCACTGTCACCGGCAAGACTTTCGAGAATCTGGAGCTGGGTGGCAGCGCCACCGTACAGATCACCGACACCGTCAGTGAGGTTGTCGCGACCCTGACCGCGGACAAGACCACTGTTTCGGAAGGCGGCCAGGTCACCTACACCGTGACCCTGACCAACGCCCAGGGCTTGTCGGTCACCGGCCATAACGGCCTGACTTTCACCCTGTCCGACGGCACCAAAGTCAGCATTCCGGCTGGCAGCGCCAGCGGCACCTTCACCATCACCGCCAAGGACGACGTGTACGTCGGTGGCCAGCCGAGCATCGTCAACAAGATCGAATCGGTTGCCGGTGGCGACAACTTCGAGAAGCTGACCCTCGGCGACAACACCATCACCACCACCGTCACTGACGAGCCAGGCACCGGCACCCCGGGCACCGGCAACGAAGGCGACAAGGTCGCCGTCACCATCGTCAGCAACGGCGATGTGAATGAAGCCCAGCAACCCACCTTCACTGTGAAGGTCAACCAGCCGCTGGACCGCGACCTGACCGTGACCTTGTCCAACGGTGACAAGGTGGTCATCACTGCCGGTCAGACCGAAGCGATCTACAAGGCCGCTGCTCAAGGCGATGACGTATTCAAGGACGGCAGCTCCCTGACCGTTGGCATCACCGATGCCACCGTCACCGGCAAGACTTTCGAGAATCTGGAACTGGGTGGCAGCGCCACCGTGCAGATCACCGACACCGTCAGTGAGGTTGTCGCGACCCTGACCGCCGACAAGACCACCGTGTCGGAAGGCGGCCAGATTACCTACACCGTCACCCTGACCAACGCCCAGGGCCTGTCGGTTACCGGCCATAACGGCCTGACCTTCACCCTGTCCGACGGCACCAAGGTCAGCATCCCGGCCGGTAGCGCCACCGGCACTGCCACCATCACCGCACCGGACGATGTCTTCGTGGGCGGCCAGGCCACCATCAGCAACAAGCTGGTGAATGTCAGCGGCGCCGACAACTTCGAGAAACTGACCATGGGTCAGGGCGAAGTACAGACCTCCGTGACCGACGAACCGGGCTCGGGCACACCAGGCACCGGCAACCAGGGCGACAAGGTCGCCGTGACCATCGTCGGCAATGGCGATGTGAACGAGGCCCAGCAGCCAAGCTTCACCGTCAAGGTCAGCCAGAAGCTCGACCAGGACCTCACCGTTACGCTGTCCAACGGCGCCAAGGTCATCATTCCAGCGGGGCAGACCCAGGTCGAGTACAAGGCATCGGCGCAAGGCGATGACGTGTTCAAGGATGGCGGTTCGCTGACTGTCGGGGTCACTGACGCAGAGGTTGTAGGCAAGACCTTCGAGAACCTGGAGCTCGGTGGCAGCGCCACCGTGCAGATCACCGACACCATCAGTGAAGTGGTCGCGACCCTGTCTGCGGACAAGACCACCGTCAGCGAAGGCGGCCAAGTCACCTACACCGTCACCTTGACCAACGCCCAGGGCTTGTCGGTCACCGGCCACACCGGCCTGACCTTCACCCTCACCGACGGCACCAAGGTCACCATCCCGGCCGGCAGCGCTTCGGGTACCTTCACCATCACCGCCAAGGACGACGTGTTCGTGGGTGGCCAACCGAATATCGTCAACAAGATCGAGTCGGTTAGCGGTGCGGACAACTTCGAGAAGTTGACCCTCGGCGACACCACCGTCACCACCTCCGTCACCGACGAACCTGGCAGCGGCACGCCGGGTACCGGCAACCAGGGCGACAAGGTCTCCGTCACCATCGTCGGCAATGGCGATGTGAACGAAGCTCAACAACCATCGTTCACTGTCAAAGTCAGCCAGAAACTCGACCAGGACCTCACCGTCACCCTGTCCAACGGTGCCAAAGTCACCATTCCGGCTGGCCAGACCCAGGTCGAGTACAAAGCGGCGGCCCAGGGTGATGACGTGTTCAAGGACGGTAGTTCGTTGACCGTCGGCATCACTGACGCCACTGTCACCGGCAAGACCTTCGAAAACCTGGAGCTGGGCGGCAACGCCACGGTTCAGATCACCGACACCATCAGTGAAGTCGTCGCGACCCTGTCTGCCGACAAGACCACTGTCAGCGAAGGCGGCCAAGTCACCTACACCGTGACCCTGACCAACGCCCAGGGCCTGTCGGTCACCGGCCACAACGGCCTGACCTTCACCTTGACCGATGGCACCAAAGTCACCATCCCGGCCGGCAGCGCCTCGGGTACCTTCACCATTACCGCCAAGGACGACGTGTTCGTCGGTGGCCAGCCGAACATCGTCAACAAGATCGAATCGGTCGCCGGTGGCGACAACTTCGAGAAACTGACTCTCGGCAGCAACACCGTCACCACTTCCGTCACCGACGAACCAGGCAGCGGCACAGGCACCGGTACTGGCAACCAGGGCGACAAGGTTTCCGTCACCATCGTCGGCAATGGCGACGTGAACGAAACCCAGCAGCCAAGCTTCACCGTCAAGGTCAGCCAGAAGCTCGACCAGGACCTCACCGTCACCCTGTCCAACGGCGCCAAAGTCACCATTCCGGCTGGTCAAACCCAGGTCGAATACAAGGCGCCGGCGCAAGGTGAAGACGTCTTCAAGGATGCAGGTCCGCTGACCGTCGGCATCACCGACGCCACCGTCACCGGCAAGACCTTCGAGAACCTGGAACTCGGCGGTTCGGCCACCGTACAGATCACCGACACCACCAACGAAGTCGTCGCGACCCTGTCTGCGGACAAGACCACCGTCAGTGAAGGCGGCCAGGTCACCTACACCGTAACCCTGACCAACGCCCAGGGCCTGTCGGTCACTGGCCACAATGGCCTGACCTTCACCCTCTCCGACGGCACCAAGGTCACCATTCCGGCCGGCAGCGCCAGCGGCACCTTCACCATCACCGCCAAGGACGACGTGTTCGTCGGTGGCCAGCCGAACATCGTCAACAAGATCGAGTCGGTCGCCGGTGGCGACAACTTCGAGAAACTGACCCTCGGCAGTAACACCGTCACCACCTCGGTGACCGATGAACCTGGCAGCGGCACCCCAGGCACCGGCAACCAGGGCGACAAGGTCTCCGTGACCATCGTCAGCAATGGCGACGTGAATGAAGCCCAGCAGCCAAGCTTCACCGTCAAGGTCAGCCAGAAGCTCGACCAGGACCTCACCGTCACCTTGTCCAATGGCGCCAAGGTCACCATCGTCGCCGGCCAGACCGAGGCTATCTACAAGGCTGCGGTCCAAGGTGATGACGTGTTCAAGGACGGCAGTTCGCTGACCGTCGGCATCACCGATGCGTCGGTAGTTGGCAAGACCTTCGAGAATCTGGAGCTTGGCGGCAACGCCACCGTGCAGATCACCGACACCATCAGTGAGGTTGTCGCAACCCTGTCTGCCGACAAGACCACTGTCAGCGAAGGCGGCCAAGTCACCTACACCGTCACCCTGACCAACGCCCAGGGCCTGTCGGTCACCGGCCACAACGGCCTGACCTTCACCCTCTCCGACGGCACCAAGGTCACCGTGCCAGCCGGCAGCGCCAGCGGCACCTTCACCATCACCGCCAAGGACGACGTGTTCGTCGGTGGCCAGCCGAACATCGTCAACAAGATCGAGTCGGTCGCCGGTGGCGACAACTTCGAGAAACTGACCCTCGGCAGCAACACCGTCACCACTTCCGTCACCGACGAACCAGGCAGCGGCACAGGCACCGGTACCGGCAACCAGGGCGACAAGGTTTCCGTGACCATCGTCAGCAATGGCGACGTGAATGAAGCCCAGCAGCCAAGCTTCACCGTCAAGGTCAGCCAGAAGCTCGACCAGGATCTGACCGTTACCCTGTCCAATGGCGCCAAAGTCACGATTCCGGCCGGCCAGACCCAGATTGAGTACAAAGCAGCCGCCCAGGGCGACGACGTGTTCAAGGACGGCAGCTCGCTGACCGTCGGCATCACCGATGCCAGCGTTACCGGCAAGACCTTCGAGAACCTGGAGCTCGGTGGCAGCGCTACCGTACAAATCACTGACACCATCAGTGAGGTCGTTGCGACCCTGTCCGCCGACAAGACCACTGTCAGCGAAGGCGGCCAAGTCACCTACACCGTGACCCTGACCAACGCCCAGGGCCTGTCGGTCACCGGCCACACCGGCCTGACCTTCACCCTCACCGACGGCACCAAGGTCACCGTGCCAGCCGGCAGCGCCAGCGGCACCTTCACCATCACCGCCAAGGACGACGTGTTCGTCGGTGGCCAGCCGAGCATCGTCAACAAGATCGAGTCGGTCGCCGGTGGCGACAACTTCGAGAAGCTGACCCTGGGCAGTAACACCGTCACCACTTCCGTCACCGACGAACCAGGCAGCGGCACGGGCACCGGTACCGGCAACCAGGGCGACAAGGTCTCCGTCACCATCGTCAGCAATGGCAATGTCACCGAAGACCAACAGCCATCGTTCACCGTCAAGGTCAGCCAGAAGCTTGAGCAGGACCTGACCGTGACCCTGTCCAACGGCGCCAAGGTGACCATCGTCGCCGGCCAGACCGAGGCCATCTACAAGGCCGCGGCCCAGGGCGACGACGTGTTCAAGGACGGCAGTTCGCTGACCGTTGGCATCAGCAATGCCACCGTCACCGGCAAGACCTTCGAGAACCTGGAACTGGGCGGCAACGCTACGGTTCAGATCACCGACACCATCAGTGAGGTTGTCGCGACCCTGGCCGCCGACAAGACCACCGTCAGCGAAGGCGGCCAGGTCACCTACACCGTCACTCTGACCAACGCGCAGGGCCTGTCGGTCACCGGCCACAATGGCCTGACCTTCACCCTGACCGACGGCACCAAGGTCACCATTCCGGCCGGCAGCGCCAGCGGCACCTTCACCATCACCGCCAAGGATGACGTGTTCGTCGGTGGCCAGCCGAACATCGTCAACAAGATCGAGTCGGTCGCCGGTGGCGACAACTTCGAGAAACTGACCCTCGGCAGCAATACCGTCACCACTTCCGTCACCGACGAACCAGGCAGCGGCACGGGCACTGGTACCGGCAACCAGGGCGACAAGGTTTCCGTAACCATCGTCAGCAATGGCAATGTCACCGAAGACCAGCAGCCGTCGTTCACCGTCAAGGTCAGCCAGAAGCTTGACCAGGACCTGACCGTCACTCTGTCCAACGGTGCCAAGGTGACCATCGTCGCCGGCCAGACCGAGGCCATCTACAAGGCTGCGGCCCAAGGCGACGACGTGTTCAAGGACGCCGGCTCCCTGACCGTGGGCATCAGCAATGCCACCGTCACCGGCAAGACCTTCGAGAACCTGGAGCTCGGCGGCGCGGCCACCGTGCAGATCAGCGACACCACCAGCGAAGTCGTGGCCACCCTGACGGCGGACAAGACCACCGTCACCGAAGGCGGCCAGGTCACCTATACCGTGACCCTGACCAACGCCCAGGGCCTGTCGGTCACCGGCCACAACGGCCTGACCTTCACCCTGTCCGACGGCACCAAGGTCACCGTGCCAGCCGGCAGCGCCAGCGGCACCTTCACCATCACCGCCAAGGATGATGTGTACGTCGGTGGCCAGCCGAACATCGTCAACAAGATCGAATCGGTCGCCGGTGGCGACAACTTCGAGAAACTGACCCTGGGCAGCAACACCGTCACCACCAGCGTCACCGACGAGCCAAGCGGCCAGGGCGACCTGACCACCGTGGGCATCAGCGGCGACACGTCGGTGACCGAAGGCGACACCGCCCACTACACCCTGACCCTGAGCAACACCTCGAAGAGCGAAGTGACCGTCACCCTGACCTACAGTGGCACCGCCACCAACGGCCAGGACTTCACCGGCGTGGTCACCGTCAAGATCCCGGCCAACAGCAACGGCACGACCTTCGACATCAAGACCATCGACGACCAGCTCGTCGAAGGCTCGGAGAACTTCACGGTCAAGATCAGCGGCGTCAGCGGCGGCAACTTCGAGAACCTGCAGGTCGATGCCAGCAAGTCCAGCGTCACCACCACCATCCTCGACAACGACCACGTGCCGGTGTCGACCGGCGGCGCCGTGACCGGCAACGAAGACACCGACTACGTGTTCGGTTGGGGCGACTTCAACGTCACCGACGCCGATGGCAACACCGGCCTGTCGGTGACCATCAGCAAGCTGCCGGACCTTGGCAGCCTGAAGTTCTTCAACGGCACCGCGTGGGTCGACGTCGCGCTGAACCAGAACATCAGCCAGGCCGACATCGCCGCCGGCAAGCTCAAGTTCGTGCCACTGGCCAACCAGTCGGGCATCGACGGCTATGGCGGCACCGGCGTGGGCAACAAACAGGCCGACTACGCGCAGATCAAGTACAAGCCCAACGACGGCACCAACCTGGGCGGCGAAGCGACCATGAAGGTCGATATCCGGCCGGTAGCCGACAAGCCCGACCTGAACATCGGCAACAACAACGTCAACTCGATCGGCCTGGTCAAGGAAACCTGGAACAGCCTCACCGGCCTGGGCAGCAACGGCAACGGCATCTCCGGCGAGACGCTGAAGAACGTGTTCGCCAACTCCGGCAATGCCAGCAAGACCGAGACGGTCAGCGGCGTCGACTCGACCAGCAACGTCACCCCGGGCAGCGGCTCGAAGACTTCCGGCCTGATCTACCTGGAAGCCGGCAAGACCTACGCCTTCACCGGCACCGCCGATGACAGCCTGCAGATCGTGGTCGGCGGCAAGAACGTCGCCAGCGGCATCTGGGGCTCGGGCAGCGGCGCCATCTCCGGCAGCTTCACCCCGACCACCAGCGGTTACTACACCCTGGAGATCTACAACGCCAACCAGGCCGGCCCAGGCAGCCTGGACGTCAACATCCGGGTCAACAATGGCACGGCGATGGACCTGAACAGCTCGAACATCCCGATGTACCCGAGCGTCAAGGACCTGGCCAACGCCGGCGTCACCGTCTCCGACCTGCACGGCAGCAACGGCCAGGGCTACTACGACGGCTACAAGCTCAACGAAGGCAGCGAGAACGGCGCGCCGGTCAAGCTGGTGGGCATCAGCACCAACCTGACCGACACCGACGGCTCCGAGAGCCTCAGCATCAAGCTCAGTGGCATCCCGGCAGGCTCGGTGATCGCCGACAACGCTGGCCACACCGTCACCGTCGGCGCGTCCGCGGTGGACGTCACCGGCTGGAACCTGGGCAGCCTGACCATCAAGCCGCCGGCCTACTACTACGGCCAGTTCGACGTGAAGGTCAGCTCGACTTCCACCGAGAGCGTCGGCGGCAGCACCGCCACCACCGAGGGCACCATCAAGGTCACGGTCTACCCGCAGACCTACAGCACCAGCAACCTGTCCTCGGACAGCGACAACATCACCGGCACCGACGGCAACGACGTGGTGGTGGCGGACGTCAGCGGGCTGCACGTGGTACCCGGGCAGAACTACAACCTCGCCTTCATCGTCGACACCTCCGGCAGCATGGGCTCGTCGGGCGTCGATGCGGCGAAGAAATCCCTCGAGTCGGTGTTCAAGACCCTGGCCGCCAGCGTCAAGGGCGACCAGTCGGGCACCGTGAACATCCTCCTGGTGGACTTCGCCAGCCAGGTCAAGAGCAGCGTTTCGGTAACCCTGAACGATGCCGGCCTGCAGAAGCTGCTCAGTGCCCTGAACACCCTCAACGCCAATGGCGGCACCAACTACGAAGATGCGTTCAAGACCACCGCCAACTGGTTCCAGAACCTCAAGGACGGCGGCAACACCGGCAGCAACCAGACGTTCTTCATCACCGACGGCAAGCCGACGTTCTACCAGGCGGGCGAGAACAGCAACCCGACACTGGGTACCTCGGGCATCACCCTGGATACCTTCCTGGCCTCGATCAACTACAAGCCAGGCATGGCGTTCAACGACTTCATCGACAGCAGCAGGACCAACTACGTCAGCATCGACAATGCCGGCAACCTGCAGGTGCAGTACATCAGCGGCAGGAACTGGAAGTACGGCGTCTCCGGCGAGATTCACCCGGAAGGCAACGGCACCTACGAACTGTCTTACCAGGCAGGCCGTGGCAGCTACACCGACGATGCCACCTGGAACAACTCGCTGAGCAGCTTCACCTTGCTGTCGGGCCTGTCCAACGTCGAGGCGATCGGCCTCAACAATGGTGTGAACACCAGCGACCTGAAACCGTTCGACTCCGACGGCACGCCACAGACCAACATCGACCCGAGCAAGCTGGCCGAAGCCATCCTCGGCCACACCGAAGTCACCCAGCCGGGCAACGACACGGTCAATGGCGGCGATGGCAACGACATCATCTTCGGCGACCTGGTCACCTTCGACGGTATCGCCGGCACGGGTGTCGAGGCGATCCAGGCGTTCGTCGCCGGCAAGCTGGGCGTCGACGCGGGCGATGTGGATGCCCGGACGATGCACAAGTACATCAACGAGCACTACACCGAGTTCGATGTCTCGCGCAGCAATGACGGTGCCGACACCCTGCTGGGTGGCAACGGCAACGACATCATCTTCGGCCAGGGTGGCAACGACTACATCGACGGTGGCAAGGGCAACGACATCCTGCTCGGGGGTACCGGCAACGACACCCTGCTCGGCGGCGAAGGCAACGACCTGCTGTTCGGTGGTGCCGGCAACGACCTGCTCATCGGCGGCAAGGGCGACGACATCATGACCGGTGGCAGCGGCGCCGACACCTTCGTGTGGAAGGCCGGCGACCTGGGCAACGACGTGATCAAGGACTTCAAGGCCAGTGAAGGTGACCGCCTCGACCTGAGCGACCTGCTCCAGGGCGAGCGCGCCAGCACCATCGACAACTTCCTGAAGCTCACCACGGTCAATGGCGAGTCGACCCTGCAGGTCAGCACCGAAGGCAAGCTCAATGCCGCCGGCGGCCTGGCCAATGCCGACGTGACCATCAAGCTCGAAGGCGTCAACTGGTCGAACACCACGATCAACTCGTTGATCAGCGGTGCCGACCCGACCATCAAGATCGACAACTCCAACAGCTGATCCCTGCCTCTCTACGGCGGCCCGCAAGGGCCACCGTCGGGGGCGCGGGCTTTCCCAGCCATCCCTTCACGCGCATACTCGTGCGCCGGGCTTACATGCCCGGCGAACTTTGCCTATGCTGCTGACTACCAAAAAGGATTCATCGTGACGAGGGACGCCGCCATGTTCTACGTGCAACGCGACGCCGAGGGCCAGTTGCTGCGGGTGGAAGCCGCCGCGTTTGACGGTTTTACCGACATGGTCCCGGCAGACAATGCCGAGATCCAGGAATGGTTCGCCGACGACGTTGTCGAGAACAGCCTCAAGCAGCTCAAGCAGAGCGACCTGGACATGATCCGGGTGCTCGAGGACCTGATCGAAGTGCTGACGGCCAAGGGCGTGTTCAGCATCACCGACCTGCCGCCCGGCGCCCAGGCCAAGCTGCTCAACCGCTCCACCGCGCGCAAGGCGCTGGGCGGCTTGAACAACCTGATCGAGGAAGAAGAGGAAGGCGGGTTGATCTGAGCAGCCCCGTTCGCTGTAGGAGCGGCTTCAGCCGCGATGCAGGCATCGCGGTGTCCGGCACCCGCTTCGCGGGTGATCGCGGCTGAAGCCGCTCCTACACAGAGCGAACAGGCTCAACGCCAAGGCGCAGGCTCACCCACCAATTGCCCCTGGATCCCCTGCACACCCATCTCGCGCAGCACCTTCAACTCCCCTTCCGTCTCCACCCGCTCGGCGATCAACGGCAGGTCGATGCTGTGCGCCGCCCGCTGGATGGCTTCGATGAACAGCCGCTTGTGCCGCTCATGGTCGATATTGCGGATATAACCACCATCGATCTTCAGGTAGGCCAGGCCCAGGTGCGCCAGGTTGCCGATCATGCTGAAGCGGCCACCGAAACGCTGCAGCGCCAGGCTGAAGCCCAGCCCGCGCAGGCGCCGGGTAAGTTGTTCGAGCATCGACTGTTCAGGTAACTGCTCCTCGCCGATTTCGAAGGTCAGGCGCGGGCCGATGGCGCGGTACTGGCCCAGCAGCTCGAAGACCCGCTGCAACGCCTTGGGGTCGGCCAGGGTCGCGGCCGACAGGTTCAGCGCCAGCGACTCACCGTGCCCCTGCAGGTGCTTGAGTACCTTCTCCAGCACCAGCAGGTCCAGCCGCGCCATCCAGCCGAAACGCTCGAGCCAGGGCAGGAAACGGCCCGCCGCCAGAGCCTCGCCCTGCTCGTCGTGCAAGCGTGAGATGACCTTGTAGTGCAGCACCCGGTCTGTCGCCCGGCTATCCACCACCGGCTGGAAGAACAACTCGAACTGCCCCTTGGCCAGTGCCTGGTCAAGGCGGGTGTGCCAGGCATGGTGACTGTCCGCGGCATCGGCCGCGCCCCCCTGCTCCATGCATACCCATCCCGGCTGCGGCTGGCTCTCGGCACGGGCCAGCGCCTCGTCGGCGAGCTTGAGCAAATCCTGGGGAGCATCGCCCGGGCTGTAAGGCGCCAGGCCAATACAGGCCACCGGGTCGACATCGCTGGCACCCGTTTCGTGCAGGCTCTGCAAGGTCGTGGCCAGGGCCTGGGCCAGTTGGATCGCTTCGTCGTGGACCATGCCCGGCGCCAGCACGGCGAACTCACCACCGCGGCTACGGGTGATCAGGTCGTTGGTTTCCGGGTAGTTGCCGCAGGTGCGGCGCAGTTGCTCACCCACCGCCTGCAGCAACTGGTCGGTGCGCTGGCCGCCCAGGCGCGCATTGAGACCGGCCAGGTCCTGGACCCGCAGCAGCAGCAAGTAACCAGCACGCGCCTCCTCCAGGTTGCTGACCCGCGCATTGAGCTGCATCTCGAAATAACGGCGGTTGGCCAGGCCCGTGAGGCTGTCCTGGTAGGATTCGGTGCGCAGCTTCTCGCTGCGCTCGGCCTGTTCGGTGAACAGCGCCTTGAGCTTCTCGACCATCTGGTTCATCGCCTGCACCACCCGGCGCAGTTCCGGCGTGCGTGGCAACTCGGGCAGGCTGAGGAACTCGCGGCGGGCAATCGCATGGGACTGCGCCACCATGTAGTCCAGCGGCCGCAACTGCCGGCGCAGCAGCAGCGCACCGAGCACCGCGCTCACCGCGCCGCACAGCAGCAGCCAGCCAAGGCTGCCCAGGGCGCTTTGCCAGAGCTTGGCCAGGGCGAACATCGGGTGGCTGATCACCTCGACCCGCGCCGCCTGCTGCCAGCCCCGGCTGACGATCGCGTCGCCCCCGGCCGGTTCCAGGCCGATCAGGTGGATGAACCAGCCCGGCACGCCACCACTATCAGGCTCGGCATGGCGCTCGACCAGCACGGCATTGGAGCCCAGGTCGATGACCTTGATGCTGGTGTAGTAGCCACTGTCGAAGATCGAGCTGACCATCAGCTCGACCATCGCCGGGTCGTCGATGTTGGGTGTAAGCGACAGCGCCAGCGCGGTGGCCGCGTCCTGGGCGTGGGAGCGCAGCTGGTTGACGTACTGGCTACGCGAACTCTCCAGGCTGACCATGAAGCTGCCACTGAAGGCGACCACCAGGAACAGGCAAATGGCTAGCAGCAATTGTTTGAACAGTGACATCTGTGCTCCTTCAGTAAACCGGTTCGGCCGGGAACCCTTCGGCCTGCATTTTCTGCAGCAGATCCTGCCAACGCGACAAGCGCTTGGTGTCGCCGACTTTCTTGTTGCCAGCGGCGCCGGTCAGCCACAGGCCCTCGCCATTGAAGGCGTACACCGGCAACAGGTCGGTGCGCTGGCTGGCGGGCTTGATCGCGTCCATCAAGCTGTCGAGCACCAGGGGCTGAGCCTGTGGGCTTGAATAATAGGTCAGGACCATGTGCGCACGGTTCTGGCGCAGGGCCTTGACGTAGGTGATGCGCAGCTTCTCGGCCGGGATGCCCATGCGCCGCAGGCTGAAGTACTTGGCGATGGCGTAGTCCTCGCAGTCCCCCGCCCCCTTGATCAGCGACTGCACCGGCGTGGCCCAGTAGTCGACCTCATGCCATAGGTCGATATCCTCGACATAGCGCAACTGCTGGTTGAAGAAGCGGTTGACCACCTGTAACTGCTCCTGCTCGCTGCCTTGCTTCTGCGTAGCGAGCAACTGCTGCCAGGCATCGATACGCTTCTGACCCTCGCCCAGCGGCCCATAGAGCGCCTGGGCACGGCGGCTGATCTGGGAAAAGTCCCAATCCGCCTGCGTGCCGCCCAGCAACAGGCAGCCAAGCAGCACGGCGAGACCGAAGCGGCGCAGGGTGGTATTGAGAGCCCAAGGTATCGCCACTGCGAACACCTGTTCAGATCATTCGAAAGCAGCGATGGTGCGGGCTGGCGGTGCAAAAGACAATGGCACCTTGCGATCATGCTGCCAGCCGTCGGCAAACCTGCTCCACAAAGGCCATGCAAGGACGCCCGCAGCTTCCCTTGGCAGCCGACTTCCTTCACGATATCCCCGTTCGATGAACGGGCGCAGGCCCGCATCCACTTGCCGTTTGACAAGCGGCCCCATCCCTCACTAGGGTTATTGGATCCAATCTTCATGTTGCCGAGGCTGAACCCGCGTGGCTGAGAAACCCAAACTCCTGAGCGCCATTCTGGGCAGCGAGCAAGTTCCGCCGCACCTCGCCCGCAGCGTCATCGAAGAGCGCCTGCGCAGTGCCATCCTCGACGGCCGTCTACCTCCAGGCACCGCCCTGCGCCAACAGGAGCTGGCCAGCCTCTTTGGCGTCAGCCGCATGCCGGTACGCGAAGCCCTGCGCCAGCTCGAAGCGCAATCGCTGTTGCAGGTGGTCATGCACAAAGGCGCCGTGGTCGCGCCGCTGATCGGCGAGGACGCAGTCGACACCTACGCGTTGCGTGTCATCCTCGAGACCGAGGCCCTGCGTCAATCGATCCCCCTGCTCGATGCCAATGACATTGCCCAGGCCCGTGGTTATATCCAGCAGCTGGAAAACGAAACCCGTCACGCCGAGATCGGCCGCCTCAACCGCCTGTTCCACATGGCCCTCTACAGCAAGGCGCACAACCAGAAGCTGCTGCGCATGATCGAGATCGAACTCAACGAAGAGGAGCGCTTCCTGCGCTTCCACCTGTCGTCGATGGGGCTGGGCAAGCTGACACAGGACGACCATATCGCCCTGGTGGATGCGGCCAGCGACAAACTGGTGGATGATGCCGTCAGGTTGCTCGAAGCCCACCTGAACAATGCCGCCCGCACCATCAGGAAGTACCTCGACCGACAGTCGACAGCCGATCAGTGACACCCCGCAGCCACGGTCGTGGCTGTGTCGGCAAGGAACGTCATCCGGCATAAGGAACGCCAGTGCACGTGCAGACGCTACAGGGAACTACAATCGAACAACCTGCCCGGATCCGCCTGATCTGCCTGGCCTACGATCGACAGCAGCTCATGCAGTACCGCACCTGGGCCCAGACCCTGTGCGATCCCATCGAACTGATTGCCGCTGATGTCCCTCCCTCTGTCCGACTGGATGAATTCGACCCCGCAGAGCCCCCCTGCCCCCTCGCCCGTGCGCTGCTCGACAAACTCCAGCCCTACCTCGCCCAACCCCATGCCATCTTCGGCCAGGGGCTTGGCGCCCATGTGGCGGTGGCACTGACACAGTTGGCGCAGAACCATCATCCCGGGCAGACCCGCCATCTCTTTGTTTCCACTTATGACAGCCCCACCCCTCGCCTGGACATCACCACCCACCTGGCCATCCAGGTACCGATGACCGTGCTGTACCTCCCCGGCTCGCTGCCGGCCATGCTCGGCTGGCACAGCCTTGCCCGCCAGGGCCTTGAGCTGATCGAGCTGCCCGCGCAATCGGTCGACACCTCTCTGCTCAACCAGCGCCTGGTGCGCATCATCAACACCCACCTCGGCCTGCTCAGCCTGTAGCCGAGCACGCTCACCCCTCCGGAAACATCCGTTTGCGTTGTCATGGCTGCCGCAAGCCATGACAGTGCCAGCATTTGGGCACACTCTAGACCCCGCGCCGACCGCTGATCACCCGACGGGCCTGGTCGGCCGCACTTTATCCACCAGAAGAAGGAGCGCGGTACCGGGGCAAGGACCGCAAGCGATCAGCCGCCCCTGAACAGTCAAACCTCCCCTGACCCCGTTTATCAGTGCTCCGAGTGAGGCATTCACTCCATCGTATTCTTTTCTGATAGTTAATTATCGGAAGGGGCACTTATTGCCAAAATAAAACTTACCAGGAAGTTTTATATGGCCACTGCTTGCCCGCATTAATTACGAAATCAAAATAACTAAAAAAACATTTGCCGATAACTTTGAAGTTGTTCTAACTTTTATATCGCCAGGCGCAGGCAGCCCTGAAACGCCACGCCACCTGGCCTCTGCAGGTTCATCAATATCGATTTTCTGTTCGAGGGCTTCGTGCACCTCGAATATGGCAAGTCGAATAACTCGCAGTGAAATAACAATTCCCAAAACACCCACAACGGACATCATCATGAGCACATTGAAGAGCACACTTTCCGCCAAGAAGATCGCACTTTCCCGGCACCCGCTGTTTTCCGAGATCGACTCGCTCGACACCCTGCGCCGATTCATGGAAACCCACGTTTTCGCCGTCTGGGACTTCATGTCGCTGACCAAGCGCCTGCAACAGGAACTGACCTGCGTCAGCCTGCCCTGGCTGCCCCCGGCAGACCCGGCCGCTGCTCGCCTGATCAACGAGATCGTGCTGGGCGAGGAATCCGACGACCGCCTCGACCACGGCCACTACAGCCACTTCGAGCTGTACCTGGACGCCATGCGCGAGGTCGGCGCCTGCACCCAGGCGATCGAACGCTTCATCAGCCTTCAGCAACAGGGCGCCGATGCGCTGAGCTCACTGGCTCGCGCCGGAGCCAGCGAAGCGGCCCAGCACTTCGTGCGCGACACCCTCGAAGTCGCCCTGGACGCCCCCGCGCACCGCGTCGCCGCCGCCTTCCTGCACGGCCGTGAAAGCGTCATCCCGATGATGTTCCAGCAGATCCTCGACGAATGGGGTATCGGCAGCGAGCAGGCACCCACCTTCCGCTACTACCTGCAGCGGCATATCGAGGTCGACTCCGAGGACCACGGCCCAGCCGCCGAGCAGTTGCTGGCACGCCTGGTCGATCACGACCCGGTACGCCAGGAAGACGTCTACGCCGCCGCCATCGCCGCGGTGGACAGCCGCATGGCCTTGTGGGACCGCCTGCGCGCCTCGCTGCAAACTCCTGTCGCCGAGGTCACCCCATGAACGCCCATGAATACCGCTCCTTCGCCGAGGCCTGGGAAGAGCGCGCCACCATCCGCACCCGGCCCCGGCGCCTGGTCGAAGACGACCAGCGGCTGATCTACCCGCTCAGCCGCCAGCCCTTGGTGCTTGGTGCCACCTTCCAGCGCGAGTGTCCGCAGCTACGCGATTTTGTATTGGTGCAGAGCCTCTACAAGTTCATCAACGACGTGGTGATCTTCGAGACCGAGATCGTCGACCGGACCGCGCGGCGTATCGCCAAGGACCGCTTCGCCGTGCGCTTCCCGTTCGCCTGCCGTTACGACGCCATGACCGTGGTGGTGGATGAGGACTACCACGCCCTGGTGGCCATGGACTTCCTGCAGCAGACCATTGCCCTGACCGGTGTCGAACCGATCGCCCTGCCCCAGGAGATTGAGCTCAGCCGGGCCATCCCGGCGGCCCTGGTGCAGGTACCCGAGGACCTGCGCGATGCCGTGGAGCTGATCTGCGTGGGCATTGCCGAGAACACCCTGACCGACGATGTGGCGGCGTTCGCCCGCGACGACTCGGTCAAGCCCTCGGTGAAAGGGCTGATGGCCGACCACCTGCTCGATGAGGGCCGTCACTCGAGCTTCTGGGCACGCCTGACACGGATCTACTGGCAGGCGGCAAGCGAAGCCGACCGCCAGGCGATCGCCGAGGTGCTGCCAGTGTTCCTGCGCCAGTACCTGACCAACGACATCCAGCAAGCCTTCGACTTCGCCCTGATCGCCGCGCTGCCGGTGAGCGAGACGCTACGCCAGGCCTTGCGCGAAGAAGCTCAGGGGCTGGCCTACCCGATCAACCACCAACATCCGTTGCTGGGCAACATCCTGCGCTTCTTCCGTGCCAGTTCGATGCTTGAGTCGGCCTGCGTACAGCAGGCCCTGCGCGACTACCTGCCCTGAGGACACCCTGATGAGACGCCTCGACATACTCCTGGTGGGCCACAGCCCCGCCCTGGGGCAGTTGGCCCAGCAACTCGACGAACACGGCCATGGCATCACCATCGCCAACGACGCCGATACCTTGCGCCGACAACTGAACACCCACCCCCACCTGGTGGTGGAGGACGGCAGCCTGGTGCTGAACAGCAGCGACTGGCAATCGCTGGACGCGACACCCCTGCTGAGGCTGCGCCTGGGAGCCAGCTTCGCCGAAACCCTGCCACGCCTCGAAACCCTGTGCTGGTGCGGCAGTGCCAGCGCCCAACGGCTGATCGAACGCCTGCCCGTGCCGTCGCCAGCTTCCGGCAACGGCCAGCAGCTGCGTGAGGACACCCTACAGGCCCTGAATGACCTGCTCGCCCTGCAAGTCACCCGCTACGCCCGCAACCCGCAGTACCTGCAAGAGGCACCCGCGGTCAGCCCCGGCGTGCAGGAGCGCGAGCACAGCCTGGACTGGCTGGAGGCGCTGGCCTACCGGCATCCGTTCAATCGCACGCTGCGCGCCGACCTCCTGGAACAGGCCGAGACCGGCTTGATCGGGCAACTGGAGCACAGCCTGCGCGAACATGCCGAACGCTCGGCCATGAATCGCGACGGTCAGTGCTACAGCTATCACCAGCTGCACGCCCGCACGGTCGCGATCCAGCGTGCACTGCTACCGTTGTTGCCATCGTCCGGCGAGCACCCTCCGGTGGTCGCCGTGTGCATGGCCAAATCGCCCGAACTCTATGCCAGCTTGCTGGCGATCCTGGGCTGCTCGGCCATCTACCTACCCCTGGACCCGGCATCCCCGGCTGAACGCCGCCAGCGCATCCTGATGGACGCCAATGCCTGCGTGCTGCTGCATGACGGCCAGGGGGGTGTGGATATCCAGCTTCTGGATGTAAGCGCGCTGCCAGAGGCCGAGGACACCCAGCTGCCCTCGCTGGCAGTGCGTCCGGCCTGCGCCGGCCAGGCCTGCGTGGCGATCTACACCTCCGGTACCACAGGCCTGCCCAAGGGCGTGTTGCTCAGCCAGGGCAACCTGGCGCACTTCATGGCCTGGTACCGCGAACACGTGGCACTGGACCGACACAGCCGGGTGCTGCAGTTCTCCACCATCGGCTTCGACGCTTCCCTGCTGGATATCCTGCCCACCTTCGCCTGCGGTGCCGAACTGGTGCTACCCAGCGAAGACCAGCGCCGTGACCCGCAACAGCTGGCGCGACTTATCCACAGCCAGGACGTCAGCCACGCGTTCCTGCCGCCGGCATTGTTGAGCATCCTCCCGCGCGATATGCCGCTGGGCCTTGAGCATCTGGTCACTGGCGGCGATGTCTGCGAACCGGAAGTCATTGCCCGGCTGTCCCGGCAATGCCGGATGCACAACATCTACGGCCCGACCGAAACCAGCGTGCTGGCAACTACCCGGGTGTTTGCCAGCGGCGACAGCAACCGCAACCTCGGCCTGCCCATCGCCAACACCCAGGTGCTGATCCTCGACGAAGACCTGCGGCCGGTCACGCAGCAGGTTGCGGGTGAGCTTTACATCAGCGGCCCTGGCGTCGGGCTCGGCTACCTGAACAACCCGGCCCTGACCGCCGAACGCTTCGTCGAGCTGCGCCTGCCCGATGGCCGCACGCTGCATGCCTACCGCACGGGCGATATCGGCAAGTGGACCCCCCAGGGCATCGAGTTGTGCGGTCGACGTGACAACCAGGTGAAGATCCGCGGCTTTCGCGTTGAGCCGGAAGAGATCGAACACTGCCTGCGTGACAGCCAGTTGTTCGCCCAGGTGGCGGTCGTGATCGATGCCCAGCGCCGCGTGCTTGCGTTCGTCGCCCATGGCCACGGCGCAGATGCCGAACAGCAACTGCGCGCGCACGCCGAGCAGCACCTGCCCGACTACATGCGCCCGATGTTCTATCAGGAACTGGAGCAGATGCCCTACACCGCCAATGGCAAGGTGGATCGCCAGGCGCTGTCGCAGCGGCCACTGGCCTTGCCCAGCAGCCAGCGCCTGCAACCGGGCACCGCCACCGAACATCGCTTGCGTGGCCTGTGGAGCGAACTGCTGGAACTGCCGGAAGCAGACATTTCCATCGATGACAGCTTCTTCAACCTCGGCGGCCATTCGATCCTGCTGTCGCGGTTGCTGCTGGCGGTGCGTGAAGGCTTCGGCCAGGGCGTGGCGATCAATCGCTTCATCGAACAACCGACCCTGCAGCGGTTGGGGGCGTTGCTCGATGGCGACGACACCGCGCAACAGCACACACTGGAGCGCCTTGAGCAGGATGCCAATCGCGACCTCGGTCTCCAGGTGCTGCCAGTTGAGCGCCTGGGTGATGTGCACAAGGTGATCGTCACCGGGGCTAACAGCTTCCTTGGCGTGCATCTGGTCGAGGCATTGCTGGACTGGGGAGCGACCGAGGTGGCCTGCCTGGTACGTAGTGCCGAAGGTGTGAGTGCCGCCGAGCGCTTCGCCCAGTCGCTGCATGACAACCACATCACCCTCGACCTGTCGCGCATCAGGGTATTCGAGGCCGACTTGCGCAAGCCGCGCCTGGGCCTGGCAGAGACCGACTATGACTACCTGGATGAATCTTACGGCGCATTGCTGCACAACGCCGCGCAGGTCAACCACGTGCTCGATTACCAGGTACTGGCCGCCGACAACATCGAGCCGTTGTTCGAGTGCCTGCGCCTGTGCGAGGGCCGGCGCAAGAAGATCTTCAACTTCGTCTCCACCCTCTCCGCCTGCAGTGCCGTGGGCAGCCATGGCCAGGTACTGGAAGACGACCCGGCGAGCACCCCGCCGATCTACATTCGCAACGGCTACAACCTGAGCAAGTGGATCGGCGAACGCATCCTCAGCCGTGCCCGCGCGCAGGGGGTGTGGGTCAACCTGTTCCGCCCGGGGAACATCACCTTCGACAGCCGTACCGGCGCCTGCCAGCCCCAGCGCAATCGCCTGATGCTGATGCTCAAGGGTTCGCTGCAACTGGGGCAGGTACCTGGCCTGGAGATCGACTTCGACCTGATGCCGGTGGACTTCCTCTCGCGCTTCATCGCTTTCCACAGCAGCCGCCACCAGGCCGGGCAATGCGTGTTCAACCTGCACAACCCCGAGCCACTGCGCTGGCGTGACTACCTGGCCTCGTTCCGTGAACAGGGCCATGCCTTCGAGCTGGTCAGCATCGAGCAGTGGCAGCGCCAGTTGCGCCGGGTCGACCGCGACAACGCGCTGTACGACGTCCTGGGCTTCTACCTGGACGGTTTCGAGGAAGACATCGGCGACATCTCCGGGATCGCCCATGCCAACGCCCGTGACGGGGTACGGCGCATGGGCGCCCATTACCCCAGCAAGAACCCCGAGCTGCTGCGCCGCGGCTGCCGGTACCTGGCCGACATCGGCTTCATCTGATCGCATTTCCACACAACAGGAGCAACACAGCATGCAAGCACTCAAACCCGATACCCTGATCCGCAACCCTGAAGGTTGCGAGGTGGTCTCCAGCGTGGAAATCACCGCACCCGCCACCGCCGTGTGGAACATCGTCGGCAACTTCGCGGGGTTCCCGGTGTTCATCCCCGCGCTCGCGCACATCGACATGACTGGCAGCGGTGTACGTTCGGTGCGCAAGAAGCTGTTCAAGGACGGCAACGTGGTCATCGAGCAACTCAACTCACGCGACGAGCAGGCCATGCACATGACCTGGAGCCTGATCTACACCAGCCTGAACATCGGTAACCTGTGGGCGGCGATGGAGGTGCAAGTGATCGATGCCAACCACAGCCGCGCGACCTGGACCATCCAGGCCGAGCCTTGGGAGGGCGGCCCCGAGGCGTTGCCGGGCTTCCAGGCGTTTCTCCAGGGGTTTGCCGATGAGGCCATGGGGAATGTGAAGAACCTGCTGAGCTGATTTACCCGTAACAAAAAAGCCGCTCCCCCTGGAGCGGCTTTTTTGTGCCTGCTGGAAATTTGTAGGAGCGGCTTTAGCCGCGATGCGAACAACGCGGTGCCTGGCACCCGCTTCGCGGGTGATCGCGGCTAAAGCCGCTCCTACGGAAGTCTTGCCCAATCAGGAGCTACAGCTTCTACGGATCGGAAAAGACAAAGCCCCTGACCGCATCGCGATCAGGGGCTTCGGAATTGAATCTTGACGATGACCTACTCTCACATGGGGAAACCCCACA
>NZ_JARPQB010000068.1 GCF_029478665.1 Pseudomonas entomophila
GGCTCCTACAATAATTGTGCTAGCAGAGGGTGCCATGCGTTCAGATCTGACCTTGCGCTCGCCGCTGCTGGCGCTGGGCTGAAGCACGCACGAACCCTGTAGGAGCCAGCTTTGCTGGCGAACAGCCCCAACGCCAGTCTCAAGGCCGGCGTGCGCCGGGTTCGCCAGCAAGGCTGGCTCCTACAACGATCGCGGAGACAGAGTGCCTTGGGTGCTGGCCATCCGCCAAGCACCTGCTAGCGTTGTTCTGGCCACTTCCCTCATGGACCTCGTCATCATGAAGCACCTGCCTCGCACCACCCTGTTGTGCGCCGCCCTGCTGGCCCTGGTCGCCTGTTCCAGCAACCGGGTCGACCCCAAGGACTACTCTGGCTTTCTCAAGGACTACAGCCGCCTGAAGCCCGCCGAAAGCGTTTCCGGCGCGCCGGTGATGCGCTGGGTCGACCCGGATATCAAGGCCCGTCAGTACACCAAGGTGTTCATCGAGCCGAGCCAGTTCTATCCCAAGCCGCAGCCGACCAATGTGATTTCGGCGCAGACCCTGCAGGAAATCACCCGCTACTTCAACGAAGCGATGCGCCGGGAAATGGGCAGCGTGCTCACCCTGGTCAAGGAGCCTGGCCCGAACACCATCGTGGTACGCCCGGCGATCACCGCAGTGTCCACCAGCACCGAGGGCCTCAAGCCCTACGAAGTGATCCCCATCGCCCTGGTGGCGGCGGCGGTCAACACCGCCGCCGGCGGCCGCGACCAGGACGTGGACATCGCCGTGGAAGCCGCCTTCCTCGACGGTGCCAACCAGAAGGTGCTGGCCCAGGTGGTGCGCAAGGGCAGCGGCAAGGAGTTGGAGAACGACACCACGCAACTGACCCTGAACGACGTCAAGCCGGTGCTCGATGGCTGGGCCAGCGACATGCGCCGCAGCTTCGTGGCAATGCGCGACAAGCAACGCTGAGCCACTCGTCGGAGATAATGCAAAAAAGCCATCACCGCCTGCCGGGCCTGCTTAACTCAAGCGGGCTGCCAGGCAGGCGGCCCGTATACCACGGATGGGTTGCCCAAGTTGGCTGCCAACAGCCTCTCGCACCCGTCGGCCCGTCTTCATGACATAGCCGACGGCCTTTCGAGCGCAAGCCAGCTCGAACTCTCTCCCCTCCTACCGCCTGCGCCAGCTGACATAACCGTTCTTCACTCATTGAATGCAATGGAGGCAATCATGTCTGAATCGCTGCTCGCACCGTCGGAAGGCCTCTTCCCGGTGTCCTACCTGATCGGCACCAACGCGCCAGGCGCCCCGCGCCTGCAGTTGGACCTGCTGGTCTACACGCCAGACCGTAGCGTCAACGGCCACGCCACGATCACCCAGGCCACCAATCCGCCGCTGGACCTGAACCTGGATGTCTGGGGCACCTACAGCTACCTCACCGTGCAACCGCCAAGCGAAGGCAAGATCCTGCTGACGGTACGTGGCAACCATGGCGGCCCGCACGCCAACTCGCCGGAGCAGTTCGAGCTGCGCGCATTGCTCGATCAGGACTGGCAGAAAGGCGTGGCCAGCTATTGTTACTACAACGGTCAACGTTGGATCGAAGTGGACAACGTACCGGTCGTGCTCGAGCTCAAGCGTATCCAGACGCTGGCGAACGTCGACCTGGCGACCGAACTGCATAACGCCACCCTGGAGGCCGTTATCGCCACCGGTGACGTCGCCCAGCTCAAGCAACTGGCCAGCGGTGCCGTGGGCAAAGCCCTGGACCAGGCCCTCGCCTCGACCAAGAGCCCGGCCGCCAAGGCCGCCAAGAAAGCCTGAGCAGACAAGGAGAATCAGCATGTCCTTCGGACTCTTTCATACCCGCCTGAATGTCAGCAATGGTCTGCTCGGCGCACCGACCCTGACCCTCGATCTGCTGGTCAACACCGTGCAGAAGAAGGTCACCGGCAGGGCCACCATCATCCAGACCACCCATCCCGTGCAGGTTTTCCACGCCAAGGTCTGGGGCGGTTACAGCGAGCTGCCGTTCGCGCCAGTGGGCAGCCCGTCGATCGTCCTGCACCTGGATGGCAGCCCCAGCGGCCCGCTCAGCCAGATCGCCCAGACCTTCCACCTGCAAGGCCTGCTCGACCAGGGCTGGAACTATGGCACTGCCAGCTACCGCTACTTCATCAACGGCCACTGGGTCGACCAGCACGGCCGTGTGCGCAAGGCGCCGGAGATCGTCCACCAACACCAGCCGGCAGAGCGCCTGAAAGCGGCTATCCGCCACCTCGAAAGCGCCTGATCCAGGCAGCGTGACCGTGCGGGAGCCCGTTGGCTCCCGCATCGCCTTCAGTCGATGCAGTTTTTCTCAACACTCGCTGCAGAAAACAACGTTTTTTCCAACCCACGCTCCCCGCTAGGCTGTGTCCGTACCCGACCACGGACCAACGCCCATGCTTGCGCTGCTGCTGACCACCCTCGTGCCGATCATCCTGCTCATAGCCCTGGGCACCTGGCTGCGGGTGCGCGGCTTTCTCGCCGACAGCTTCTGGCCCGGCGCCGAGCGCCTGAGCTATTACGTGCTGCTACCTTCACTGTTCCTCCACGGCCTGGCCACGGCCAACCTCGATGGCGTGCCGGTGCTGGGCATGGTCGGCGTGCTGATGCTGTCCACCCTGCTCGGTGCCCTGCTGCTGGTGCTCTACCAGGGGGCGGCGAGCCATGACGGAGCCGACTTCACCTCGGTGTTCCAGGGTGGCGTGCGCTTCAACAACTACATCGGGGCAACCCTGGCCGCCGGCCTCTACGGCAGCGCCGGGATCGCCCTGGCGGCGGTGGCCAACGCCGCCATCGTGCCTCTGGTCAACCTGCTCTGCGTGCTGGTATTCGCCCGCTTCAGCGCCCGCCACAGTTCAGCGGCCACGGTGCTCCGCGCGATCTTCGCCAACCCGCTGATCGTCGGCTGCGCCGCTGGCCTGCTGCTACGGGTCAGCGGCCTTGGCCTGCCTTCGGGGCTGGAACCCACGGTGAAAGCCCTCGGCCAGGCCGCCTTGCCCCTTGGCCTGTTGTGCGTGGGCGCGGCGTTGGGCGGCGCCCGCCTGGGCCAACAGGTCAAGCCACTGCTGGCCGCGTCGTTGTTCAAGTTCCTGGTGATGCCGATGACCGCCTGGGGCCTGTGTCGCCTGTTCGGGCTGGGTGGCCAGGCCGCGGTGGTCGCCGTGCTGTTCCAGGCGCTGCCGACCGCCTCGTCGTCCTATGTGATGGCCAGGCAGATGGGTGGCAACGCGCCCCTGATGGCAACCATCATCGCCCTGCAAACCGTGGCGGCCGCCGTGACCCTGCCCCTGGTACTGAGTCTTGCGCTGAATTGAACGCGCACGGCTAGACTCACAGGCAGTTCACCCTGCGAGACCTCGACCATGCGCTATCCCTGGATACCCTGCGGCTTGCTCCTGGCCCTGCTCGCAAGCCCTCTCGGCGCGGCCGACAACCAGAAGGCCGCCGTCGCCGAGGACAAGGCGCACAAACTCGAGGAGAAAGTCGTCGAGGACGCGCCTCCCCCTAAACAGCAGGAAAAGATCAGCCCGAGTGAGGTACAGGCAGTCGACCCGGCGGGCCAGGCCCCCATGGATGACAGCATCACTTGCCTGGCTCGCACTATCTACTGGGAGGCGAAAGGCGCCGACGCCCAGGACATGAGCGCGGTGGCCAGCGTGGTGCTCAACCGCCTGGGCCACGATGGCTTCCCCGACAGCATCTGCGGGGTGGTCAAGCAGGGCGTGGAGAGCAAGAGCTGCCAGTTCTCCTGGTGGTGTGACGGGCGTCCCGACCAGGTGGAGGAAGAGGAACGCTATGCGGTGGCCAAGGAAATCGCCCGCAAGGCCCTCAACCAGCAGCTCAAGGACCCAACTGACGGTGCGCTGTACTTCCACGACCGCAACGTCAACCCCGACTGGGCCAAGACCTACCGCAAGACCGCGGAGACCACCCATTTCCTGTTCTACAAGCCGAACCAGGCGCTGGCCAGATAGGCCGGACTTGCGAATCCTTATCAGGTGACCGCACTTTTGCCATCATCGACGGTCTATTGCCCCTTTGCCGCACTGCACAGGGCCGGGTCAAAACCCGTGCGCTTGTGTAGGATGAGCAGCGCGGACGGGCTTGCGACCCGGCGCTGCCAGCCATAGGGAGATCCACATGCGCGTCCTGTCATCCGTTGCCTGCCTCTTTGGCCTGTCGCTGCTGGCCTCGACCAGTGCCCTGGCCTTCACCGGCGAGGAAGCGCAACTGATCGATACGATCAATGTCTATCGCAGCCAGGCGCAGCGCTGCGGTGGCGAAGCCTCGCTGGAGCTGCCGCCGCTCAACAACGACAGCCGCCTGGCACTGTCGCCGGAGGGCACCCGCGACCTGCAACAGGCCATGAGCCGCGCCGCCTACCCCATGGTCAACGTCCAGGCCATCAGCCTGTCCGGCCCGCGCGATGCCCAGGCGGCGATGAGGGCCATCGAGGAAAGCTTCTGTCAGGTGGTGCTCGACCCACAGTTCGTCGATATCGGTGTCAGCCAGGAAGGGCGCGACTGGCGCATCGTCCTGGCCCGGCCGCTGCTCAGCGGCCGCCTGGGCGACTGGCAGGCCGAGGGGCAGAAGCTGCTCCAGGCGATCAACGCCGCGCGCAACGTGCCGCGCCAGTGCGGCGGCCAGCCCTTCCCCGCCGCCCCGGCGCTGGCCTGGAACAGCACGCTGGCTGGTGTGGCCGCCAACCACACGCGCAGCATGGCCAACCAGAACTTCTTCGACCATATCGACCGCGACGGCCGCACCCCCGGTGATCGCGCCGAGCTGGCCGGCTACCTGTACCGACAGATCGGCGAGAACATCGCCGCCGGGCGCGACACCGCAGGCAAGGTGGTCGATGGCTGGCTGGCCAGCCCCGGGCATTGCGCGACGCTGATGAACCCGGACTACCGCGAATTGGGGGCAGCGTATGCGGTCGATCCGAAGAGCGATGCCGGGATCTACTGGACGGGGTTGTTCGGTACCCCCCAATAAGCGCGGATGGCGCACGGCCTGCAGGCGCCAGCCTTGCTGGCGAACGCAAGGCGCAGCCTTGCCGCTAACGCGCCCGGCGCAGCGCCAATGCCGTGCAACCGAACCGCCGCTTCACCCACTTGCCCAGGTAACTGGCATCGCCCATCCCCACCTCGTCGGCAATCTGCGCCAGGCTGTGGTTCGAGTTGAGCAACCGCCACCGCGCCTGTTGCAAGCGCATTTCCTGCCACCAGCCCTTGGCGCTCATGCCATGGCTGGCCTGAAACTGCCGGTCGAGCTGGCGCCGACTGATACCCAGCTCCGCTGCAAGCTGTTCGATGGACAGCCGCGCCGCCAAGTGATGGCGCATCAACGCCAAGGCACGCTGCACCTGGCGCCCCTGCCCCGGCCCGGCCTCCAAAGAGCGCAGGGCGTGGCGACTGTCACGGCTTTCGTCCACCAGCATGTCCGCCAACCCTTTCAGCGCCCTGGCCCGGCCACAGGACCGCGCGATCAGCTCCACCGCGAGGTCGATGGCCGCGGTGCCGCCCGCACAGGTGATGCGTGGGCCGTCGATGCAGTACAACTGTTCGGTCAACACCTGCACACGCGGGAAGCTGGCCCGGAACTCGGCCTCGTGACGCCAGTGCACCACCACCTTGAACCCATCCAGCAAACCGCAAGCCGCTAGCAGGAAGGCGGCATTGTCGACACAGGCCAGCTTCACCCCGGCCTTCACCCCACGCCTGAGCAGGGCCCGATACGCAGGGGCAAGCGCTGCCGTTGCGCTGGCGTTGCGACCGCCGAACAACACCAGGTAGTCGAACTCGCGCCACTCGACCTGGTCCGGCGTCACGTCCACCTGCAGCACCGCGCCGCTGCTCGACGGTACCGGCTGCCCATCCAGCCCCAGTACCCGCCAGTGACAGTAGCGCTGGCGGCTGTAGTCTTCGTCATCGGCGGAAAAACGCAGCTTGTCGAGAAAGGCGCCCAGGGGCAGCAGGGCGAACTCAGGCAAAGGCAAGATCAGCAGGCGCAAGTCGGGGGTCATGCAGAGCGTCCAGATATCACCATGAAATGACCAGATCATACGCTGTATCGGCAGCGACCTGTTTCATACTGGCGCCCTGAAAACACCCAAGGCACCTCTAAATGGCACTCGATACCTGGCTCATCTACCTGCTGGCCTGCATCGGCTTGTCGCTGACCCCAGGCCCCAACAGCTTGCTGGCGCTCACCCATGGCGCGCTCTATGGCGCACGGCGCACGGTATTCACGATCATCGGCGGCGGCGTCGGGTTCACGGCCCTGATCGCCCTCACCCTGTTTGGCCTGAGCGCGCTGCTGCTGGCCTCGGCGTCGTTGTTGACCGTGATGAAGTGGGTGGGCGGTGCCTACCTGGTATGGCTGGGCATTCAGCTATGGCGCACGCCGGCGTTGCATCTGGAACCCCTGGCAGCCAAGGCGAGCCTGAGCAATGCCGGCCTGTTCCGCCAGGGCCTGCTCTCGGCCGTGGCCAACCCGAAGGTCCTGCTGTTCTATGGCGCCTTCCTGCCCCAGTTCATCGACCCGAACCGGGGGTTGACGATGCAGTTCGTGGTGCTGGCGGCGACCTTCGCCTGCGTGGAGTGCCTGGTCGAATGGCTGCTGGCGCGCCTGGCGTTTCGCATCCGCCCCTGGTTGGCCAAGGGCGGCAGGGGCTTCAACCGTTGCTGTGGCAGCCTGTTCGCGCTGATCGGCATGGCGCTGCCTTTGGGGCGCTGATCAGCCCTTGCGCGAAACCACCAGGAATACCAGCAGCGCCAGGGCAGGCAACGTGGCGCCCGCCAGTGCCACGCCGCTCCAGCCAAATTGCGCATAGACGCCGCTGGCCACCGCCGAACCCACGGCCCCCCCCAGGAAAATGCTGGTCATGTACAGCGCGTTGAGCCGGCCACGGCTGGCCGGGTCAAGCGCGTACACTTCACGCTGGCCGATGACCATGTTCATCTGCACTGCAAAGTCCAGCAGCACACCGGTCAGCCCCAGGCCGATCACGCTCATGCCCGGTTCACTCAAACCGATCACCAGCGCCACGGGGGCCAGGCCCATTGCCAGCAACGAGCCACGCCGGGCGTGCCCCGCGTCGGCCAGGCGCCCGGCCATCGGCGCCGCGACAGCGCCTACCGCGCCCACCAGGGCGAACAGCGCGATCTGGCTCTGCGACAAACCATGCTCGCCCGCCAGGGCCAGCGGCACCGCCGTCCAGTACAGGCTGAACGCCCCGAACATCAGCGCCTGGTACAGCGCACGCTGGCGCAACAGCGGGTAGCGACGCAGCAAACTGACCAGCGACAACATCAGCCCGGCGTAGCTGGCCTTGTGCTCAGGCACCCGGCGCGGCAGGGTCAGGGCCAGCAGCAGGATGATCGCCAGCATCACGCCGGCTGCGCCGATGAACACCGCCCGCCAGCCGAAATGGTCGGCCACCAGGCTCGACAGTGGCCGCGCCAGCAGGATACCCAGCAGCAACCCACCCATGATGTTGCCCACCACCCGACCACGTTGCTGCTCCGGCGCCAGGTGCGCCGCCAGCGGGATGAGCATCTGCACGGCCACCGAACTGAAACCGATCAGCAGGGCAAACCCAAGGAACAACAGGCCTTGGCCATGACCGCTGGTGCCTGCCAGCAACAAGCTGAAGGTGGCCAGCACCGCCGTGGCGATCATCAAGCGGCGGTTTTCCAGCAGGTCGGCCAACGGCACCAGCAGCAACAGGCCCAGGGCATAGCCGAGCTGGGTCAGCGACACGATGAGGCTGGCCCGTTCGGTGGACAGCCCCAGGTCCGGGGCGATCAGGCTGACGATTGGCTGGGCGTAATAGATGTTGGCGACGATGGCGCCGCAGCAGAACGCCAGCAGCATGACCAGCGCCCGGCTCAGGCCCGGGGCCGACGGCTGGGCGACAGCGAGGGAAGGATTCATGGGAGGTTGCCTCGGGAAACGACGGAAAGTGCGTGCATGGTGCCGTGCATCGCCGTTGCCGAGAATCCGGTGCCAGCGCAACGGGCCTTTGCGCTGGACGCAACGCTGCCGACGCAAGCGTTGCAGCGCCCATGGGATCGAGCGCCGCCCGCGGCGTATCGTGGATGAATCCGCTCCTACAGTCGTGCAAACAAGGCGAACAATGCAATCAATGTAGGAGCGGATTCATCCGCGATGCGCCGCGCGGGCGGCGCTCGGTCTCGAGAGCGCTACAAGGTTACCGCCAAACACCCTCTCCTCACCCCGCCAGCAGCGCCTCGCAGAAACCGACAAAAGCCATCACCCGCCTCGACCCCCGATGGTTGGGCAGGTACAGCGCATTGATGCTGGTGCTGGCCGCCCCAGGGCTCGCCTGCCAGTCGCTGAATAGCCGCAGCAGGCGGCCGGCCTGGACATCCTCGCGCACCAGCCAGTCGGCGAGCAGGGCGACACCGCTGCCCGCCATGGCCGCCTCGCGCAACAGGTCGGCATTGGCACTGCGCAAGGGGCCGGCGACATCCAGCTCCAGCGCCTGATCGCCGCGCTTCAAGCGCCAGGGCCTGGCCGACTGGCCATAGCGGAAACGCAGGCAGGCGCAGTCGCTCAACTGCCGGGGGTGCTCCAGAGGCGGGCGCTGCGCCAGGTAGGCCGGGCTGGCTACCAGCCAGCGCTCGAAACGCCCCAGCGGGCGGCACACCAGTTCATCGCTGGGCGCCGGCTCCCCCAGGCGGATGGTCATGTCATAACGCCCATCGAGCAGGTCGTCGAAGCGGTCGCTGAGGTCGATGTCCAGCTCCATCCCCGGGTGACGCGCCAGGAATGCGCCCAGGTGCGGTGCGATCACCCGCCTGCCGAACTCCACCGGCAGGCACAGGCGCAGCACGCCGACAGGCTCCTCGCCGCGGTCGGCCACACGGGCATCGGCCTCGGCCAGGGCCTCGAGGATATCCCGCGCACGCTGGTAGTAACCCGCCCCCGCCTCGGTCAGGCTGACCTGGCGCGTCGAGCGGTTGAGCAAGGCGGCGCCCAGTTCGTTCTCGAGCGAATCGACCAGCCGAGTCACCGAGGAAGTCGCCACCCCAAGCTTGCGCGCGGCGGCGGAGAACCCCTGGGCCTCGACCGTGGCCATGAACACCTTGATCGCCAGCAGCTTGTCCATTGCGATTATCCCTGGGGCAAAACCCGGAACCTTCCTACAATCACCGACGGTAATCAACCACGCACGAGACCAACATGCCCGACAATCTGTTCACCGCCCTGCCCGCCCTCGAACCACAGGCTGCCGAGCAGTTCGACGACCTGCTGCGCCGCCCGGGGCTGCGCATCGAGCGTATCGTCTCCAGCGGCCAGGCCAGCCCAGCGGGCTTTTGGTACGACCAGGCCGAAGGCGAGTGGATCGTTCTGCTCAGCGGCAGTGCCGGGCTGCGCCTGGAGCACGAGCCCGAAACCCGTGTCTTGCACCCCGGCGACTATCTGGACATCCCGCCCCACTGCCGCCACCGGGTGGAATGGACCGAGGCCGGCGTGGCCACGGTGTGGCTAGCGGTGTTCTATGGCGCCTGAACCAGCGCCTGCCCAAGCCGGCCGAGCCTGCAGCCAGTAGAAGCGCCAGGGCAACAGCAATGCCGCCACGGCCAGGCCACAGGCAAAACCGACCCACACACCGACCGCGCCCAGCGCGGAATGGAACGCCAGCCAGTAACTCAATGGCAGCGCCAGCAGCCAGTAACTGACCATGGTCACCCCCACCGGCCAGCGATAGTCCTGCAAACCACGCAAGGCCCCCAGCGCAGTGGACTGTAAGCCATCGGCCACCTGCATCGCCGCCACCACCACGAACATCGGCACCGCGATGGCGACGACCTGCGGGTCGTCACTCATGGCCTCGGCGATCCGGCGACCGAATACGGCCAGCAGTACCGTGGCAACGACCATCCAGGCGGTCACGCTGATGAAGGTGGCGCTGCCGATGGCACGCACCCGGGCCTGCTCGCCACGCCCCTGGGCCTGGCTGATGCGAATGCTCACCGCCGCGGCCATGCCCAACGGCAGCATGTACAGCAACGCGCCGATCGACTGCACCACCTGGTTGGCCGCCAGCGCCGCATTGCCCAGCCAGCCCAGCATCCAGGCGGCGATCACCACCGCGCCGGCCTCGGCCAGGTAGCCCAGGCCCAACGGCCAGCCCTCGCCCAGCAGCATCCGCCAATGCAGGGGTTGCCCACGAGGTGCCTGGCGATAGCGCGCCAACGACGGTGCCAGCCGCCAGTACGCCAGGGCCAGCAGCACAGCCAGCGACTCGGCGATCACCCCGGCGATACCGGCCCCCACCAGCCCCAGCGCGGGCAGGCCGAAATGGCCGTGGATCAGGCCGTAGCTCAGCGGGATGTTGAACAGCACCGCGCTCATCACCAGCAGCACCGCCACCCAAGGGCGGCCGATGGCTTCCAGCACATCCTTGAACACCACCGCCAGGCAGTACGGGATCAGGAACACCGCCATGGCTTGCCAGTAGGGCGTCAACAATGCCGCGTCCGGCAACGGCACGCCCAGCCACTGCAACATCGGCAGGCTGGCGAGCATTGCCAGGCAGCCGAGCACACCGACCAGCAGCCCATAGCCAAGACCGGCGCGCAAGGTCCGCGCCACCGCGTCCGGATCGTCGGCACCAAAGGCAAGGCCGGCACGCACGCTAAGCGTGGCGAGCATCCCGTAGAGCCCGGCGTGGAAAATCAGGCCGGCGCTGGCGGTCAGCGACACGCACGCCAGCACCAACGTGCCGAGCGATGCCAGCAGCACGGTGTCGGTCAGGCTGATCAACTCGGCGGCCGACAGGCCCAATACCAGCGGCAAAGCCAGGCGCAACAGCCCCGGCAGCTCAGCCAACCAGGCGCTCTTCGGGCGCAGGACAGAAGCAGTCACGGTGAAAACCTCCATTTGACATACGCAGCGTATGCTAATGCCATTTATTGACATACGCAACGTATGCTAATTTGCAGTCATCGCCTTTCGCCTGGAGAACCTTATGCCCGCCCCCCGTCGCAGCCGCGCCGCCATGAGCGCCGACACCACCGAGCGGCTGATCGCCGTGGCCCGCCGCCAGTTCAGTGAAAAGGGCTTCGCCGCCGTGGTCATGGACGATCTGTGCGCCGAAGCCGACCTCACCCGGGGCGCGCTGCATCACCACTTCGGTGGCAAGGCCGGACTGTTCACCGCCGTGGTGCAAAGCCTGCTGGAGGACATCAATCGATTGCTGGACGCGCGCTTCGCCCTGCATGACGACCCGTGGGAGGGCTATATCGACACCTGCCTGTACTACTACGACCTCCTGCACGACCAAGCCTTGCGCCGCATCCTCCTGCAGGACGCCCCCGCGGTGCTGGGCACCCGCCTGCGCGAGCTTGAGGAAGCAAGCTACATCGGGCCCATGGCCCAGGGGCTGGAGGAGTTGCAGGAGGCCGGCAGGTTGCGGGCGTTCGACACGGTGGCCATGGCCCATCTGATCAATGGCGCGATGGGCGACAGTGGCATGTGGGTAATCGCCCAGCAGGATCCGCAGGCGGCCGCGGAACGGGTGAAGGCCGCGTTGCGGTGTTTGCTGGAGGGTTTGCAGGCGTGAAAGGCAACCATGGCCTGACAGGTGCGGCGCGGCGACCCCGCCTCACCCTGTAGGAGCGGATTTATCCGCGATGCGCCGCACGAGCGGCGCTCGGTCCTGAGCGCGCAGCAAGACCTCCACCCAGCATCTGCCTGCCTGCATGCGATCATGCGCCTGGCCCTTGCCGCCCCGACTAGCCTCTCCCTGCTCGACAGGAGATGACAAAGGCTTCAGGCACATGGCGCGAAGATTGGCAGTGCCTGCAATACCGAGCGCCGCCCGTGCGGCGCATCGCGGATGAATCCGCTCCTACAGATCAGGGAAAGCAAAATGTACTAACTTGTTAATTATCTTGCTAAGGGCTTACACTCCGCCGCATTCCACCTGCGAGATCCCTGGCATGAAAGACACACCGCGCGCCTCAACCCTCATCCTGGTCGGCCTGGGCGTGGTCATCACCCTGCTCGGCCTGCTGCTGGCCGCCGGCGGCATGAAACTGGCCGGCCTGGGCGGTTCCTGGTACTTCCTCGTCGGCGGCCTGGCCATGGCTATCGCCGGTGTGCTCATCGCTCGCCGCAAGCCGGCCGGTGCCTGGCTGTACGCCATGTTCCTGGCCGGCACCGGGCTCTGGGCGCTGAGCGACACCGGCCTGGTGTTCTGGCCGCTGTTCTCGCGCCTGTTCATGTTTGCTGCGATCGGCCTGGTGGTGGCGCTGGCCTACCCGAAACTGGTACGGCGCAAGGCCCGTGGCGCCTATGGTGTGGCCGGTGTGCTAGCCGTGCTGCTGGCGATCACTGCCGGCAACATGTTCGTCGCCCACCCAAGCGTCGCCCCCGCCGGCAAGGGCCCGGGCCTGACCCCGGTCGAGGCCGGCCACCAGCAGAAAGACTGGGCCCACTACGGCAATACCGAAGGCGGCAGCCGCTTCGCCGCGCTGGACCAGATCAACCGCGGCAACGTCGACAAGCTCAAGGTGGCCTGGACCTACCTCACCGGCGACGTGGCCATCAGCGATGGCAACGGCGCGGAAGACCAGCTGACCCCGCTGCAGGTCGGCGACAAGGTGTTCATCTGCACCCCGCACAACAACCTGATCGCCCTCGATGCCGACACCGGCAAGGCACTGTGGAAGAACCCGATCAACGCCCAGTCCAAGGTCTGGCAGCGCTGCCGCGGCATGGCCTATTTCGACGCCACCGCACCAATCGCCCAACCGACCCAACCGAACAGCTCGCCGATCACCGTGGCCAGCGTTCCGGCCGGCGCCAACTGCCAGCGCCGCCTGCTGACCAACACCATCGACGGCCGCCTGATCGCCGTCGACGCCGATACCGGCGCGTTCTGCCAGGGCTTCGGCACCAACGGCCAGGTCGACCTCAAAGCGGGCCTGGGTGACGTGCCCGACTCGTACTACCAACTGTCCTCGGCGCCGCTGATGGCCGGCACCACCGTGGTGGTCGGCGGCCGCGTGGCGGACAACGTGCAGACCGACATGCCCGGCGGCGTGATCCGTGGCTTCGACGTGATCACCGGTGAAATGCGCTGGGCCTTCGACCCGGGCAACCCACAGGACCGCAACATCCCGGCCGAAGGCAAGAGCTACGTACGCAGCACCCCCAACAGCTGGGCGCCGATGTCCTACGATCCGGCGATGAACACCCTGTTCCTGCCGATGGGCTCCTCGTCCACCGACATCTATGGTGTCGAACGCAGCCAGCTGGACCACACCTACGGCGCCTCGGTGCTGGCCCTGGACGCCACCACCGGCAACGAAAAGTGGGTGTACCAGACGGTGCACAACGACCTGTGGGATTTCGACCTGCCGATGCAGCCGAGCCTGATCGACTTCACCCGAGACGACGGCAAGACCGTGCCCGCCGTGGTCATCGGCACCAAGGCCGGGCAGCTCTACGTGCTCGACCGCGCCACCGGCAAGCCGCTGACGCAAGTCGATGAAGTACCGGTCAAGCCCGGCAACATTCCCAACGAACCGTATTCCCCGACCCAGCCGAAGTCCGTCGGCATGCCGCAGATCGGCGCGCAGACCCTCACCGAGTCGGACATGTGGGGCGCCACGCCCTACGACCAGTTGCTGTGCCGCATCGACTTCAAGAAGATGCGCTACGACGGCCTGTACACCGCGCCCGGCAGCGACCTGTCGCTGAGCTTCCCGGGCTCGCTGGGAGGCATGAACTGGGGCAGCATTTCCACCGACCCCGTGCATGGTTTCATCTTCGTCAACGACATGCGCCTGGGCCTGTGGATCCAGATGATCCCGTCGCAGAACCAGGGCTCGGCGGCCTCCGGTGGCGAGGCGCTGAACACCGGCATGGGCGCGGTACCGCTCAAGGGCACCCCTTACGCGGTGAACAAGAACCGTTTCCTGTCGGTGGCCGGCATCCCTTGCCAGGCCCCGCCGTTCGGCACCCTGACCGCCATCGACCTGCACACCCGGCAGATCGCCTGGCAGGTGCCGGTCGGCACCGTCGAGGACACCGGCCCGCTGGGGATCCGCATGCACCTGCCGATCAAGATCGGCCTGCCAACGCTGGGCGGCACCCTGGCGACCCAAGGCGGCCTGGTGTTCATCGCCGGCACCCAGGACTTCTACCTGCGCGCCTACGACAGCGGCAACGGCAACGAGCTCTGGAAGGCCCGGCTGCCGGTCGGCAGCCAGGGCGGCCCGATGACCTATGTGTCACCCAAGTCCGGCAAGCAGTACGTGGTGGTCACCGCTGGCGGCGCGCGCCAGTCGACTGACCGTGGCGACTATGTGATGGCCTACGCACTGCCATAGACCGCGTCGTCCCCGTTCGCCGGCAAGCCGGCTCCTACCAGCCCTGCGCCCGGATGTGCAGTACATCGTCGAGCCGGGGGCGTTTTCCGGCAAGGACATCGACAATGCCCTGGTGGTGGGGCTGCAAATCAAGGGCGCCTTCTGACGCCCTGTAGGAGCCAGCTTTGCTGGCGAATGGCGTTGTGCGAACTCAGGACGGGGGCTGGCCTCGGTTCGCCAGCAAGGCTGGCTCCTGCAGCGTAGTGCCAGTTTTTTGCTCTGCAGCGACCGGCGTTCAGCGCTTGCGCCCGATCACGCCGAACGCCACGTCACCGATGTAGATGGCCGATGTCGCCTGGCGCTCGGCGTCCAGGCGGGCCTGCAAGGTCTCGATGCCGACCTGCCTGGCCGTCGCCACACCCAAGGCGACGATCCGTGGCAGGCAGGCGCGCACGATATCGCCCAAGGCGTAGGGCTGATCGGGTGTCTGTACCAGCAGTTCGGCGCGCAGGTCCTCGACGGCAAGCCCCGCTTCACTGAAGAGACGCTGCAGATTGAAGCCGATGCGCAGGTCCGCCCCTTCGAGCGCGATCATGCGCTGCAGCCATTGTTGGGCCTTGCGGTGCAGCGGGAACGGTTCGAGACAGGCAGGCGCCAGCGTTGCATCGTGCTCCTGGAACACCATCACCCCGCCTGGCAGCAGATGCCGAGCCAACGCACGCAAGGCTTTCACCCCATCCGCCTGGTACATCAGTACCCGGCGACCAACGATGGCGTCGAACAACCCGAGGCTATCCGGCAGCGCGTACAGGTCACACGGGATGAACATCGGCGTCGCAGCGCCTGCGGGCACTTCGCGTTGGCCTGCACAGTTGAGCGCCTCGACCTGCCGGTCGACCCCGACCACCGCGCCGTCCCGCCCCACCAGCCTGGCCAACTGCCAGGTCACATCGCCCTTGCCACAGCCCACGTCGAGTACCCGCATGCCTGGGCCGATCTCGGCATCGAGCAGCAGTCGGGTGGTGAAATCCGTTGTCGAAAGTGCCATGCGCCGCTCCTTCGCGAAGGAGCGCCAGTGTGCCGAGCAAAGGCTCGCAGGCACAAGGGCGAATCTGCTCTATCCTCAATCCACCCCTGCCTGGCGAACCCGATCATGACCACCCCCGACAGCGCCCTGCTGCCCAGTTGGCAACACAATGCACCCGCCTGGATCGATGCCGTGCGCTCCGGCGCCATCGAGTCACGCCGGCAGGTCACCGACCAGGCAATCCTCATTGCGTTGCTGGGGCGCCAGCCTGAGCGTGTCCTCGACCTGGGCTGTGGCGAAGGCTGGCTGCTGCGAGCCCTGGCTGATCGCGGCGTGGAAGCGGTCGGCGTGGATGGCGAAGCGACACTTGTCGACGCCGCGCGGGCGGCGGGCTCGCCAAGCGTGCACCTGGCCAGCTACGCGCAACTGGCCTTGGGCGAAATAGACATTGGCCGTGACTATGACCTGATCTGCGCCAACTTCGCCCTGCTGCAGCAAGACATCATTCCCTTGCTCGCGGCGCTGCATGACTTGCTCAAGCCCGCCGGCAGCCTGCTGATCCAGACCCTTCACCCCTGGGCCGTGGCAGGCGACGATTACCAGGATGGCTGGCGGGAGGAGTCATTCACTGGCCTTGCAGGTGAGTGGGAACCGATGCCCTGGTATTTCCGCACGCTGTCCAGCTGGTTGAGGGCGCTGGAATTGGCAGGGTTCAGGCTGGTCGAACTACAGGAACCGCAGCATCCTCAAAGCCCAATGCCACAGTCCCTGCTACTGGTGGCGCAGCGCCTGTCTTGAGCGCACTGCATTCCCCTGTAGGAGCCAGCCTTGCTGGCGAACCACTCCACCGCCGAACTCAGGCCTCGGGTTCACCCTTGCCGCTTTCAACCTCGGCCGTGCTGTACGAAATGGATGGGCTCAACCGCAACACACGATCACGGCCGCCCTCGGCCAGCAGGTAACCGCCATGCCCGTCGGGCACGATGGCCTGGGGCGCCTTCAAATAGCTCAACACGACATGCCGCGAACCATCGCCATCGATGCGCAACAGCCGGGCACGATGGGTGGAATCCTCGCTGATCCACAGGCCTCTCTGGTCGCAGAGCAGGAAGGTGGGGTTGCGCAGCCCCTCGACCACCACCGGGTCATTGCCGTCCGCGCTGAGCGCACGGATCTTGCCGGTGGCCTTCTCGGTATAAAGCAGGCGCCCGTCGGCGCAACGCGTCAGGCCTTCGGTCTCGGTCAGGCCGGCGCGCAGCACCTCCAGCTGACCGCTGCGCCAGTCGTAGCGCATCAGCCGCCCGTCGCCCTTACGGTCTTCGATGGCGTACAGGTGATCGCCATCGTTGAACAAGCCCTGAACATTGTTGCCCTCGAACAGCGTCGTGACCTGGCCATTGCGCGACAGGCTGACTGGCGCCCCGCCCACTTCCTGGCTGAACGCCCAGCCGCCATCGACCGCCACCATGCCATCCGGCTTGGACAAGCCCTCGAGAACCACCGCGCGCTCACCGGTGGCGCTGATCTGGAGGATGCTGCCCTTGCCACCATTGAGTTCACGGCTGACCAGCAGGCTGCCGTCGGACTGGGTTAATAATGAGGCGGCGCGCGTCACCGATTTGTGCAGCACCTGCACCTCCCAGCCGTTGGCGGCCTGTACCGGGTAGAAACTCTGCCAGGCAAAGAAGCCCAAGGTACTGGCCACAAGGCCAGCCGTGGTGACCAGGGCCAGGCGTACAGCTCGCCTGCGCAGGATTTGCGTCATCGAATCGGCTCCTTGGAAGAGCTCGTGATCCTAGCAAGGTGATGTGAAAAATTTGTCGAAGAGGCAAGTAGTCATGACCCGGTTTTAGTGGACAGCCTTGTTCACTGGCAAGCCGGCTCTTCAGGGGATTTGCCGACTAACCTGATAGTGCCGCCGCGATCACTGCGGCAGGGACAAGGAGCTCAGGATGAAAGACCGAGATCACTCACTGCACCACAGCACGCCAACGGTGGCAGTCCGAGACAATCGCGGCCTGGCCGTGCGCCAGGTCGTCTACCACCGCCATCCAGATGCACCCGATGACATCGACGAACGCATCACCCGCCACCGCTTCGATGCGTTCGGCCACCCCGTCGAAAGCATCGATCCACGCCTGCCCGCCCCCAACTTCACCTATCAGCTGTCCATGGCCGGTGAAACACTGCGCACCGACAGTGTCGACGCCGGCCGCAGCATCGTACTGAACGATATCGCCGGGCGCCCGCTGATGCACCTCGGTGCCAATGATGTCGCTCGCTATCATCACTACGAACCGGCGCCACTCGCGGGGCGGCCGCTGACAGTCACTGAAGGCCCACTCGCCGAAACACCTCGCATTGCCGAGCGCTTCGTCTGGGCCGGCACCGACCAGTCCAGCAAGGACCATAACCTGGCGGGTCTGCCTGCCCGTCATTACGATACCGCCGGCCGTCTTGCGACCGACAGCGTCGCTCTGACCGGCCTGCCGCTGGCATCGACACGCCAGTTGCTCGCCGCCGACGACGAAGCCGATTGGCAAGGGGCAGACGAAATGGCATGGGAACGGCTGCTGGCACCGGAGGCCTACACCACTCAGGGCCGCTTCGACGCCAACGGCACCTTGCTCGAACAGACCGACGCCCGCGGGCACCAGCAGCGTCTGGCCTACGATATCGCCGGGCAACTGACCGGCAGTTGGCTCATCGTCAACGGTGGCACCGAGCAAGCCATTCTCGTGTCCATCGAGTACTCGGCCGCTGGCCAGAAACTGCGCGAAGAACATGGCAACGGCGTGGTCACCACTTTCACCTACGAACCCCGCACCCAGCGCCTCGTCCACATCCTGGCGGTGCGGCCAACCGATGCCAAGCGCCTGCAAGACCTGCGCTACGCCTACGACCCGGTGGGCAATGTGATCCACCTGCACAATGACGCGCAGGCGTCACGCTTCTACCGCAACCAGAAAGTCGACCCCGAGCACCAC
Source organism: Pseudomonas entomophila (assembly GCF_029478665.1). GTDB lineage: Bacteria > Pseudomonadota > Gammaproteobacteria > Pseudomonadales > Pseudomonadaceae > Aquipseudomonas > Aquipseudomonas entomophila_F. Next base: position 18,400 of record NZ_JARPQB010000068.1, read on the forward strand.
TACACCTACGACACCCTGTACCAACTGGCCAGCGCCACTGGCCGCGAACTGCACGACATTGCCAAGCAACACCAGAAAAATCGCCCGATCACCCTCCCGCGCATCTCCACCGACGGCACCCTCGTCAACTATGTGCGCCACTACCACTATGACCGTGGCGGCAACCTGACCCACCTCAAGCACACCCCACAAGACCCGCCCAACGGATATACGATCGAACTGACGGTCTCCGACCGCAGCAACCGCGCCGTGGCCAAGGAGGTTACGGAAGACCCGGCACAGGTCGATGCGTACTCGACGCGGCGGGCAATCAACGCCAGTTGCAGGCAGCCCAGCTGCTCGAGTGGAGCCGCCGGGGCGAGTTGGCGCGGGCCGTGCTGATCGCCCGTAACAGCCTGGCGGCCGATGAAGAAACCTACCGCTATGACGCCCGCAGCCAGCGAGTCGTCAAGCGTCGCTCGGACCTGACCTCCGGAACCGTGCGCCGCAGCCACGTGCTCTACCTGCCGGGGCTGGAACTACGCACCCAATACAGCGACACGACCGAGGAATCGTCGCGGCACGAAATCATCGTCGGTGCCGCTGGCAGCGCCCAGGTGCGGGTGCTGCACTGGGAAACCGACCCGCCCCCCGGCATGGCCAACGACACGATCCGCTACAGCTATACCGACCTGATCGGTAGCGTCGGGCTGGAGCTGGACAAAGACGCAAACCTCATCAGCCAGGAGGAGTACTACCCCTACGGCGAGACGGCGCTGTGGCTACCGCACAATACTGTGGAAGCGGAGTACAAGACCGTGCGCTACTCCGGCAAGGAGCGGGATGCGACGGGGCTGTATTACTACGGGTATCGCTATTACCAGCCTTGGCTGGGGCGCTGGCTGAGTGCGGACCCGGCAGGGACGGTGGACGGGCTGAATCTATACCGCATGGTCGGAAACAACCCAATAACATCCAAGGACTTGCTTGGGCTGGCAGACGACAAGGAATCGAATGAAAAAGCCCTGCAACTCCGCGCCATGGACAAATTGATGCGCACCACTCGGTTAGGGAACCTCCGATCAAGTCAGCACAGGCCATCTGACCTGTGCTGAAATAGCCCTCCGTCCAACTGCCCTCTACAAGCCCGCTATCCCATGAGTCAGATGAGCTTTTCCGATTTCGAGTACGCCGGTAAGCGCAAGCAAACCCGTCGCGAGCGTTTCTTGGCCGAGATGGAACAGGTGGTGCCGTGGAGCGGTTTGGTGGCATTGATCGAGCCGCATTACCCAAAAGCCGGCGGTGGCCGCAAGCCGTATCCACTGGAAACCATGCTGCGTATTCACCTGCTGCAGAACTGGTTCTCGTTGAGCGATCCAGCCATGGAAGAGGCGCTGTACGAGATTACTTCGATGCGCCAGTTTGCTCGTCTGACGCTCAGCGCTCCGATCCCCGAAGACACGACGATCATGAATTTCCGGCACCTGCTGGAGAAGCATCAGTTGGCGACGGGCATTCTGGAAACCATCAACAATTACCTGCGAGACCAGGGCCTGTCGTTACGCCAGGGCACCATTGTCGACGCCACCATCATCCATGCACCCAGTTCGACCAAAAACAAGGACGGCAAGCGCGATCCTGAAATGCATCAGACGAAGAAAGGTAATCAGTATTTCTTCGGCATGAAGGCGCATATCGGTGCCGATGCTGAGTCGGGCCTGGTGCACCACGTCCACGGCACAGCGGCGAATGTGGCCGATGTAACGGAGGTCGCTCAGCTGCTGCATGGCGATGAAAATGTTATCTGTGCCGACGCGGGTTATACCGGCGTGGAGAAGCGGCCGGAGCATGAAGGAAGGCCGGTGATCTGGCAGATTGCGGCTCGTCGTAGCACCTACAAGCACTTGAGCAAACGCAGCGTGCTCTACAAAGCCAGACGCAAGATCGAGAAGGTCAAAGCGCAGGTGCGAGCGAAGGTCGAACATCCATTCCGTGTGATCAAGCGCCAATTCGGCTATGTGAAAACCCGCTTCCGTGGCTTGGCCAAGAACACGGCGCAACTGACCACGCTGTTTGCCCTGTCGAATCTGTGGATGGTGCGCCGGCAATTATTGCCTGCTGTGGGAGAGGTGCGCCCGTGAGGGCAGAAAACCAAGGCTGTGCCTTGGTTATCCAATAATCAGCGGCTGAAATCGGGCTTTTCGGCATCCCCAAGCCGTCCATTTCCGGCTGATGGGCAACTTGTTCGGAGTTTCC
>NZ_JARPQB010000069.1 GCF_029478665.1 Pseudomonas entomophila
ATTATAAGGGGATCTGAAAGCGCGTCAACCTTTAATTTCAATAATTTCAAATAATTAGCGAGAAGACCGCATCACGGCCGCCAGGCGTGCGCTCAGCACCTGCACCGCCCCGCAGATCGAGCGCCGCTTACGCGGCGCATCGCGGATAAATCCGCTCCTACGGACAGGGCGCGGTTTATCGGCTGGCGCCGCAGCCACCCCCGCATGACGAGAGACAGGTACCTGCCGGCCCCACTCTATATAGAAGAAAGAGCCAACCCTAAAAACAAAACGGGGAGGCCTACCGGCCTCCCCGCTTCTCTCTAACCCTTAGAGGCTAGGAAACGCAAACTGCGAAGCCTCATGGCTGGCACGCTGCGGCCAGCGCTGAGTAATCGCCTTGCGACGGGTATAGAAACGCACCCCATCCGGACCATAGGCATGCAGGTCGCCAAACAGCGAACGCTTCCAGCCACCGAAGCTGTGATAGGCCACCGGCACCGGCAGCGGAACGTTCACCCCCACCATGCCCACTTCGATCTCGTCGCAGAACAACCGAGCCGCCTCACCGTCACGGGTGAAGATGCACGTACCGTTGCCGTACTCATGCTCGTTGATCAACTGCATCGCCTGCTCCAGGCTGTTCACACGAACAACGCACAGCACCGGCCCGAAGATCTCTTCCTTATAGATGCGCATCTCAGGCGTGACATTGTCGAACAGCGTGCCGCCGACAAAGTAGCCATCCTCGTTACCTGCCACGCGATAGCCACGGCCGTCGACCACCAGCTTGGCGCCAGCGGCAACACCGTCATCGATGTAACCCACCACCTTGTCACGGGCAGCAGCAGTCACCAACGGCCCCATGTCCAGGCCACAGGAAGTGCCGGCACCGATCTTCAGCGCCTTGATCTGCGGCTCCAGCTTGGCGATCAAGGCATCGGCCACCTGGTCACCGACACACACAGCCACCGAGATAGCCATGCAGCGCTCGCCGCAAGAACCGTAGGCCGCGCCCATCAGCGCGCTGACGGCGTTGTCCAGATCGGCGTCCGGCATCAGCACCGCGTGGTTCTTCGCCCCGCCCAGTGCCTGAACACGCTTGCCGCGCTTGGTGCCCTCGGCATAGATGTACTCGGCAATCGGCGTTGAGCCAACGAAACTCAGCGCTTTGACTTCCGGCGCCTCGATCAGCGCGTCGACGGCCTCCTTGTCACCATGCACAACATTGAGGATGCCCTTCGGCAGGCCCGCTTCCAGCAGCAACTGGGCAATGAACAGCGTGGAACTCGGATCACGCTCGGAAGGCTTGAGGATGAAGGCGTTGCCACAAGCAATGGCCAGCGGGTACATCCACAGCGGCACCATGGCCGGGAAGTTGAACGGAGTGATACCGGCAACCACGCCCAACGGCTGGAAGTCCGACCAGGCATCGATGTTCGGGCCAACGTTACGGCTGTACTCGCCTTTCAGCACTTCCGGCGCGGCGCAGGCAAACTCGACGTTCTCGATGCCACGCTTCAGCTCGCCCGCGGCGTCTTCCAGGGTCTTGCCGTGCTCCTCGCTGATCATCTGCGAGATCTTCGCTTCATTCTGCTCAAGCAGCTGCTTGAAACGGAACATCACCTGGGCACGCTTGGCGGGTGGGGTGTTGCGCCAGGCTGGGAAAGCGGCCTTGGCCGAGTCGATGGCCTGCTGGACGGTGGCACGGCTGGCCAGTTCGACCTTGCGCACAGCCTGGCCGGTGGACGGGTTGAAGACGTCGGCGGTACGTTCGCCCTTGGTTACCAGCTCGCCGTGGATCAGGTGCTGAACAATGCTCATGCAAAACTCCAGATAAAGAAGGTGAAAGCAGGCGCGCGAAGCTCACGCGCCTGACATCTAATTAGGAATGATCAGTCGACCTTGTTCAGGGCTTCGCCCACCGCGTCGAACAGGCGGTCCAGTTCCTGCGGCTGGGTATTGAAGGTTGGCCCGAACTGCAGGGTGTCGCCGCCGAAGCGCACGTAGAAGCCGGCTTGCCACAGTTTCATCGCCGCCTCGTATGGGCGGACGATGGCGTCACCGTCGCGCGCGGCGATCTGGATGGCGCCGGCCAGGCCGTAGTTGCGGATGTCGACGACGTTCTTGGTGCCCTTGACACCGTGCAGCAGCTTCTCGAAGTGCGGCGCCAGTTCGGCGGCGGACTGCACCAGGTTCTCTTTCTGCAGCAGGTCCAGGGCGGCGATGCCGGCTGCGCAGGCCACAGGGTGCGCCGAGTAGGTGTAGCCGTGGGGGAATTCCACTGCGTACTCAGGCGTCGGCTGGTTCATGAAGGTCTGGTAGATCTCGCCGGTGGCAACCACCGCGCCCATCGGGATCGCGCCGTTGGTGACCTGCTTGGCGATGCACATCAGGTCTGGGGTGACACCGAACGCTTCGGCACCGGTCATGGCACCCATGCGCCCGAAGCCGGTGATGACTTCGTCGAAGATCAGCAGGATGTTGTGCTGGCTGCAGATCTCGCGCAGGCGCTTCAGGTAACCCTTCGGCGGCGGCAGCACGCCCGCGGAGCCGGCCAGTGGCTCGACGATCACTGCGGCGATGTTCGAGGCGTCATGCAGCTCGATCAGCTTGAGCATCTCGTCGGCCAGGGCGATCCCGCCCTCCTCCGGCATGCCCTTGCTGAAGACGTTGGCGGGCAGCACGGTGTGCGGCAGGTGATCGACATCCAGCAACTGACCGAACAGTTTGCGGTTGCCGTTGACGCCGCCCAGGCTGGTGCCGGCGATGTTCACCCCGTGATAGCCACGGGCGCGGCCGATGATCTTGGTCTTGGTCGCCTGGCCTTTCAGGCGCCAGTAGGCGCGGACCATCTTCAGCGCGGTGTCGGCGCATTCGGAACCGGAGTTGGTGAAGAACACGTGGTTCAGGTCACCCGGCGCGAGATTGGCGATCTTCTCGGCCAGCTGGAACGACAGCGGGTGGCCGAACTGGAAAGCGGGGGAGTAGTCGAGGGTGGCGACCTGGCGAGCCACCGCCTCGCTGATCTCCTTGCGGGTATGCCCGGCACCGCAGGTCCACAGGCCCGACAAGGCGTCGAAGATCTTGCGGCCTTTGTCGTCGACCAGGTAGTTGCCTTCGGCCGCCACGATCAGGCGCGGATCGCGCTGGAAGTTGCGGTTGGCGGTGTAAGGCATCCAGTGGGCATCCAGCTTGAGCTGGCTGGCCAGGCCGGCCTGGGCGGTTTCGGGCATGTTCATCGGCGGTTCCTCGGAAGACGATTAGGCAACGATGGGGTGTTGTTGCAGCTACGTTGTCACGGCGATAAAGTTCGAAAAACCCAGCATTTCTAACCTTCAGTCAGCGGATAACTAAACTAATGAGCCGACGCCCCGATCCCCTTGCCCAGGTCAGCGATTTCGATATCAGACTGCTGAAAATCTACCGCAGCGTCGTGGAATGCGGAGGCTTCTCGGCGGCGGAGAACGTGCTGGGAATCGGCCGCTCGGCGATCAGCCAGCAGATGAACGACCTCGAGCAACGCCTGGGCCTGCGCTTGTGCCAGCGCGGTCGCGCCGGTTTCTCGCTGACCGAGGAAGGCCGTGAGGTCTACCATTCGGCGCTGCAATTGCTCAGCGCCCTGGAAACGTTCCGCACCGAGGTCAATGGCCTGCACCAGCATCTTCGTGGCGAGCTCAACATCGGCCTGACCGACAACCTGGTCACGCTGCCACACATGCGCATCACCCACGCCCTGGCCGAACTGAAGGACCGTGGCCCCGACGTGCACATCCAGATCCGCATGATCGCACCCAGCCAGGTCGAGCAAGGGGTGCTCGACGGCAGCCTGCATGTGGGGGTGGTGCCGCAGACCAGCCCACTGTCGGGGCTCGAGTACCAGCCCCTTTACAGCGAGCGCTCGCTACTCTACTGCGCGGTCGGACACCCGCTGTTCTATGCCGATGACCAGCAGATCGATGACGCGCGCCTCAACAGCCAGGACGCCATCGCCCCGACCTTCCGCCTGCCTGCCGACATCCAGGCGCACTACCAGGCCCTGCACTGCACCGCCAGCGCCTCGGACCGCGAAGGCATGGCCTTCCTCATACTCACAGGCCGCTACATCGGCTACCTGCCCGACCACTACGCGATGTTCTGGGTGCAACAAGGCCGTCTGCGCGCGTTGAAGCCGGCGCAACGCTTCTACGACCTGAGCCTGAGCTGGGTGACACGCAAGGGGCGCAGGCCGAACCTGGTCCTGGAAAGCTTCCTCGAGAGCCTGTCTGCGACACGCTGATGCCTGTGCCTGACGCTAATGCTTGTCACTTCGGCGCAGGCAGGTAATCTGTCCAACATTCGTTGTCACCGACCCGTCCGGAATCGTCCATGACCCTAGAAGTCCCTGCGCATCGCTCCCCCACCTCGGGCAAGCCCGCCGGCCGCATCCGCCAGAAGAACGAGCAGGCCATCATCCAGGCCGCCGAAGACGAATTCGCCCGCCACGGCTACAAGGGCACGAGCATGAACACCATCGCGCTCAAGGCTGGGCTGCCCAAGGCCAACCTGCACTACTACTTCACCAACAAACTGGGCCTGTACATCGCGGTGCTGAGCAACATCATCGAGCTGTGGGACAGCACCTTCAACGCCTTGAGCGTCGAGGACGACCCGGCCGAGGCGCTGAGCCAGTACATCCGCACCAAGATGGAGTTCTCCCGGCGCAACCCGCAGGCCTCGCGAATCTTCGCCATGGAAGTGATCAGCGGCGGCGAATGCCTGAGCGAATACTTCAGCGCCGACTACCGCGAATGGTTCCGTGGCCGCGCCGCGGTGTTCCAGGCCTGGATCGACGCCGGCAAGATGGACGCGGTGGACCCGGTGCACCTGATCTTCCTGCTCTGGGGCAGCACCCAGCACTACGCCGACTTCGCCACCCAGATCTGCCAGGTCACCGGCCGCACCCGCCTGACCAAGCAGGATATGGAAGACGCCAGCAACAATCTTATCCACATCATTCTCAAAGGCTGCGGCATCACCACGCCCGCCTGACCCGGACCTATGCCTTCTACCCTGCTCGAGCTCTGCGAGTTCCGCGAGGACATCCGCAAGAGCCGCTTCATCACCCTCGCCAGCCCGATCAGCAGTGCCGCCGAGGCGATGGCCTTCATCGAACGCCACAGCGACCTGGCGGCCACCCACAACTGCTGGGCCTGGAAGCTCGGTGGCCAGTACCGCAGCAGCGACGATGGCGAACCTGGCGGTACCGCCGGGCGGCCGATCCTCGCCGCCATCGAAGCCCAGGACTGCGATCAGGTGGTGGTGCTGGTCATCCGTTGGTACGGCGGTATCCAGCTAGGCACCGGTGGCCTGGCTCGCGCTTATGGCGGCGGCGCCAACAAATGCCTGCAGCAGGCGCCCAAGCGGCTGCTGGTGCAACGCAGTGAATTCAACTGCAGTTGCACCTTCAGCGAACTGGCGCTGGTCAAGCTGCGGCTGGCGGAAGTGGACGGCTTGGTGCTGGACGAACAGTTCACCGCCAACGGCGTGGACCTGCGCATCGCTTTTGGCGATACCCACCTGGACACACTGCAACAACAGTATGCGGACATCAGCCGCGGGCGCATCCTGCTGGAACGGCAATGAACGTTGCCCACATCTATTGTGGGCCTGCCTGTGGATAAGCTTTGGGCACTCTTATGCAGCCCTTGTGCCTCTAGGCCTCCAGAAGGTTGAGCATATTTTGATCACAGTTGCGTGACAGTGACCCAAGTGACTGAAAGCCCGTGAGTTATCCCCAGCCCAGACGGCCTCGACACTTAGAAACGAGTATGTCAATACGGCTGAGCTTGCACACATTTACTGTGGAACAGCTTGTGGATAACCCGTTGAACACCCCGGCAAAGGCCGGTGGCATCAGCCTCCCAGCCTGCTGCTCACTTTTTGATCAGCGTGTGGACGCCTGGGCTATGCTCGTCATCCTGGCTCGCCGCAACCCTGTGAACAGCATTGCCTGTGTATAAGGCTCATCATTGGAAGGAGCATCGAAATGACCCTGAACAAGACCGCCCTGATCATCGGCGCCTCCCGAGGCCTTGGCCTCGGCCTGGTGCAACGCCTGCACGAGGACGGCTGGAACATTGTCGCCACCGTGCGCGACACGCAGAAGCCGGGTGCCCTCGCCAACGTTCCGGGAGTGCGCATCGAGCGCCTGGAGATGAATGACACCGCCCAGCTCGACGGTCTCAAGCAGCGCCTTCACGGTGAAGTGTTCGACCTGGTATTCATCAACGCCGGGGTAATGGGCCCGCTGCCGCAAGACCTGGAACGCGTCCAGGTGCAGGAAATCGGCGACCTGTTCATGACCAACGCCGTGGCGCCGATCCGCGTCGCCCGCCGCCTGGCCGGGCAGATTCGCGAAGGCAGCGGCGTACTGGCGTTCATGAGTTCGATCCTGGGCAGCGTGACCATCCCCGACGGTGGCGAGATCTGCCTGTACAAGGCCAGCAAGGCGGCGCTCAACTCGATGATCAACAGCTTCGTGGTCGAGCTGCAACGCCCCGACCTGTGCGTGCTGGCCATGCACCCGGGCTGGGTGAAGACCGACATGGGCGGCGAGAACGCCGAGATCGACGTGCCCACCAGCACCCGTGGCATGCTCGAGCAGGTCAAGGCGCACAGCGGCAATGGCGGGCTGCGCTTCATCAACTACAAGGGCGAAGCGCTCACCTGGTGAATTGAAAGCCGCGTGGCGAGGCAGTAGACTCGAAACCTCGCCCTCGCGGCGGACCTGGATCAGCAGACAGGGCAACACTGAGCTGGCTAACCTGAACCCACTTTCAGAGGAGCCGGCAACATGCCTGCGACCCGCATCTGGTTGAAATCCCCGCTCGCCATCTTCACCGCCAACAACACGGACGCCCGTGGCGGCCTGGTAATCGAAGACGGCCGCATCACTGAACTGCTCGCCGCCGGCCAAGCCCCCAGCGCACCCTGCGACCAGATATTCGACGCCCGCGAGCACGTGGTGCTGCCCGGCCTGATCAACACCCACCACCACTTCTACCAGACCCTGACCCGCGCCTGGGCGCCCGTGGTCAACCAGCCCCTGTTCCCCTGGCTCAAGACCCTCTACCCGGTTTGGGCTCGCCTCACGCCCGCCAAGCTGGAGCTGGCCAGCCAAGTGGCCCTGGCCGAGCTGCTGCTGTCGGGCTGCACCACCGCCGCCGACCACCACTACCTGTTCCCTGAAGGCCTGGACAACGCCATCGATGTGCAAGTCGAGGCGGTGCGCAAGCTGGGCATGCGCGCCATGCTCACCCGCGGCTCGATGAGCCTGGGCGAGAAGGACGGTGGCCTGCCGCCGCAGCAGACCGTGCAGCAGGGCGAAGTGATCCTGGCCGACAGTCAGCGACTTATCCACAGCTACCACGAACGTGGTGACGGCGCGCGCATCCAGATCGCCCTGGCGCCGTGCTCGCCATTCTCGGTAACGCCAGAAATCATGCGCGCCAGCGCCGAGCTGGCCGAAGCGCTGGATGTGCGCCTGCACACCCACCTGGCCGAAACCCTCGACGAAGAAGACTTCTGCCTGCAGCGCTTCGGCCTGCGTACCGTGGACTACCTGGACAGTGTCGGCTGGCTCGGCCCACGCACCTGGCTGGCCCACGGCATCCACTTCAACCCCGACGAAATCGCCCGCCTGGGCGCGGCCGGCACCGGCATTTGCCATTGCCCGAGCTCGAACATGCGCCTGGCCTCGGGCATCTGCCCGACCGTCGACCTGGAAGCAGCCGGCGCACCTGTGGGCCTGGGCGTCGACGGCTCGGCCTCCAACGACGCCTCGAACATGATCCTCGAGGCCCGCCAGGCCCTTTACCTGCAACGCCTGCGCTACGGCGCCGAGCTGATCACCCCGGAACGCGCCCTCGGCTGGGCCACCCGTGGATCGGCGCAACTGCTGGGCCGCAGCGACATCGGTGAACTTGCCGTGGGCAAGCAGGCGGACCTGGCGCTGTTCAAGCTCGATGAGCTGCGTTTCTCGGGCAGCCACGACCCGCTCTCGGCCTTGCTGCTGTGCGCTGCCGATCGCGCCGACCGGGTGATGGTCGGTGGCCAGTGGCGCGTCATCGACGGCCAGATCGAAGGCCTGGACGTGCAAGGCCTGATCGCCGACCACCGCCAGGCCGCGGCCCATCTGATCGCTGGTTGACCGATCGAGGGCCTGGTCGAGCGCAATGCCCGGCCAGGCCCTGTAGAATGTCGGCCAACCGTACCTGATCGAGACTGCACACATGTATGAATGGCTGAACGCCTTGCCCAAGGCGGAACTGCACATGCACCTGGAGGGTTCGCTGGAGCCCGAACTGCTGTTCGCCCTGGCCGAACGCAACAAGATCGCCCTGCCCTGGGCGGATGTGGATACCCTGCGTGGCGCGTACGCCTTCAACAACCTGCAGGAGTTCCTCGACCTCTACTATCAAGGCGCCGATGTCCTGCGCACCGAGCAGGACTTCTACGACCTGACCTGGGCCTACCTGCAGCGCTGCAAGGCGCAGAACGTCATCCACACCGAGCCGTTCTTCGACCCGCAGACCCACACCGACCGGGGTATCCCTTTCGAGGTTGTACTGGGCGGCATCACCCAGGCCTTGAAGGATGGTCGTGAACAGCTGGGTATCGGCAGCGGCCTGATCCTCAGCTTCCTGCGCCACCTGAGCGAAGATGAAGCGCAGAAGACCCTCGACCAGGCCCTGCCCTTCCGCGACGCCTTCGTCGCCGTCGGCCTGGACAGCTCGGAAAAAGGCCACCCGCCCAGCAAGTTCCAGCGTGTCTTCGACCGCGCCCGCAGCGAAGGCTTCCTGACCGTCGCCCATGCTGGCGAGGAAGGCCCGCCCGAATACATCTGGGAGGCGCTCGACCTGCTGAAGATCCAGCGCATCGACCATGGCGTGCGCGCCATCGAAGATGAACGGCTGATGCAGCGCATCATCGACGAGCAGATCCCGCTGACCGTCTGCCCGCTGTCCAACACCAAACTGTGCGTGTTCGAGCATATGGGCCAGCACAACATCCTCGACATGCTCGAGCGTGGCGTGAAAGTGACGGTCAACTCGGATGACCCGGCCTATTTCGGTGGCTACGTCACCGAGAACTTCCATGCCCTGTACGAGCACCTCGGCATGACCCAGGACCAAGCCCAGCGCCTGGCGCAGAACAGCCTGGACGCCCGCCTGGTGCGCTAACCCACCTGCAGCGCAGGTAGACGGGCGATGCCGTTGATCTGCTGGATGCCGAGCGCGGTGATCTGCACCGCCCGGCTTCCCTCCTGTTCGCGGATCCAACCCGACTGCAGGAACAGCGTCAGCAACGCCTGTCCGAGGCTGCCACCCAGATGTGGGCCCTGATCGCTCCATTCACTGCAGTGGCAGACGACACAACCGCGTTGATGTCCCGGTGCCAACGCATCGATGTAAAGGCCCAGCGCACCCAACTGCTGCCTGCCCTGCTGGCTGACACACAGGCGCTGCTCGCTGCCCTCCAGCCAACCCGCGCTCAACAGGCGCTGGAACAGATCGGCAGCCATCTCACCTCCCAGATGCTCACCACACAAACGCGCCCTGCGCATCGACAGGGGGACCTGGGCTGGCGTTACCCGGGATGCGGGCGAATGCCCGTTCACCTGCACGCTGGCCAGCGCCTCCACCGCCGCGCCAACCTGCGGTGCCGCCAACCGAAAGTAACGTTTGCGCCCGCGGATCTCGAGCTTGAGCAAACCGGCCGACGACAGCAGCGACAGGTGCGCGCAAGCCGAAGCTAGGCTCAGCCCCGTGGTCAGCGCCAGCTCGTCCGCCGCCCGTGGTGAACCATCGATCAACGCCCATAGCATGGCGCTGCGCTTGGGGTCGGCCATCAGGCCGGCGGCCTGACTGATGGTGCGGACTGCGTTCATGACTATGGAGCTCCCTGAATGATCTCGTCGGATAGCGACAACCGGCCTCCCCGGGGCGCTGGATTGCGGCGTGCGGCGGCAGTATAAGCTGCTCGCCCAACCCGTTAAGTAGGCCGCTGCCGTGGTATCGCGCGACATGCCTTGCCTGAAACTTCAGGGTGCCAGCCCGCGCATTGCGCCCGATACTCCCGGAATACCTTGGCTACCGCCTGGCAGGGTGCGGTCACCGTACGCAGGCCGCCCGACAAGACCGACAAGTCGTTACACCAAATTCCTGGGATAAAACAGAAAGCTTCCCGCCACCTCCCCACCATGACCGTCAGTCTGAGTCCTGACCACGGTCATGCCGGGCGCCCACAGTGGCGCTAAACTTCATCCGCTTTCGCTCACTGGAGGTGGATCACAATGAAGATTGTCGTCAGTGCGTCGAACCGAAACCCGAACTGCCCCTGGCAGGTCCAGCTCGATCAACATGTGGTGAGTTTCCGCAGCGAAGCCGAAGCGCGGGCATTCGTCGCCGTGCTGGAAACCCGCCTGAAGGCACCGCATCCCCTCACGTCGGCAGACTGGACTGCCAGCGCCGGGTCAGCATTGCGACACTGACCACCAGTGCGCCGCACAGGCTGATCACCAGGGCCATGGGCACCGCGCTGCCATCGTGCAGCAGCCCGACCAGCGCCGCCGCGCCCGCGGCGACACTGAACTGCAGGCAGCCCATCAGTGCCGAGGCGCTGCCGGCGCGCGCGCCCTGCCCGCTCATCGCGCACGCCGAGGCATTGGGGGCGATGCAACCCAGGCTGGCAATACACACGAACAGTGGCACCAGCAGCGGCCACAAGGTGTCCGGGTGCCATGCCGCCACTGCCAGCAGCACCAGGGCGGCAACCAGATACAGCCATACCGCGCGCGCCAGCAGGAAAGCCGGCCCTCGCCTGGACAGCAAGCGCGCATTGACCTGGGCCATGAGGATGAAGCCTGCGGCATTGGTACCGAACAGCCAGCCGTAGTGCTCGGCGGGCACGCCGTAGAGCTTGATGAAGACGAAAGGCGAACCGGCGATGTAGGCAAACATCCCGGCAATCGCGATACCCCCGGTCAAGGCATGGCCGATGAACACGCGATCACCCAGCAGCCGCAGGTACTGGCGCAGGGCTCCGGACAGTGGCTGGCGCGCTACCGAGGCTGGCAGGCTTTCCGGCAAACCAAGCCCCACGGCCAGCAGGCACACGGCGCTGAACAGGCTCAGGGCGAGGAAGATCGATTGCCAGCCGGCCAGGTTCACCAGCACGCCGCCGAGCATCGGCGCAAGAATCGGTGCCAGGCCCATGACCAGCATCAACTGTGAGAAGACTTTGGCCGAAGCCACCGCGTCGCATTTGTCGCTGACGATCGCCCGTGACAACACCATGCCGGCGCAGCCACCCAAAGCCTGGACGAAGCGCGCCAGGATCAGGCTGTCGAGGTTGGGGGCATAGGCGCACACCAACGAGGCGAGGGTGAACAGACCGACGCCGAACAGCAGCGGGATACGGCGGCCAAAACGGTCGGCGATCGGGCCATAGGCCAGCTGGCCGAGGGACAGGCCGAGGAAATAGGCGGCCAACGTGGTCTGCACATGCTTCTCGTCGGTGCCGAAGGCATGGGCCATGGCCGGGAAGGCGGGCAGGTAGAAGTCGATCGCCAAGGGCCCGAACGCACTGAGGGCGCCCAGGATCAGCAAGGTTCGCAGGTTCATGGGGAATCCATAGCAGGCTAAGCAAGTGCCGTTAGTCTACCTGCATGGGAGCCCTGCAATGAAAACCTTTGTAACAGTTGTGCCGTTATTCCAGCGCAGCAAGCCCGCTCCCGCAGATACCGTGCAATACCTGTAGGAGCCAGCCTTGCTGGCGATGCCCGGCACCGCCGGGCCCGTCGCCACGTCACGCAGGTCAGGCCACGTCGGCCTGGTAGCCCTCATCACGAATCGCAGTAAGGATGCGCTCGGCGTCCAGCGCGCTCTGCACGCGCACCTGACGAGCCGCCAGGTCCACCTCCACCCGCGCCGCCGCGTCCTGCTCCTGCACCGCCCGGGTCACGGCCTTCACACAGTGGCCGCAGGTCATGCCTTGTACGTTGAACACTTGCATCGAGGTTGCCTCCTTCAGGGTTTGGCGCAGTTTCGACCTTGCCATCGGGACAAGGTCAAGTTCTGGCTGAAACGGCCGGGCTGGAAATCCGCGCGCGGCTCGGCCAAGCTGCGCCTTTGACGATTTAGCCAAGCAGGAGATTCATCATGATCAGGGCAGCATTGACCCTCGCCGGATTGCTGGGTGCGCTGGCCGTGGTACCACCGGCCAGCGCCGAGGGCAACGCGGACTACAGCGTGCTGATCATTTCCCGGGAGCGCCTGGAAGTCGCCACCAGTTGCGAGATCGGTATCTACCTCAACGATCAGCTGTCCGGCCGGGTGTTCCAGGAACAATCGACCTCGTTCAACCTGCCGCCAGGCCCGGTGGATGTGCGCCTGCGCCTGCTGCCCGGGCAGATGCCTGGTTGCGCTCCTGGCGTCGAGGACCAGCGCAGCACGCGCCTGACGCTGCAGGCGGGCCAGATCAACAAGTACCGCATTGCCATGGGGCATGATGGCCTGGTGTTGAAGCGAGCCGGCCTGGGCTATTGACCTTGACCGCATGGCAAGGTTGATGCTGGAGGCCAGTCCACGGAGGAGAGAGCCATGCCCGCATCCACCACCTTCGACCTGCCGATCGCCGGCATGACCTGCGCCAGTTGCGCCGGTCGCGTCGAGCGCGCCTTGCGCAAGGTCACAGGCACCGAACACGTCAGCGTCAACCTCGCCACCGAACAGGCCCGGGTCCAGGCCCCGGCCGACAGCCTGCCAGCCCTGGTCGGCGCGGTGCGCGAGGCCGGTTACAGCGTCCCCACCCGTACCCTCGAACTGCAGATCGGCGGCATGACCTGCGCCAGCTGCGCCGGCCGCGTCGAACGCGCCCTCGGCAAGCTGCCGGGCGTGGAGCAGGTCAGCGTCAACCTGGCCAGTGAGCGCGCCCACCTTGAAGTACTGCTGGCGGTCGATGACGGCGTCTTGATCAACGCAGTGGAAAAAGCGGGCTACAGCGCCAGCCTGCCGCGCACCGCCCACGACGACCACAACCAGGCGCAACGGCGGCTGCGCAACGAACGCCTGGCGGTGGCCGCCGCGTTGCTGCTGGCCCTGCCCCTGGTGCTGCCCATGCTGGTACAACCCTTCGGCCTGCACTGGATGCTGCCGGCCTGGGCCCAGTTCCTGCTGGCGACCCCCGTGCAGTTCATCCTCGGTGCGCGCTTCTATGTGGCCGCCTGGAAAGCCGTGCGCGCCGGTGCTGGCAACATGGACCTTCTGGTGGCTTTGGGTACCAGCGCCGGCTACGGCCTGAGCCTCTACCAATGGGCCAATGCCCACGCCGGCATGGAGCCGCACCTGTATTTCGAGGCCTCGGCGGTGGTGATCGCCCTGGTGCTGCTGGGCAAGTACCTCGAAAGCCGCGCCAAGCGCCAGACCGCCAGCGCCATCCGCGCCCTGGAGGCCTTGCGCCCCGAGCGGGCGCTGCGCGTCGTCGAGGGTCGCGAGGAGGACGTCGCGATCAGCCAACTGCGTTTGGGCGACCTGGTACTGGTCAAGCCAGGTGAGCGCTTCCCGGTCGACGGCGAAGTGCTCGAAGGCAGCAGCCACGCCGACGAAGCCCTGATCAGCGGCGAGAGCCTGCCGGTGCCCAAGCAGCCCGGCGACACCGTCACCGGGGGCGCGATCAATGGTGAAGGCCGCCTGCTGGTCAAGACCCAGGCATTGGGCACCGAGACCGTGCTGGCCCGCATCATTCGCCTGGTCGAGGACGCACAGGCGGCCAAGGCACCGATCCAGAAACTGGTCGACCGGGTCAGCCAGGTGTTCGTGCCTGCGGTGCTGGTACTGGCGCTGATCACCTTGGTCGGCTGGTGGCTGGCCGGTGCGCCGCTGGAGACCGCCCTGATCAACGCGGTGGCCGTGCTGGTGATCGCCTGCCCTTGCGCCCTCGGCCTGGCCACGCCCGCCGCGATCATGGCCGGTACAGGCGTCGCCGCCCGCCACGGCATCTTGATCAAGGATGCCGAAGCCCTGGAGCGCGCCCACGCGGTGAACCGGGTGGTGTTCGACAAGACGGGCACCCTCACCTCGGGCAGCCCACGGATTGTCCACAGCCAGGCAAGCAATGGCGACGGCAGCGAACTGCTGCGTTTGGCCGGTGCCCTGCAACGCGGCAGCGAACACCCTTTGGCCAAGGCCGTGCTCGACGCCTGCGCGGAACAGCATCTGGATGTACCGACGGTAAGCGATAGCCAGTCCCTCACCGGCCGAGGTATCGCCGGCCAGGTGGAGGGTCGGGAGCTGGCGCTGGGCAACCGTCGCCTGCTCGATGAAAGCCAACTCCAGCCCGGCGAGCTGGCAACCAGCGCCCACGCCTGGGAAGCGCAAGGCCGCACCCTGTCATGGCTGATCGAGCGTGGCGACCAACCCCGGGTGCTGGGCCTGTTCGCTTTCGGCGACAGCCTCAAGCCCGGCGCCGGCCAGGCCATCGACGCGCTGCATGGCCGTGGCATCAGCAGCCACCTGCTGACCGGAGACAACCGTGGCAGCGCCAAGGTAGTGGCCGACGCCCTGGGCATCGACGACGTGCACGCCGAAGTGCTGCCGGCGGACAAGGCGGCCACCGTCGCCGCGCTCAAGCAGGACGGCGTGGTGGCCATGGTCGGCGACGGCATCAACGATGCCCCGGCCCTGGCCGCCGCCGATATCGGCATCGCCATGGGCGGTGGCACCGACGTGGCCATGCAGGCCGCCGGCATCACCCTGATGCGCGGCGATCCGCGCCTGGTGCCGGCCGCCCTGGAGATCAGCCGCAAGACCTACGCGAAAATCCGCCAGAACCTGTTCTGGGCCTTCATCTACAACCTGGTGGGCATCCCCCTGGCGGCCCTGGGCTACCTCAACCCGGTGCTGGCCGGCGCGGCCATGGCCCTGTCCAGCGTCAGCGTGGTGAGCAATGCCCTGTGGCTGAAAACCTGGAAACCCACCACGACCGAACAGGAGGCGCCATGAATATCGGCCAGGCCGCCCGCCGCAGCGGGCTCAGCGCCAAGATGATCCGCTATTACGAGTCCATCGGCCTGCTGCGCCCGGCCAAGCGCAGCGACAGCGGCTACCGCCTGTACCAGCAGGAAGACCTGCACAGCCTGGCATTCATCAAGCGCTCCCGTGACCTGGGGTTTTCCCTGGAGGAAGTGGCCAAGTTGCTGACCCTCTGGCAGGACCGCCAGCGCGCCAGCGCCGATGTGAAGGCGCTGGCCATGCAACATATCGATGAATTGAACCGGCGCATCGAGGAGTTGGTGAGCCTGCGCGATACCTTGGGTGAGCTGGTGTCCCACTGCCAGGGCGATGACCGGCCGGATTGCCCGATCCTCAAGGACCTGGCCAATGGCAGTGGCTGCTGCCATTGACCCGGCCCCTGTAGGAGCCAGCCTTGCTGGCGAACCAGGCGACGCGGTGGATGGCACCGGCTTTGCCGGTGTTCGCCGGCAAAGCCGGCTCCTACAATGAAATACCCCTCGAATTTGACTTTCGCCCAATAAATACGGGTACTCCCCTTCAAGAAACCCAGACCGTGCCGATGCCCTGATACCGGCCTCAAGCATCGACAAGAACAATCTGGGAGCGTGGATGAACATCAAACAGAAACTGACCTGGGCCTTCGCCGTGATCGCCGGCCTGCCCATCGTCCTGGTCGCCACCCTGGTGGTGCTCAACCTGCGCGGCGAAGCCCGCGACGACTTCCTCGACAACAGCAGCCGGGAAATCCGCCAGGTTGGCAATGCCATGGACATCTTCTTCCAGGGCATCACCCAGAACGTCGACTACCTGGCCGCCCAGCCACTGGTGGCCGCCACGACCGACAATGTGAAGAAACACATCAGCGCGGACGCCGCCACTATCGTGCCCGGCGAGCAGGACAAGGCGCTGTTCGACCTGTTCTCGCGCCTGGCCCAGAGCCATCCGGACTACGCCTACGTCTCCTACGGCCTGAAGGACGGCGGCTACGCGTTCTGGCCCGGCGACCCGAAGATGGCCAACTACGACCCGCGCACCCGCCCCTGGTACCAGACCGCCATGGCCAACCCCGGCAAGACCCTGCGCACCGCCCCCTACTACTGGGCCGGTGACGACGCGGTGCTGGTCAGCACCGTGCGCGCGGTGGCCAACCCGCTGGGCAACCCGGGCGGCGTGGTCAACATCGACGTGTCGCTCAAGGGCCTGACCGAGATCGTCAAGCAGATCAAGCTGGGCGAAAGCGGCTACCTGATCCTGATGGAGCACAACGGCAACGTGATGGTCGACCCCCGCGATGCCAGCCACAACTTCAAGCAGCTCGCCAGCCTGGGCGGCGGCTACGCCGAGCTGGCCAAGGCCGGCAAGGGCCTGGCCGAAGTCGAGATCAACGGCGAGCGTTTCATGGCCAACGTCTATCCCGACGAGCAACTGGGCTGGACCTTCATCGGCCTGATCCAGCAGGAGGAGGTCATGCAGACCACCACCCGCCTGACCTGGTTGATCGGTGCCGTCGCATTGATCCTGGCAGCGGTGTTCGCGGGCGTCGGCGCGGCGTTCGCCAAACTCATCGTGCGCCCGATCAACAGTGTCAGCAGCGGCTTGGAAGGCATCGCCCAAGGCGAAGGCGACCTGACCCGCAGCCTGGAGATCCGTGGCCGCGACGAAACCGCCCAGCTGGCCAGCTGGTTCAACCAGTTCCTCGGGGCCATTCGCAGCTTGATCCAGCATATCGGCGCGGCAGCCAACAAGATCCTCAGCACCTCCAGCAGCTCGACCCGGGTTTCCAGTGACATGGCAGAGGCCGCCGGGCGCCAGCGCGAAGCGGTGGACATGGTCTCCACCGCCTTCCACGAGATGGTCGCCACCGCCAACGAAGTGGCCCGTTCCTGCAGCCAGGCGGCGCTGTCGGCCGACAGCGGCCAGCAGCAGGCCCGCGAAGGCCAGCAACAGATCGACGCGGCGGTACAGAGCGTCGATCGCCTGAGCCAGGAAATCGAGCAGTCGGCGCAGTCGATCCAGCAGCTCGAGCGCGACAGCAACGCGATCCAGTCGATTCTCGGCACCATCCGTTCGATCGCCGAGCAGACCAACCTGCTGGCGCTCAACGCCGCCATCGAAGCGGCCCGCGCCGGTGAACAAGGCCGTGGCTTCGCGGTGGTGGCCGACGAAGTACGCGCCCTGGCCAAGCGCACCGCCGACTCCACCGCCGAGATCGACGGCCTGCTGGGCAACCTGGCCAGCCGCACCGCGCAGGTGGCCGAACAGATGCACGCGAGCATCGAGGTGTCACAGCAGTCGGTCAGCCGTATTGGTATGGCGCGCGACAGTTTCGGGCAGATCCGCGAGTCGGTGGACATCATTCGCGACATGAACACCCAGATCGCCACCGCCGCCGAGGAGCAGCACCAGGTGGCCGAGGACATCAACCGGCATATCAGCCAGATCCATGGGGACGCCCAGCTGGTGGCGGAACTGGCCCAGGCGGCGCGGCAGGATTCCGAGAGTTTGGCGGGGTTGTCCAACGAGCTGGACGCGTTGGTGCGCCGGTTCAGGACCTGAGGCGCTTGGCGCCGCAACAGACTGCGCCGTCCGGGTAGGAGCCAGCTTTGCTGGCGAACCGCCCCCTGCAATCCCGGTGGCAAGGCTACGCCTTGCCTTCGCCAGCAAAGCTGGCTCCTACAGGTCGATTCGCGACAGACTTGCAGGGGCTGGCTTCAGAGCTTGAGCTCACCGGGCGTGGCCCCGAACAACTGCTTGAACGCCGCGATGTACGCCGAGGTCGAGTCATACCCACAGCCCAACGCCGCCTGGGTCACGCTTTCCCCCGCTTCCAGCAGCGCCAGCGACGACAGCAGGCGCATGCGCTGGCGCCAGTTGCGAAAACTCAAGCCCGTCTCGCGCTGGAACAGGCGCATCAGCGTCTTCTCCGAGACACCCAGCTGCACCGCCCATTGCTGCAGGGTCTGGGGTTGATCAGGCTCGCTGATCAGGCCGTTGCACAACGCCAGCAACCCTGGGTGACGAGGCAACGGCAGGGAAAACCCGACCTCCGGCAAGGTCCGCAACTGGTCCAGCAATACCGCGACCAACCGCGCCTCGGTGCTCTCCCCCTCCGGATAGTCCACCGCGAAGGTGCAGAACTGCTTGATCAGCTCCCGCGCCAACGGCGTAACCTCCAGCACCCGGCATTGCGCCGGCGCCCATGCGCATGCGTCGCGGCGCACGTACAGGCTGCGCATCTCGGCCTGCATCGAGGTCACCACTTCATGCTCGGTGCCAGCCGGAATCCACACGCCCCACTGCGGCGGCGCAAAGTAGCTGCCGTCGCTGGTGTAGACGCCGAGCACACCGCTGATGGCGTAGGAGAACTGCACCCAGTCGTGCCGGTGGCGGGTGGTCCAGGAGCCGGCGCCCAGGCTTTCGGCGCGGGCGTAGAGTGGCCGGGGGAGTCGGTCCAGGGCGGGGATGG